>NZ_JBVIIM010000088.1:0-1076 GCF_055569765.1 Streptomyces sp. NPDC031365 | reverse complement strand
GTGGAGCGGCTGCAAAAAGACCTGGCCCGGAACAAGGCCGCACTCGAGGTGATGGGAAAAGCTTCCGCGCTCTTGGAAATGATCTCCGAGAGCGCTTCAGAGCTTCGATGTCGAGGACATCGGTGACCGTCACAGCCGCGCCTTCCGCGGCGAACAGACGTGCCACGGCGGCCCCGATCCCTCTTGCTCCACCGGTGACGATCGCCACTCGCTCGTTGAGACGTCCCATCACGACCTCCTGAACCGATGTTCGGCGAAGACTCGCCGGGGAATGACAGGTCGGTCAGGAGGTCGCGCAGACGACCTCGACGAAGTGGCCCACCTGGTCCTCGGGCAGGTGGCGCGCGAGGTCCGCCTCGCTGATCATGCCGACGAGGCGATGATTGTCGGTCACCGGCAGCCGACGGATCCTGTGCCCCTCCATGGTGTGCAGGACCTGGTCGGCATCGGCCTTGGCATCGATCGTGATCGGTTTGCCCTGTTCCAGCTGGCCGGCGGTCATGGTCCTGGGGTCCTTGCCGCTGGCGAGACACTTCACCACGATGTCGCGGTCGGTGATGATCCCGCGGAGCCGGTCGTCCTCCCCGCAGATCGGCAGGGCTCCCACGTCCAGTTCCTTCATCCTGCGCGCCGCGTCCTGAAGTGTTTCGCTCTCCTGTACGCAGGTGGCACCGGCGTGCATGATCTCCTGGGCAGTCGTCATGGCCGTGTCCTTCCGGCGTCGTTGTCGGCGCGGGAGGAACTCGTGGAGTGTGACCCGCCCCGGCCGGTCTCGTCCTCAAGACCAGTGTCGGCTGCTCACCTTCCCTGCGCATGCCGGGGAACAGACGCTCACGTCACCGCGTGGCGGTGCCGGTGTGCCCGGACGGCTCTGCGTGCTGGGTGCCGTAACCGCTCCCGTCCCTTTGACTGGCCGCCCCTTGAGGACGGAACCCCGTTTTTCAGAGTGCCCTCCCTGCTCGATCACGGCTGAGCGACGTCGCGGAAGATTTCAAGTCCAGTGAGACGTTTGTGATGCTATGAGATCTGTGGTGTCGGTTCCCTACGCTTGGCGGGGTCGTTGATCCACGCCTTCT
>NZ_JBVIIM010000087.1:0-1154 GCF_055569765.1 Streptomyces sp. NPDC031365 | reverse complement strand
TACTGACCTTCAAAGCGTGGTGTCGTAGGGCTGACGCCTCATGATCCCTGCGGTATGCCGACCACATGAGGTATGCGCAAGGGGGCGGACTGACCGACGAACGGCGGGCCTTTCGCCAGCAGTTGAGGATGGAGGCGGCCGAGCGGTTCCGGCAGGGCGACGAGAACCCGGTCATCGCTCACGACCTGCGGGTCAGCGTCCGGTCGGTTCAGCGGTGGCGCAGAGCCTGGTCGCAGAACGGCCCCCGGGCCCTGGCTTCCAAGGGCCCGGCGTCACTGCCGCTGCTCAGTGACGAACTGTTCGCCGTGCTCGAGCGGGAGCTGGCCAAGGGGCCGGTGGCACACGGCTGGCCGGACCAGACCTGGACCCTGTCGCGGATCAAGACGCTGATCGGGCGCCGCTTCCACAAGAGCTACACCGTCCAAGGGGTGGCCGCCCTGCTCAAACGGCACGGCTGGAGCTGCCAGGTCCCCACCCGCCGGGCGCTCGAGCGGGACGAGGCGGCGGTGGCCGGCTGGGTGAAGGAGACCTGGCCGAGCGTGGAAGGACCGTGGCGGCGCTCGACGCCTGGCTCGTCTTCGAGGACGAGGCCGGATTCTCGATGACGCCGCCGACCACCCGCACCTGGTCCCGCCGCGGCCATACCCCCGTGATCCGCGTGCGGGGCCGCTCCCGCCGCCGCTTATCGGTGGCCGCCCTGGCCTGCTACAAGGCCGGCGAACCCTCCCGGCTGATCTACCGCCCGTGCCCGGACGCCCGGCCCGACGGGCGCAAGAGCTTCTCCTGGAAGGACTACCGCGACCTGATCCAGACCGCCCACCAGCAGCTCGGCGGCCCGATCGTGCTGGTCTGGGACAACTTGAACACCCATCTGACGGCCGGCATGCGCCGTTACATCGCCGACCGCGACTGGCTCACCGTCTTCCAGCTGCCGCCCTACGCACCCGACCTCAACCCGGTCGAGGGCATCTGGTCCGTCCTGCGGCGCACCACCACGGCCAATCGTGCCTTCGCCGACCCTGACGATCTGATCAACGCCGTCCGGCGCGGCCTACGCCAGCTCCAGTACCGCCCCGACGTCCTCGACGGCTGCCTCACCGGCACCGGCCTCCGGCGCCAACCACCATGACGACATCACGCATTCAAAGTCAGTA
>NZ_JBVIIM010000086.1:0-1166 GCF_055569765.1 Streptomyces sp. NPDC031365 | reverse complement strand
ATCGCGCTCGTCGACTCCTCGGGCAAGACGGTCACCGCCGTCGCCCGGGAACTCGGCATCAGCTCCGAGTCCCTGCGCGGCTGGTACCGCCGGGCGAAGGCGGACCAGGGCGAAGGCACGTCAGGTGAGCTGACTAGCGTCGAGCGCGAGGAGCTCAAGCGACTGCGCAAGGAGGTCCGTGAACAGCAGCAGACGATCGAGATCCTGAAAAAAGCGACGGCCTTCTTCGTGAAGGAGAACGACCGGTGAGCGAGCTGTACCGGTTGATCCATGCGGAGAAGGCGAACTATCCGATCGTCCTGCTGTGCCGGGTGCTGAAGGTCGCCCGCTCCTCCTACTACGCCTGGTGCGAGGGCGAAGCCGCCCGCCGTGCCAGGCAGGCCGCCGACGACGCGCTCGCACACGAGATCACCGTGGTGCACATCGCTTCCCGGCACACCTACGGTGTCCCACGTATCCATGCCGAACTGCGCCGCCTGGGCCGACGGGTGAACCGCAAGCGCGTCGCCCGCGTGATGCGTGAGCGCGACATCCGCGGCGTCACCCGGCGCAGACGGCGTTCGCTGACCCGGCCGGACGCGAGAGCGAAGCCGGCCCCGGACCTGATCGGCCGCGACTTCCATGCCGAGCGCCCCGGGACCAAGCTGGTCGGCGACATCACTTACCTGCCCACCGCCGAGGGCTGGCTCTACCTCGCCTGCTGGCTGGACCTGGCCACCCGCGAGGTCGTCGGCTACGCCATGGCCGACCACCACCGCGCCGAGCTGGTGGTCGACGCTCTCGACATGGCCCACGGCCGGGGCGGACTCGAGCCCGGCTGCGTGGTTCACAGCGATCGCGGCAGCGAATACACCTCGACTCAGTTCCGGCAACGAATAGGGAAGTTGGGGCTGCGGCAGAGCTGCGGACGCACCGGATCATGCTTCGACAACGCCGCCGCGGAGAGCTTCTGGGCCCTGCTCAAGGAAGAGATCGGCACCCGTACCTGGCCCGACCGGGCCACCGCCCGCGCCGAGGTCTTCTCCTTCATCGAGACCTTCTACAACCGCCGCCGCCTACGCAAGCACCGCACGTTCGGCTACCTCACCCCGGCCGAAACCAGGCAACGGCACCAGCACGCTCTCGCGGCATAGCGATCACGTGTCCGAGATCACGGGGAAACTTCA
>NZ_JBVIIM010000085.1:0-1209 GCF_055569765.1 Streptomyces sp. NPDC031365 | reverse complement strand
GGGACTGTAAAACGATCGGTGTAACTCCTGATCAAGGAAGATGCATCGATGACCAGCGACAACGTGACCGAGGCCGAGTCCGTCAAGGCCGCTGAGCCGCAGCCGGCGAAGAAGGTGGACGACCAGCTCATCGACGAGTTGGTCGGCCGCGCTCAGGCCGAGGGCCTGCAGCTGACCGGCGAGGGTGGGCTGCTCCAGCAGCTGACCAAGCGGCTCCTGGAGTCCGCCCTGGAAGGCGAGATCACCGACCACCTCGGCTATGACAAGCACGACCCCGCCGGGAAGAACGGAGGCAACAGCCGCAACGGGACCCGGGCCAAGACCGTGCTGACGGACGTCGGCCCGGTCGAGATAGCTGTGCCCCGCGACCGCGAGGGCAGCTTTGAGCCGAAGATCGTCAAGAAGCGGCAGAAGCGCCTGACCGGCGTGGACGAGATGGTGATCTCGCTGTCCGCGAAGGGCCTGACCACCGGCGAGGTCCAGGCCCATCTGGCCGAGGTCTATGGCGCCGAGGTCTCCCGTCAGACCATCTCCACGATCACCGACAAGGTCATGGACGGCATGGCCGAGTGGCAGAACCGGCCCCTCGACCCGGTCTATCCGGTGATCTTCATCGACGCGATCCACGTGAAGATCCGCGACGGTGCCGTCGCGAATCGGCCGATCTACGTTGCCCTGGCCGTCACCGTCGAGGGCCGACGGGACATTCTGGGGCTGTGGGCCGGCGACGGCGGCGAGGGTGCCAAGCACTGGATGCATATCCTGACCGAGATCAAGAACCGCGGCGTGAACGACGTCCTCATGCTGGTCTGCGACGGGCTGAAGGGGCTTCCCGACGCGGTGGAGACCGTCTGGCCCCGCACCACCGTCCAGACCTGCGTGGTCCACCTGCTGCGGAATTCCTTCCGCTATGCCGCCCGCCAGGACTGGGACAAGATCGCCAAGCTCCTCAAGCCCGTCTACACCGCGGCGACCGAAGACGCCGCACTCGAGCGGTTCGCCGAGTTCGCCGACGCGTGGGGCAAGAAGTATCCGGCGATCGTCCGGCTCTGGGAGAACGCCTGGGAGGAGTTCACTCCGTTCCTCCGGTTCGACACCGAGATCCGCCGCATCGTCTGCACGACCAACGCGATCGAGTCGGTGAACGCCAGGATCCGGCGGGCGGTCAAGGCCCGCGGGCACTTCCCGAACGAGCAGGCCGCGTTGAAG
>NZ_JBVIIM010000084.1:0-1257 GCF_055569765.1 Streptomyces sp. NPDC031365 | reverse complement strand
GAACTCATAACACGATCTTGCTGGCGTGCCAGGGCTGGTCGGAGCGTTGTTGAGAGGTTGCTGGTGCCGAGGCCGTTCACGGGCTACGCCGGAGTCATGCTGGGATGAAGCTCGGCCACCAGGGTGGGACATTGCCCGGGCACAACGGGGCGGGGTAGGAGTCCGGCATGCCGAGCCATGTGACAAGGAACCAGGCGAACCACAGGGCGAAGATGAGTCCTGCAGCCAAGGCTGTCCTGCGATGACGTGTTCCGAGGGTGCTGTGCAGGATCACCGACGGAACCGCAGCGGCGATCCATATGAGAGGCGCAAGAACCAGCAAAGTCATGCCATTGGTTACGCCGTTGCCGATGTCACAAGCAGCCCATGCATTCCCTATGGCAGCAGTGGAAACCACTGCGGTCAGTCCACCGAAGAGGACACCGAGGCCAGTTCCTCTGAACCGGCGGCTCGGAGGTCTCGACGGCACGGCTCCCATGATCGTCTCCCCTGCCTCGCCGTAGGTGCGGAGGGTATCAACGTTCTGAAGCAGCCCGCTGGGGCCCTGGCCTGCCCTGACACCGATCAGTCGTTTTGGGACTTCCGAAGTCGTCGCCAGCAGATGAGACTGCAGGCCAGGGAGACGAAGGCGTCGTGGAGTTCGGTGCGGCGTTCCCAGCGGACGGCGAGGCGTTTGAACTGGTGGAGCAGAGCGAAGGTCTGCTCGACGACGTAGCGGAGCTTGCCCAGGCCCTTGATGTTCGGTGATCCCTTGCGGGAGATTACGGGCAGGATCCGTCGGTGACGCAACTCGTCGCGGTGGGCATTGGAGTCGTAGCCCTTGTCGCCGAGCAGGGCTTCGGGCCTGCGGCGGGGCCGGCCGGGGCGGCCCGCGACGGGCGGGACGCCGTCGACCAGGGCGAGGGTCTGGGTGACGTCGTTGACGTTGGCCGCAGTCGTGATGACCTTGAGCGGGGTGCCGCGTCCGTCGCAGATCATGTGGTGTTTGCTGCCCGTTTTCCGCCGGTCGACCGGCGACGGACCGGTGTCGGCGCCCCCTTTTTCGCACGGATGTGAGAGCCGTCCACGCACGCACGTGACCAGTCGAGTTCGCCGGCCGCGTTCAGCTTTGCGAGCAGAACCCGGTGCAGCCGGTCGAAGACTCCTGCTTTCTGCCACCGCTCCAGACGCCGCCAGCAGGTCTGCCCCGAGCCGAACCCCAGCTCCAAGGGCAGGAGTTGCCAGGCTATGTCGTTGTAGAGGACGAACAGGACGCCC
>NZ_JBVIIM010000083.1:0-1540 GCF_055569765.1 Streptomyces sp. NPDC031365 | reverse complement strand
GGTGCGGGGAGGGCTCGGCGGTCGAGTTTGCCGTGGGTGGTGAGGGGGAGCTGGTCGAGGACGACGATGGTGGCGGGGACCATGTAGTCGGGGAGGGTGTCGGCGAGGGTGGTGCGCAGGGCGGTTGTGTCGGTGTGGGTGCCGGGTGTGGGGGTGATGTAGGCGACGAGTCGTTTGTCGCCGGGCTGGTCTTCGCGGACGAGGACGGCGCTGTGGGCGATGGTGGGGTGTGCGGTGAGGGTGGCCTGGATTTCGCCGAGTTCGATGCGGTGGCCGCGGATTTTGACTTGGTCGTCGGCGCGGCCGAGGTATTCGAGTTGTCCGTCGTGGGTCCAGCGGGCGAGGTCGCCGGTGCGGTACATGCGGGTGCCGGGGGCGCCGTGGGGGTCGGCGGTGAAGCGTTCCGCGGTCAGGCCCGGCCGGTCGAGGTAGCCGCGCGCCAGCACGGCTCCGGCGACGTACAGCTCGCCGGGGGTGCCTATGGGGGTGGGTTGCAGTGCGCTGTCGAGGACGTAGGCGCGGGTGTTCCAGAAGGGTCGGCCGATGGGGATGGGGCCTTGGGGGGTGGGGGTGCCGGGTTCGAGGCGGTATTCGGTGCAGTTGACGGTGGCTTCGGTGGGGCCGTAGGCGTTGATGACCTGGGTGTGGGGGTGGGTGTTGCGCCAGGTGGTGAGGGCTTCGCCGTGGAGGGCTTCGCCGCCGATGATGAGGGTGCCGGTGGGGGAGGTGTGGTGGGGGAGGTTGTCGAGGAGGGGGAGGTGTGAGGGGGTGACCTTCATGAAGGTCGGGGTGTGGGTGTTCTGGTCGAGCTCGGCGAGGACGACGTGGCCGCCGGAGACGAGGGGGGTCCACAGGGCGGTGACGGTGAGGTCGAAGGAGAAGGAGGAGTGGACGAGGGAGGTCCCCCGGGCCTCGGGGTAGGCCTCGCGTGCTCGGGTCAGGTAGGCGCCGACGGAGCGGTGTTCGACGACCACGCCCTTGGGGCGGCCGGTCGAACCGGAGGTGTAGATGACGTACGCCGGCCACGACAGCGACACCGCAGCCAGACTCTCCGCGGAAACACCGTCGGTCTCGGCCTGGCTCAGCCAGGCTTCGTCGATCACCAGTGCGGGCTTTGCGTCCCGCACGATGTAGTCGATGCGGTCGGTGGGGTATGCGGGGTCGACGGGGACGTAGGCCGCGCCCGTCTTCATGACCGCGAGGAGCACGCAGACCAGCTCGGCGGAGCGCGGCAGCAGTACCGCGACCCGGGTCTCGGGTCCGGCGCCCTGGCCGGTCAGCAGCCGGGCGAGCCGGTTGGCGCGTGCGTCGACCTCGGCGTAGGCGAGGCCGTCCACGGCGGGGGCGTCGGGGGTGCGCGCGGCCTGGGCCTCGAACAGCTGCGGGAGGGCCTCGACGTTCACCTCGCGGGCCGTGTCGATCCACTCACCGAGCACCAGCTCGCGCTCGGCGTCCGACAGCACGTCCACGTCACCGACCCGGCGCTGCGGATCGGCGGCCACCGCCTCCAGCACCCGCACCAACCGCTCCGCCACCACCT
>NZ_JBVIIM010000082.1:0-1545 GCF_055569765.1 Streptomyces sp. NPDC031365 | reverse complement strand
GGGGTGCCTCTATGTCTTTCGTCAAGGCGCCCAGGTTTGGTTTGGGGTGGTTTGACTGGCTGGGTCATGCGGCGAGTTCGACGTCCTTGGGGACGCGGGGTTCGTAGAAGGTGCCGTCGCGGAGCATGGCGAACAGGACGCTGATGCGTTGACGGGCGAGGCGGAGGAGGGCCTGGGTGTGAGTCTTGCCGCGGGCTCGCTGGCGGTCGTAGTAGGTGCGGGAGGCCGGGTCGGCGTTCATGCAGGCGAAGGCGGACAGGAACATGGCACGTTTGAGCTGCCGGTTTCCGCCTCGGGGTGCGTGCTCGCCGTGGATCGAGGTGCCGGACGACTTCGTGGTCGGGGCAAGTCCGGCGTAGGAGGCGAGGTGGGCGGCGGTGGGGAAGCTGGTGCCGTCGCCGACGGTGACCAGCAGGACGGCGGCGGTCCTGACGCCGACGCCGGGCATCGACGTCAGGACCGGGGAAAGAGGGTGGGCCTCCAGCAGGGCGTTGATCTGGGCTTCCATCGCCCGGCGCTGGGTGTGGACGGCGGCCAGGGACGCGGCCAGGGAGGGGATGACGATGTCGAGGGTGCCGGTGCCGGGGACGACGACGGTCTGTTCGTCGAGGGCGTCGAAGACATCGTCGATCAGCCGGGTGGCCATGCGCGGGGCCTTGGGCCGGATCACCTCGACCAGCCGACGCCGGCCTGCCTTGCGCAGGGCGGCCGGGGAGCCGTAGCGCTCCAGCAGCCAGGTCACGGCCTGGTGGTCCAGGCGGGGACCCAGGACGCGTTCCAAGCTGGGGTGGAACTGGGTGAGCAGGCCGCGTATCCGGTTGCTGGTGCGGGTGGCCTCGGCGGCGAGGTCCTGGTCGAAGCCGACGAGGACCGTGAGTTCGGCGGTGATCTCGTCGGTCAGTTCCAGCGAGCGCAGGGTGTGCGGCATGGTGCGGGCCGCGTCCGCGATCACCGCGGCGTCCTTGGCGTCGGTCTTGGCCTCGCCCGGGTAGAGGTCGGCGATCCGCCGCATGGCCAGTCCGGGCAGGTAGGCGACCTGGCAGCCTGCATCCCGGGCCACGGTCAGCGGGAGGGCACCGATCGAGGCGGGCTGGTCCACGATCACCAGCACGGTGCCGAACTTCTCGGTCAGCTTGTCGAAGACGGCCCGCAGCTTCGGCTCGCTGTTGGGCAACTGCTTGTCGAAGACCTTCTTCCCGGCCGGGGTGAGCCCGTGGCCGTGATGGGTGCTCTTGCCGACGTCCAGGCCGAGGAACACGCCCACGTCTTCGGTGTCGAACATCGCGCCCTTCCCAGGGTGTTGACGGTGCCGGCCTCGGCAGTGGTGTCGTACGCGCGCATCCACGTTATGCAGACCTGCCGCCCGCGAACTGCCCGGCGTTGCGCCGGACCGGGCGGTGGCCGGACCTCTGATCAGCGTCTCCGACGGCACCTTCCGGGCCCGGTGACACCACCCCCCAGGTCATCCGTTCGACAGGGGGACACAGTCATGCCGGACCCGGAGGCCAGCGGCCCTCTTGCAGGACCGCGAAAAACATAACGGGG
>NZ_JBVIIM010000081.1:0-1575 GCF_055569765.1 Streptomyces sp. NPDC031365 | reverse complement strand
CTTGCGTGGGGTCCGTGGGCCGAGGGCGGTATGGCGGATGACGCGACTGTTCAGGCCCGTATCGACCGGGGCGGTGTTCGGCCGCTGGACCCGGATGTTGCGGTGGAGCTGCTGGGTTCGGTCTCGGGTTGTGTGACGGTCGTCGATGTGGACTGGGAGCGTTTCGTTCCGGGGATGACGGCGTTGCGTGCCAGTCGTCTGTGGGATGTGGTCGCGCCGGGAGCGGCGGGGAGTGCCGACCGTGCGCCGGTGGCTGTCGGCGCACTGCGCGACAGGCTCGCCGGGCTCACCGCAGCGGCTCGGCGGACCACCCTGATGGAGGCCGTACGCGGACAGGTCGCTGCGGTACTGGGATTCGCCGACCCGTCGGCGATCGGTCCGGCCACGGCGTTCCGCGAACTCGGCGTCGACTCGCTGATGGCGGTGGAACTGCGCAACGCCCTGGCCGCGCTGTCGGGGCTCACCCTCGCCTCGACCGTCGTCTTCGACTACCCCTCCGTCGAAGCGCTGACCGAGGAGTTCCTCCACCAGATCTTCCCCACGACCGACGAGGGCACGGGCCACGAAGCTGAAGCGTCCTCGTTGCCGATGGTGGACGACCCGGTTGTCGTCGTGGGCATGGGATGCCGCTTCCCGGGCGGAGTCGCCTCACCTGACGACCTGTGGCACCTGTTGGCCGACGGGATCGACGCCATGAGCGGCTTCCCCGCGGACCGGCACTGGGACGCGATCGGTGACCTGGCCCGGGCCGGCGACTACACGCGGGTGGGTGGTTTCGTCGACGGAGCGGCGGATTTCGATGCCGATCTGTTCGGTATTTCGCCGCGTGAGGCGTTGGCGATGGATCCGCAGCAGCGGCTGCTGCTGGAAGTGGTGTGGGAGTCGCTGGAGCGGGCGGGTATCGCTCCTTCGTCGTTGCGTGGGCTGCCGGTCGGGGTCTTCGCGGGTACGAACGGGCAGGACTACCCGGCTCTGCTGGCGCTGGCCGGCGAGTCCGGGGACGGCTACGGCGGGACCGGTAGCGCGGGCAGTGTCCTGTCGGGCCGGGTGTCGTATGCGCTGGGGCTCGAAGGCCCCGCGGTCACGGTGGACACCGCGTGCTCGTCGTCTCTGGTGGCCCTGCACCTTGGAGCCCAGTCCCTGCGCGCCGGCGAGTGCGATCTTGCCCTCGCGAGCGGTGTCACCCTGATGACGACGCCTGCTGCCTTCCTCGAATTCGATGTCCAGGGTGGGCTGGCCGGGGACGGTCGGTGCAAGGCGTTCTCGGACGACGCGGACGGGACCGGCTGGGGCGAGGGCGTGGGTGTGCTCGTCCTGGAGCGGTTGTCGGACGCGCGGCGCAAGGGACACCGGGTGCTGGCGGTGGTGCGTGGTTCGGCGGTCAACCAGGACGGTGCGTCGAACGGGCTGACCGCTCCCAACGGTCCCTCCCAGCAGCGGGTGATCCGGCAGGCGCTGACCAATGCCGGTCTGTCGTCCGCCGAGGTGGACGTGGTGGAGGCGCACGGTACGGGGACGACGCTGGGTGACCCGATCGAGGCGCAGGCGCTGCTGGCGACGTATGGCCAGGACCGG
>NZ_JBVIIM010000080.1:0-2089 GCF_055569765.1 Streptomyces sp. NPDC031365 | reverse complement strand
CCATGACGTCGACGAGGTCAGCGGACCCGCTGAGTCACCGGTGCCGTTCTTGGAACGGTCGAACACGACACCACCCACGGTGACGGAGACGGTGCGGTCG
This sequence comes from Streptomyces sp. NPDC031365, assembly GCF_055569765.1. Taxonomy (NCBI): domain Bacteria; kingdom Bacillati; phylum Actinomycetota; class Actinomycetes; order Kitasatosporales; family Streptomycetaceae; genus Streptomyces; species Streptomyces sp. NPDC031365. Next base: position 1,989 of record NZ_JBVIIM010000080.1, on the reverse strand, counting down.
TCGGTTTCGGCACGCTGTTGGGTGTCGCCGTTGTTTCCGTGCTTGTTCCGGTCGGCGAATGCCGCCTGGGTGGTGAAGACACAGGCACATACCACTGCCAGAACCGTCGCCGTCCTGCCCGCGTTCCTTACGGCTGACACTCCTTGGCCCCCCTCTTGGAGACGATGTCGGTCGTCTGCCAGACATCCTTGGCGTTCTTGGTAAGCGCGGCGTTGTACCGCACGTAGCTGTCCGTGGACGCCGGCGACTTGTCGACCTTTCCGGTCTTCTTGTCCTTGATGTACGACTTACTCTCGTCCGAGCAGTAGGTGACATAGGCCTTGTTGTCACCGCTCAGGGTCACCTTGCGGTTGAAGTACCGCGTCACACCCGTCCAGGTGTCGTTGGCGTCGATGTAGCGCTGCGCGTATGTGATCGACGAGCTGAGGGCTTTGTCGGCGTGGTAGAAGCCGAGCGCCTTCGTGTCCGTACTGCTCTTGAAGATTGCTTCGTCGACGGAATTGACACTGGAAGCGTTGTCGGCGAGAACCGCGTCCTTGATGGGATCGCCTGTCTCCCCGCCTTCGAAGACGTTCTTCGCGTCGGAGGGGAAGGTGATCGTCGGGCGACCACCCGAGTCCGGAGTGCTCGCGCTCGGGGACGCCGACTTGTCACCGCCCGTGTCCGCGCCGGCGATCTCCTCGCCGGACTTGGCGGGCTTGTCGTCGTCGCTTCCGCAGGCGGACAGCGTCAACGCCGCGGTGACGGTCAGCGCGAGCGCTGCAAGCAAGGTGGGACGGCGTTTCACGGTCAACTCCCGGTGGGGCGAGGCTTCTATCGAGCGAACCCACGCTACCCAGCGCACGACTCACGGCACCAGATGAGCGTCAGCACCGTCCGTGCTGCCGCCGAACCCTGTATCCGCGTATGCGGGTGTCTCCACGGCAAGAACCAAGACCGTGACGGAGGCCGGCAGACGCTTTCGCATCACGGCTGGCACTTGGCGCTCCCCCTCTGAGAAGTCAGGCGCTCGGTAACCCATACACCGCTCTTGTTCTTGCGCAGGATGCTCGCGTAGATGACGTAGGAGTTCTTCGTGACCTGAGTGACGTCCGTCTTGCCGGTCTTGAGGAACCTGTTGAACGCTTTGCTCTGGTCCTCGCAATACACCAGAGCAGCGGTTCCGTCTTCGTTGACCGTCACGCTCTCGTTGTAGTAGCGCGCCGAGCCTGTCGTGCGGGCCTTGTGATCGACGAACTCCTGGATGTGCTTCTGACTTCCCGCGGCTGCCGTGCCCTCGGAGTAGAAGCGGTACGCCTCATGCAGCGGATCCTGTTCCGCGATGGCCATGTCCACGGCCATGATCCGCTGCTCGGCGTCGGCAAGCACGGCATCCTTCGCCGGGTCACCGGTCTCCTTCCAGTCGAACTCATGCGTGACGTCGGACGGCAACTCGATCTTCGGCCGGCCGGCCGATGTCGGCGTCGGCGTCGGCGTCGACGTATTGGGCGACGCCGACTTCTCACCGCCCGTGTCCGTGCCGGCGATCTTGTCGCTGTCCTTGGCGGAATCGTCGTCGTCGCTTCCGCAGGCGGACAGCGTCAACGCCGCGGTGGCGGTCAGCGCGAGCGCTACGAGCAGGGTGGGGCGGCGGTTCACGGTCAACTCCCGGTGGGGCGAGGCTTCTCTCGAGCGAACCCACGCTACCCAGCGCACGACTCACGGCACCGGAGTGAAGGGGTTCGACTCCTGCCGCACGGTCACAGAGGTGTCAGCGGACGGGCGCTGACCAGTGCGGTATCAGCGGAGCGTCGCCGTCGGACTGGCTGAGGGAGACGCCGGTCCAGCGGCGTTTCGGGCCGGGCAGCGGGCGGTCCCAGCCAGGTCACCGTTGAAGACCCTGGCGAGAATCCTCCCTACCGGTTGATGGACTGGATCTCCTGGACGACGACGTCCTGGGTGGCGCCGAACTCGCCGTCGGGGAGGTCGCCGCCCGCGCCGCCGCTACCG
>NZ_JBVIIM010000079.1:0-2413 GCF_055569765.1 Streptomyces sp. NPDC031365 | reverse complement strand
CAGAAGGCGTGGATCAACGACCCCGCCAAGCGTAGGGAACCGACACCACAGATCTCATAGCATCACAAACGTCTCACTGGACTTGAAATCTTCCGGAACCCCCGGGCATCGCACCCCAGTGCGTGTAGGGCCTGGCACGACGCTGCTGCGGGGGGTGGGGCGACAGTTACCTTCCGGCTGGCTCCGGGCTGGAGGATGGCTAAGTGGTGCGTTGGCGCCCTCAAACTGTGGCAATCTGGGTTCCGTTGGGGGGATCAACTGATGATCAATTACGCGTGCACGGCGTGTCCTTTTCAGGCTGAAGGTCTCGAAGATCTCCAGCGGCACTCACAAGAGACGGGCCACGTCGGCATCTGCAAGAGCGAGGCCGCGTCAACTGGAGGCAAGCTCTCCAAGCTCACCAAGCGTCTGGTGGTAGCTCAGGGCGCGACCCTTACTGCCCTCGGAGCCTCCATCTGGGCATGCACGTACCTGTACGCCAAGTGGCAGGTCGCAGAAGATGAGATCGCCTACCTGAAGTCACCCAGTGGTGCAGGCCGCAACCTCAAGAACCAGGACAAGGGTCGAGACATAGAGTGAGCTGCCCCAGTGCGGTTCCTCCATCGAGGTCTCGTGACCGTCGGGCAGGACGCAGATCCGCCCCCAGTTGCCGTGCGTGCCCGCGCAGACCTCGATGAGCCGGGCCGCGTCGCCACCCGCCACGGCCTGGTCGTAGCGGTCCTGGAACGGCTGGAGACGGGCGCACAGCTCCAGGCCGAGCTCCGTCTCCGCCGCCTCCACTTGGGCCCGCGCCGCCTGCACCCCGGCGTCGGACAGCGCAGTCGAGATGACGTCCTCCGCCTCCGCGAAGGCCCTGGTGCTGGCGTGCCGACGCACAGCGTCCTGCACGCGCCGCTCTTCCTCGGGTGCGGTCATCACGCCGCTCCTTCCGTGGCCGCCCACTCCAGCCCGAGGCCGGCGAGCGCGGCGAGCTTGTCGACGGTCAGCTTGGGCCGGCGGCTCTTGCTGTTGGTGAGGAACACCCCGAGCTTGACCTCCGTCCCGTCCGGCAACGCCTCTACGTGGGCCCTGGGGACCTTCGTAGAGCCCCGTGCGGTCTTGTACTGCGCCAGGGCCGCAACGCCCCTTTCGAAGGCGCTCACGGGCGTCGTGGACGGATCTGCGGACACGTCCGGCTCCACTGGGGCCGGAGCCGCGGCGAGCCGGGCAACGCCGACGGCCTCGAGGCGCTCGCGCTGCCCGTCGGCCAGGGCCAGCCCACACCTGAAGTTCCCCCCGCGAACTGGACAGCGGGTGTTTACGCTGCCGGGACGAGGTTCTGCCTGAGCAGGGATCTCGTTTCGAGCGGGGTGACGTACCCGTAGTCGGGGTGCCGACGGAGCCGGCTGCGGTTGTACTCGACCTCGACGTAGCGGAAAACGTCGGCCCGGGCGGCCTCGCGGGTCTCCCACACGGTCGTCCCGATCTCCGCTTTCAGGATGGCGAACCAGCTTTCCGCGGCGGCATTATCGTAACAAGAGCCGACGCGCCCCATCGACTGCCTCATGCACAACTTGCGTATTTCGCTGCGGAGTTCGTCACTCGTGTACTCGCTGCCGCGATCCGTATGCATGACGCAACCCTGCTCCAGGCCGCCACGCCCGGCTGCCATCCGCAAGGCGGCGACCGGCAGCTCGGCGCGGTGGTGGTCGGCCATCGCCCAGCCGACCACCTCCCGCGTCGCGAGATCGATACAGGTCGCCAGATACAACTTCCCTTCCAGCGTGCTGAGTTCAGTCATGTCGCCGACAAGCCGCATCCCGGGCCGGGGCGCGGTGAAGTCCCGGCCGATCAGGTCGAGCGCGAACACCGCCCGCTTCGCCTGCCGGGGCAACGCTGTGACCTGCAGGATTACCCTCCGACGCCTTCTCCGCATCGATGAAACGACACCGTGCCACGGTGTCTACCTCATCTTGTCCTGAGCGAAGAAGGCGGTCGCTTTTCCCAGCACCTCGATCGTGGCCTCCTGCTCGCGAACCTTCCGCCGCAGCCGGACCAGCTCCTCACGCTCCGCAGTGGTCAAAGCCCCGGCGGGTCCCTCACCGCGGTCGACCTTCGCCTGCTTCACCCACCCGCGCAGCCCTTCCGGACTCACGCCCGGATCCCTCGCGACCTCGGTGACCGTCTTCTCCGAGGACAACGCCAAGGCGACCGCGTCCCGCTTGAACTCGGCCGTGTACCGCTTACTCATGTTGCTCTTGCCACTCACTACCTGTGACTGCTTCCTCCGGGACCATCCGTCCCAGTATCAAGCTGTCCGGTCGGCAGGGGGAACCTCAATCGCGCTCGTCGACTCCTCGGGCAAGACGGTCACCGCCGTCGCCCGGGAACTCGGCATCAGCTCCGAGTCCCTGCGCGGCTGGTACCGCCGGGC
>NZ_JBVIIM010000078.1:0-2476 GCF_055569765.1 Streptomyces sp. NPDC031365 | reverse complement strand
CGACGGTGACGGGTGAGCGTGCGGGTGTGGGGGTGTTGTCGGATCCGGGGTATTGGGTGCGGCAGGTGCGGGAGCCGGTGTTGTTCCATGCGGGTATGGGGGTGCTGGCCGCGGAGGGTGTGTCGCGGTACGTCGAACTCGGACCGGGTGGCGTCCTCACCGCCATGGCCCAGGACAGCCTCGACAGCCTCACCCAGGAGACGGAGCGAGCATTCGGCTTGACCTCTCTGCTGAGCGCCGGCCGTCCGGAGCGGGCCACCGTGGGCGCCGCGCTGGGCCGACTCTTCTGCTGGGGGATGGACCACGACTGGCAGGCGCTCTTCGAAGGCACCCGGGCACGTCCTGTCGATCTCCCGACCTACGCCTTCGCTCGGCAGCGCTTTTGGCCGGGGAGCGCGAGCGCCGCCGCACCGCACATCGGGGCTCGGCCCGCACCGCTCACACCGGACGACGCGCAGCCGGCGCGTCCGTTCCACGCCGCTCTCGCCGCCTCGGCCGACCCCCACCGCATGCTCCTGGACCTGGTCCGGGAACACGCGGCTGCGGTGCTCGGGCACACACCGGGGGAGACGGCCGACGCCACCCGGGCGTTCCGGGACCTCGGCTTCGACTCCGTGACGGCGGTGGAGTTCCGCAATCTGCTCGGCAGGGCCACCGGTCTCGCGCTGCCCACCACCCTGGTCTTCGACCACCCGACTCCGGCCGCTCTGGTCCGGCACCTTCGCGCGGAGCTCCTGGACGGCGGTGAGACGGCCGCCGCGGTGCGCCGCACGGTCGGCAGCGACGAGGCCATCGCTGTCATCGGCATGAGCTGCCGCTTCCCCGGGGGCGTCACCACCCCGAACGAACTGTGGCGGCTGGTCGAGGACGAGGTGGACGCCATCACGCCGTTCCCGGATGACCGCGGCTGGAACCTGGACACCGTGTACCACCCCGACGCCGACCGTCCCGGCACCACGTACACCCGCGGCGGCGGATTCCTGACGAGGGCGACGGAGTTCGACGCGGACTTCTTCGGCATCTCGCCGAGGGAGGCCCTCGCCATGGACCCGCAGCAGCGCCTGCTCCTCGAGACGTCCTGGGAAGCCTTCGAACACGCCGGTGTACGCCCGGAGACCGTGCGCGGCAGCGGTGTCGGCGTGTTCGTGGGCACCAACGGCCAGGACTACACCGACCTCGTCTCACACTCCGAGGAAAACCTGGAGGGCTACCTCGGCACCGGCGGCGCCAGCAGCGTCACCTCGGGTCGGATCGCCTACGCACTGGGCCTGGAAGGGCCGGCGCTCACTGTCGACACAGCCTGCTCCTCCTCCCTGGTCGCCCTCCACCTCGCAGCCGAGGCGCTGCGGCGCGGTGAGTGCGCGCTCGCCCTCGCGGGGGGAGCGACCGTGATGTCGACGCCGCAGTCCTTCATCGACTTCTCGCGCCAGCGTGGGCTTGCTCCCGACGGGCGGTGCAAAGCCTTTTCGGCGTCGGCGGACGGCACCGGCTGGGCGGAAGGCGTGGGGGTGCTGCTGTTGGAGCGGTTGTCGGACGCGCGGCGCGACGGGCACGAGGTCCTCGCGGTGATCCGCGGCTCCGCCGTGAACCAGGACGGCGCGTCCAACGGTCTGACGGCGCCGAGCGGTCCGGCGCAGCAGAAGGTGATCCGGCAGGCGCTGGCCAACGCGGGCCTCACCGGGGCCGACGTCGACGTGGTGGAGGCGCACGGCACCGGTACCACGCTCGGTGACCCCATCGAGGCGCAGGCGCTGCTCGCCACGTACGGGAAGGGCCGCGCCGAGGGCAGGCCGTTGTGGCTGGGCTCGCTGAAGTCGAACATCGGGCACACACAGGCCGCGGCGGGTGTGGCCGGTGTGATCAAGATGGTGATGGCGATGCGGCACGGCGTCCTCCCGCGATCGTTGCATCTGGACGAGCCGTCCCCGCACGTCGACTGGTCGGACGGCGGGCTGTCCCTGCTCACCGCACGCGAGCGGTGGCCGCGGACCGGCGCCCCGCGTCGTGCGGCCGTCTCCTCCTTCGGCATGAGCGGCACCAACGCCCACGTGGTGCTGGAACAGGCCCCGGAGCCTCCGGCGCCCGTCACCCCGGGGGACCGGCCCGCCGACCCCGGCGTGTCCGCCCTGCCCGCGTTGTGGCCGCTGTCCGCGAAGTCCGCACAGGCGCTGCGGTCCCAGGCCGCCCGGCTCGCCGAGTACCTCGCCGACCGGCCGGACGCCGACCTGTTCGAGATCGGCCGGACTCTCGCCGCGACCCGGACCCCCTTCACCCACCGGGCTGTGCTGAGTGGGGTCCACCACTCGGAACTCCTCGCCGAGTTGCAGGCTCTGGCGGCCGGTGACACCCACCGGGCGGGCGTCGCCCATGAGGAAGCCGCCACCGCGTTTCTGTTCGGTGGGCAGGGGGCGCAGCGGTTGGGTATGGGGCGTGGGTTGTGTGAGGCGTTTCCCGTGTTCGCTTCGGTGTTTGGTGA
>NZ_JBVIIM010000077.1:0-2747 GCF_055569765.1 Streptomyces sp. NPDC031365 | reverse complement strand
TTGTCGGAGCCGGTGGTTCCTGTGGTGTCGACGGTGACGGGTGAGCGTGCGGGTGTGGGGGTGTTGTCGGATCCGGGGTATTGGGTGCGGCAGGTCCGGGAGCCGGTGTTGTTCCATGCGGGTATGGGGGTGCTGGCCGCGGAGGGTGTGTCCCGGTACGTCGAACTCGGGCCGGGTGGCGTCCTCACCGCCATGGCCCAGGAGTCACTGCCGGGACCTGGTGCCGGGACTCCCGGCACGTCCCTCACGTCCGTCCCTCGGCGGCTGACCAGCGTGCTGCGTGACGGACGCCCGGAGACCGCCACGGCGGCCACCGCCTTGGGCGAGCTGTACTGCTGGGGCGTAACCGTCGACTGGAACGCCGTGTTCGCCGCCACAGGGGCGAGCGGTGTGGAACTCCCCACCTATCCCTTCAACGAGCGCCGCTACTGGCCGGTCGAACGCGCGCGAAGCACGAAGGACACGGCGGACCTCGCGGGACTGCTCTACGGCATCGCCTGGGAGCCGCTGACCCCACGTCCGGCGGCGCAACCCACCGGAACGTGGCTCGTGGTTTCGGACCGCGACGACGATCTCGTCGAAGACTGCCTGCACGCCCTGACCGAAGCCGGCGCCGACGTGGTGAGGCTGCCGCTGACCGACGAGAGCCGGGACGAGGTCAGGAGCCGACTTGACCAGGCGCTCGACGGCGCCTCGCCCACGGCCGTGTTCGCGGTGCTGCATGGGGAACGGGCGCCCGCACTGGCCGTCTCCCTGCTGCAGGCATTGGCGGACAGCGGGCGAGAGGCGCCTGTCTGGGCAGCCACCAGGGCAGGAGTCTCCGTCCCCGGCACCGCCGATTCCGCTGTCGATCCGGGGCAGGCCCAGATCTGGGGTCTCGGCCGTGTCGCCCGGCTGGAGATGCCCGGCAGCTGGGCAGGTGTGATCGATCTGCCCGAACGTCTGGACGAGACGTCCGCACGGACGCTCACCGAGCTGCTGGGCGGCGCCAGCGAGGAGGAGACCGCCCTGCGCCCCGGTGGCGCCTACGCCCGCCGTCTCACGCGTATCAGGACCACGCCCGCCACCGGCGGTTGGGCACCGTCCGGGACCGTGCTCATCACCGGTGGCACGGGCGCCCTGGGCGCACATGTCGCCCGGCATCTCGCCCAGGCGGGCACGCCTCATCTGCTGCTGGTCAGCCGCCGGGGAAGCGAGGCTCCCGGCGCCGCGGAGCTGGTCGCCGACCTGGAGGACCTCGGGGCCGCCGTCACGATCGCCGCCTGTGACGTCTCGGACGGGGAAACCGTCGCCGCGCTCGTCGCGGCGATCCCCGCCGAGTACCCGCTGCGGGCCGTTGTCCATACGGCGGGCATCCTGGACGACGGTGTCCTGACCTCCCTCACACCGGAGCGCCTGGACTCCGTTCTGTCCTCCAAGCTCGAGGGCGCTCTGATCCTGGACCGTCTGAGCCGGGACCACGACGTGGAGGACTTCGTCCTCTTCTCGTCCTTCGCGGGAGTCGTCGGCACCGCGGGGCAGGCCAACTATGCGATGGCCAACGCCGCGTTGGACGCGGTTGCCGAGCGCCGCCGGCAGGCGGGGCTGCCGGCCACCTCGGTGGCCTGGGGAGCCTGGCAGGGCGAAGGAATGGCCGCCGCGGACGGTGCGACGAAGGACCGCATGCGCCGCACCGGCTTCCGCGCGATGAGTCCGCGGACAGCGCTGCGAGCCCTCGACCTGGTGGTGCGTCACGACCGGCCCTGCGTCCTGGTCGCCGATCTCGACTGGGACCGCCACGTCCAGGCGCAGGCCGGCGCCGCGCGCAGGCCACTGCTCGCCCATCTCGTCACCCCGCGGGCCGAAGCGGACGCCGGGCGTCCCGCTCTGCTGAGGGGACGGACGACCGCCCAGCAGCTCACCGAACTTCTCGAGCTGATCCGCTCGCACACCGCCCAGTTGCTGATGCACGAGTCCGCCGCCGCCGTGGACGCGCAGAAGTCGTTCCGCGCTCTGGGCTTCGACTCCCTCGCCGCCGTCGAGCTGCGCAACCGGCTCGCGACGACCACTGGCCTCGCCCTGCCTGTCTCGCTCGCCTTCGACTACCCCAGTCCTCAGGTTCTGGCCGAGTATCTGCAGGGTGAACTGGCCGGCGACCCGCTGGTGCCGGAGACATCGGCGAGAACCGCCCACCGGGAAGCCGACACGGCGGACCCGGTGGTGATCGTGGGCTCGGCCTGCCGGCTTCCCGGCGGCGTCCGTTCGGCGGAGGATCTGTGGCGACTCGTCACGTCCGGAGGTGACGCCATCGGCCCGTTCCCCGAGGACCGTGGCTGGGACCTGGACGCGCTCTTCGACCCTGATCCTTCGGTGCCCGGTACGACCTACACCACTGGTGGCGGTTTCCTCGAGGAAGTCACCGAGTTCGACGCCGACTTCTTCGGTATCGCACCGCGGGAGGCCCTGGCCATGGACCCGCAGCAGCGGCTGCTGCTGCAGACCTCGTGGGAACTCTTCGAGAACGCGCGTGTCATCCCGCGAGACCTGCGCGGCAGCCGGACTGGCGTGTTCGTCGGCTCCAATGGCCAGGACTACACCGACCTCGTGGCCCGCTCCGCCGACCATCTGGAGGGCTACCTCGGCACCGGCAACGCGGCCAGTGTCGCGTCGGGCCGTCTCTCGTACTTCTACGGGTTCGAGGGGCCGGCGCTGACGGTGGACACGGCGTGCTCGTCGTCCCTGGTCGCGTTGCACCTCGCGGCCGACGC
>NZ_JBVIIM010000076.1:0-2851 GCF_055569765.1 Streptomyces sp. NPDC031365 | reverse complement strand
GCGATGATGAAGTGCCGCCGCCCCCAGAGCTGACGGACGTACTCCAGGAGGGACGGCCGGGCGCCGCTGACCGTGAGGCCGTACCGGGCGGCCAGGGCCGCGAGGTCGTCCTCGGCCGGTGCGGGGCCGGCCGCCGCGGGGGGCGGTGTGTGGAGGGCCTGACTCACATCCGCTGCTTTCGCTAGGGGGAGGGGGGCAACGGGGTCCGACGTCGGGACGGGACCGTATCGTCGTAACGGGAGCGTAGGTCGAAAACACGTCGGAACGCAACCGTTTCGTCGATACGATGGCGGCCTATGCTGGTCCGCATGACGACGAACGCAGACGAGCCCCAGCCGCGTCCGCGCCGCCGGGCCCCCGCGGGGGCCGCCGTACTGCGGGAGGACGTCACGGAGGCCATCAGGGCGGCGGTCTTCGAGGAACTCGTCGCCGTCGGCTACGCGCGGATGTCGATCGAGGGAATCGCGCGCCGCGCGGGCGTCGGCAAGACCGCGGTGTACCGCCGCTGGCGTTCCAAGCTCCACCTGGTCCTCGACCTGGTGTCCGCGATCGCCGTCCAGGGACTGCCCGCGCCGGACACCGGCTCCCTGGAGAGCGACCTGCGTCTGCTGTACGAGGTCACCTCCCGCGCCCTGCGCCACCCCGTCGCCTCGCAGGTCCTCCCCGACCTCCAGGCCGAGGCGGCCCGCAACCCCGACATCGCCGAGGCCCTCCAGAAGGCTCTCCGTGAAGGTCAGGACGGGGTGGCCAAGGGCATCGTCACCGCGGCCGAGACCCGTGGCGAACTCCGTCCCGGCATCGACCACGCCCTGGCCCTGGACCTCATCTCGGGCCCGCTCTACTGGCGCTCGGTCGTCATCCGCAACCCGAGGCTCCCGAAGGGTTACCTGGCTGCCCTGGCGAAGGCGACGGCCCAGGCCCTGACAACCCTCTGACACACGACGAGGTCGGTTCGCCGCATCCGGCACGGTGGCCAACCACGCGGCCACGTCCCTCAACTCCGGCGCCCGCAGCACTCGCTCCCCGAGCCGGACATGGGGGACGTGCGGGCGGCGCGGGGCGCTCTCATCTTCGGTGCCGCAGGCGCCCCAGCCGGCCGCGCAGTACCGGGAGGACGCCGCCCACGCCGGTCGCCACACGGAGTGCCAGGGAGCCCGAGTGGGTGGCGTACGGGCGTACGAGGACCACGCCGTGCCGGGTGCTCGGCAGCGCGCCGCGGCGCAGCAGGCCCGGGCCCGCGAGGGCGTGGGCCGTGACGCGGCGGGTCGAGCCGTCCCGGAAGCGCAGCCGCAGCCGCAGGTCCCAGGCGCCCGTGCCGAGGGTGGCCAGCCGGTCCGGGCGCAGGGGCGTCTCCGCCGTCCAGGTGCCTTCGGCGGACACCCGCAGCGGCACCGTACGGCGCACCGACGCTCCGTTCCGGTCCCGGTGGCGCCACTCCACCTCCACCTCGGACGGCCCCGCCTGTGCCACCGCGCCGTACAGCTCGTGCAGGCGCAGCCGCAGGCGGCGCGCGTGGGGGCGCAGTTCCGCGTCCACGGCGAGCGGAAGCCGGTGCGCGGGGCGGTCGCGCAGGGAGTCCAGGGTGATCGCGGGCAGGTCGGACGACCAGCACGGCGTGCCGTCCTCCGCGCGGGCGTACGGCGGGCGGAGCCGGGCCGGCCGGGCCGCCAGCTCCCGCAGGCGGGGCAGGTCGCGGGGCTCGGGGGAGGCCATGACGACCCGCGCGATCAGCCGTCCGGGGGCCACCGGGTCGCGGGTCCGGTCGGCGGCGTCGTACTCCGCGAGGAACGCCCGGGTGTGCGCCCACCACTCCCGCCGGTACTCCTCGTCGCGCAACGGCAGCTCCCTCGCGTACATGCGCAGCTCGTGGTCGAGGAACTTGGCCCGGACCCTGCGGGCCAGCCGTTTCTCGCCGGCGTCCAGCAGGATGCCGTGGGCGGTGCGGCACGCGTGGGTGCGGGAGCTCCAGTTGGCGATGCCCGCGCGGTCCAGCGAGATCGACAGCTGCCGTGCGGAGCGGCGGACGTGCCAGACGTACACCCGGTCGGGGACCAGGGCGACGCGCGGGGCGGCGGCCCACACCCGCGCGGTGAAGACGATGTCCTCGTAGGGGAACCGGCCCTCGGGGAAGCGGATGCCGTGTTCGCGCAGGAAGGCCGTGGCGTAGAGCTTGTTGACGCAGAGGGTGTCGTGGACCAGGCGCGGGCGTCGCGCCGGGTGGGCGAGCAGGGCGGACGTGGCGTACAGGCCGGGCTCCCACGGCGCCTCGCGGCCCGACGGGAGCTCACGGCGTACGCACAGACCGCCCGTGACCTCCGCGCCCGTCCCGCTCGCGGCCGTGAGCAGCGCGTCGACCGCGCCGGGCGGCAGGACGTCGTCACTGTCCAGGAACATCGCATACGGCGTTCTCACCGCGTCCAGCCCGGTGTTGCGCGGGGTGCCACAGCCGCCGCTGTTGGCGGGAAGCCGGATCACCCGCAGCCGGGGCTCGCCCGCGGCCATCCGGTCCAGCAGGCCGACGCTGCCGTCGGTGGAGCAGTCGTCGACGGCGACGACCTCGTGCACGGCGGGCCCCTGCGCGAGGGCCGAGCGCACGGCGTCGGTCACATGAGCGGCGTCGTCGTGGCCGATGACCACGACGGAGACCTGGGGGCGGTGGGGGCGCATGGCGTCCTCGAGGTGCTATGGGCTGTTTGTCGGTGCTGTGACCATTAGTACCCTGACCCGGCCCTGCGGTCCCCGGGGGGGGGGGGGGGGGGGGGGGGGGGGGGGGGGGGGGGGGGGGGGGGGGGGGGGGGGGGGGGGGGGGGGGGGGTGGGGTATAGGGGAGAAATGAAGAAAGGGAGAGGAA
>NZ_JBVIIM010000075.1:0-2981 GCF_055569765.1 Streptomyces sp. NPDC031365 | reverse complement strand
CCCACCTACCCCTTCCAGCGCCAGAACTACTGGCTGAAGGACGAGTCCCCCGAGCCGCTCGGCGAACAGGGCCTGATGGACGCCGAGTTCTGGGCTGGGGTCGACCGTGGGGACGCCGACGCGTTCGCCGATGAGCTCGGTGTCGGGACGGACACACCGTTGAGTGCGGTCCTTCCGGCGCTGCACGCCTGGCGCATGCGGCGTGCCGAGCGAGCCGTCCTCGACTCCTGGCGCTACGACATCGGATGGGTGCCGGGCCCGGAGCTCACCCCGGCGCGGCTCGACGGGCGCTGGCTGCTGGTGACGTCGGAGGGACAGCGGGACCGTGCGGAGACGGTCGAGGCGATCGGCGGGGCGCTGCGGGAGCACGGCGCGGAGGTGGCCGAACTGGTACTCCCCGCCGACGCCGACCGGCAGCGGACGGGCGAGTTGCTGGACGCTCACTCCGGGGTGACCGGCGTGCTGTCGCTCCTCGCCCTCGACGAGACCACGCACCCCGAGCGGCCCGCGCTCACCACAGGACTGGCACTCGGTCTCCTGCTCATGCAGGCCCTGGCCGACTGGGACCAGCGGGTCACGGTCTGGCTGGGCACCCGGGAGGCGGTGTCGGCGCGGCACGACGATCTGGTGCGTCACCCCGTGCAGGGCAGCACCTGGGGTCTCGGCCTCGTGTTCGGCCTCGAGTACCCGCAATGGTGGGGCGGCCTCGTCGACCTTCCGGAAGCGTTCGGAGAGCGTGAGGCCGACTGTCTCGCGGCCGTGCTGGGCGCCGACGGCGACGAGGACCAGGTGGCGATCCGCGAGGGTGCCGCTCTGCTGCGCCGGCTGCGGCGCGACCCGTGGGGACAGCCCACGGGGGAACCATGGCGCACGAGCGGCACCGCACTGATCACCGGAGGCACCGGCGGACTGGGCGCACACACCGCCCGCTGGCTGGCCGAGGCCGGTACCGAGCATCTCGTCCTCACCTCCCGGCACGGAGCGGACGCGCCGGGCGTACGCGAACTCGTCGAAGAGCTCGGCGCCCTGGGGCCCAAGGTGACTGTCGCGACGTGCGACGTCTGCGATGGCGAGGCCCTGGAACAGCTCGTCGAGCGGATTGAGGCCGACGGCCCGCCGATCCGAACCGTGGTCCACTGTGCCGGAGTCGGCAGACTCGCCTCCCTGACGGGAACGGACCTGGCCGAGTTCGAGTCGGCCGCGGAGGCGAAGCTGGTGGGCACGGCTCACCTGGACCGGATCTTCGACCGCACGGACCTGGACGCGTTCATCCTGTACTCCTCCGTCGCCGCGGTCTGGGGCGCCGGCGAGCACGCCGCCTACTCGGCCGGCAACGCCTATCTCGATTCGGTCACCCGCGCCCGGCGCGCCCGCGGCCTCGCCGGTACCACGATCGCCTGGGGACTGTGGGACGCCGACGGCGGCGGCATGGGCGACAAGGTCGACGCGGACTCGCTCAACTGGCGAGGTCTGTCCTTCATGGAACCCGCACTCGCGATCGCCGGACTGCGCCGGGCGATGGCGGACGACGAGGAGTTCCTCGCCATCGGCGACGTGAACTGGGCCGACTTCACCGCGGCGTTCACGGCCATGCGCCCCCGCCCGCTGCTGGACGGCATACCGGACGTACGTGCCTACCTCGACGCCCACCGTGGTGCGGAGGACGAGGCACCGACGGGTGAGAAGAATCCCCTGCGGGAGCGGCTGAGCCCTCTGTCCGTGGCGGACCGTGAGTCGGCGCTGCGCGACCTGGTGCGTGCCCACGCGGCCACGGTCCTCGGACACGCCACCGCGGACGCCATCGAGGACGGGCGGCCGCTGCGCGACCTCGGCTTCGACTCGCTCCTCGCGGTGGCCCTGCGCAACGCCCTGCGCACCGCCACCGGCCTGAAACTCGCCACCACCGTGGTCTTCGACTATCCGAACGTCACCCGGCTCGCCCAGCACCTGAGCACCGCCCTGTTCGGGGAGGACACCCTCGACGCGCCGGTGGCCGTTCCGGTCGCCATCGCGTCCGCCGACCGTGACGACGACGTGGCGATCATCGGCATGGGCTGCCGTTTCCCCGGTGGTATCGAGACCCCCGAGGACCTGTGGCGGGTGATCTCCGCGGGGGAGGAGGTCCTCAGCGCCTTCCCCGACGACCGCGGCTGGGACCTGGAGGGGTTGTACAGCCCCGACCCGGACGACGAGGGACACACCTACGTCCGTACGGGCGGCTTCGTCCGGGACGCGGGCGCCTTCGACCCCGCCTTCTTCGGCATCTCGCCGCGCGAGGCGCTGGCGATGGACCCGCAGCAGCGGCTGCTGCTGGAAGCGTGCTGGGAGGCGTTCGAGGACGGCCGTATCGACCCGCACACGCTGCGCGGCACCGCCTGCGGCGTGTACCTGGGCGTCGGGAACGGCGGCTACGGCAGTGGCCTGCGGCAGCTCCCGGAGGGCATGGAGGGCCACCTCCTGACCGGAACGAGCACCAGCATCGCCTCCGGACGCGTCTCCTACACGCTGGGCCTCGAAGGCCCGGCCGTCACCCTGGACACCGGATGCTCTTCGGCACTGGTGGCCCTCGACCTCGCCGTCCAGGCGCTGATGTCGGGTCAGTGCACGCTGGCACTCGCCGGAGCTGCCTCCGTCGCTTCCGAGCCGCAGGGCTTCATCGGTTTCAGCCGGCAGCGCGGCCTCGCGGAGGACGGCCGGTGCAAGGCGTTCTCCGACGATGCGGACGGCATGGGACTGTCCGAGGGCGTCGGGATCTTCGCACTGGAGCGGCTGTCGGACGCGCGGCGCAACGGGCACCGGGTGCTGGCCGTGATCCGGGGCACCGCGGTCAACCAGGACGGTGCCTCCAACGGCCTCACCGCGCCCAACGGCCCCTCGCAGCAACAAGTGATCCGGCAGGCGCTGGCCAACGCAGGTCTGTCGTCCGCCGAGGTGGACGTGGTGGAGGCGCACGGCACCGGCACCAAGCTCGGTGACCCGAT
>NZ_JBVIIM010000074.1:0-3169 GCF_055569765.1 Streptomyces sp. NPDC031365 | reverse complement strand
ACCAGGAACGGCACGTAGACGTCCTTCGGGATGCCCCGGTTGGCGCCCAGCAGCAGACCGAAGATGAAGAAGTACACCGCCGCGTTCAACAGCGGTGTCGCCACCTGCCACAACTGGCCGAGCTTGGCCTGGCTGTACTGGGCGGTGAGCTTCGCCTGGGAGAAGGCGATGATGAAGTGCCGCCGCCCCCAGAGCTGACGGACGTACTCCAGGAGGGACGGCCGGGCGCCGCTGACCGTGAGGCCGTACCGGGCGGCCAGCTCGGCAGCCGTGAGGCCCTCGTCGGGCGACGCGGGCCCGGTGACCGCGACCGTGCCGTCGTGTGTTGTCTCACTCACTGGCGGAAAAACTTTCGTCCTCGAGATGGGCGGCCCGAGCGGGCCTGGCATGAGCCGGGAGTCCGGGTGGTGCCCCGGTGTTCCCGGACACGAGCTTGTCAGATCACGGGGGGCCGGCCCAGCCGGGTCAGCCGCCACACCGTACGCCACTTCATGGGCCTGCGGGACCCGCAGGGAGTGGTCACGCCCTCACGGAATCCGCCGAACCAGGCCTTCAGCGCCGCGCGTGAGGGGCGGCGCAGGAGCGTGAGCAGGAGCCAGACGCCCAGGTAGACCGGGACGAGGAGGGCGGGGAGGTTGCGGCGGGCGAGCCAGACCCTGTTGCGGGCGACCATGCGGTGGTAGACCGCGTGCCGTGAGGGGGCGGTCGCCGGGTGGTACAGCACCATGTCGGACCGGTAGTCGATCATCCAGCCGGCGTCGAGGGCCCGCCAGGCCAGATCGGTCTCCTCATGGGCGTAGAAGAAGGCGTCCGGCAGTCCGCCGACCTCGGCGAAGACCTTGGTGCGTACGGCGTTCGCGCCGCCGAGGAAGGTGGTCACGCGGGAGGAGCGCATCGGGTCGGAGGCGCGCAGCCGGGGCACGTGGCGGCGCTGGGTGACACCGCTCTCCGGGTCGGCGATGCGGAAGCTGATGATGCCGAGCGCCGGGTCGGCGGTGAAGGCCTCCCGGCACAGCTCGGCGGTGTCGTGGCCGGCGAGCAGGCCGTCGTCGTCGAGGAACAGCAGGATGTCGACGTCCCGCCCCCCCGGTCCGAAGGCCTCGATGCCGATGTTGCGGCCACCGGGGATGCCCAGGTTCTCCGGCAGCTCGACGGTGCGCACGCCCTCGGGGACCTCCGGGACGGGTGAGCCGTTGCCGACGACCACCACCTGGACCGGGTCGCCGTCCTGCTTCGCGACCGAGTCCAGCAGGGCGCGCAGTTCGTCGGGGCGGTTGCCCATGGTGATGATCACCGCGCCGACCGTCATGCCGGTGCTCACTTCAGCCTGCTGGAGGCGAGGACGGAGACCAGGTGCAGCACGGTCTGCAGCAGCGCGATGCCGGCGAGCACGGCGGTGCCGAGCCGCGTGAAGAACAGGTCGCCCCGGGTGGCGTCCAGGATCGCGAGGAGCAGGATCAGCAGGGACGCCTCGATGCCGAGGATGAGCCGGTGGAACTTGAGCGCCGCGGCGGCCCTGCGGGCCAGGGCCATCCCGGAGGAACGGGGCTCGGACGCGGCCTCCTTCACCGGGGGCAGTCCGCCCTGATGACGGGCGACGCCGACCAGGTCGGTCTCGGCCTTGACCAGGATCGCGCCGAGCGCGGCCAGGGTGCCGAGGAAGGCCCACAGCCAGTCGACGCGCCCGGAGCCCCACAGGTCGGCGGCGCGCAGACCGAGGCCGACCAGGACGGCGGCGTCGCACAGGTAGGCGCCGACCCGGTCCAGGTAGACCCCGCCGAGCGAGTACTGCTTCTTCCAGCGCGCGACCTCGCCGTCGACGCAGTCCAGCAGCAGATACAGCTGGACCATGACCACGCCGAGGACGGCACCCGCGATCCCCGGCACCAGCAGGGCCGGGGCCGCGAGGACACCGAAGACGGTCATCAGGTAGGTGAGCTGGTTGGGCGTGACCCTGGTGTTCACCAGGTAGCGGTCCACCCGCAGGGACACCTCTCGCATGTAGAGGCGCCCCATCCAGTGCTCACCGCTGCGCCGGTCCTTGACCCCGGCGGGGTGCACGACCGGACGGAGTTCAGCTACCGATGGCCTTGACATAGTCGGCGTAGACGTCCTTGATCTGTTCGGTCTTCAGGTCGAGATGCTCGAGGATGGTGAAGCGGCCGGGGCGGGTCTCCGGGGCGAACTCGACGGCCCGGACGAACTCGTCCACCGTGAATCCGATCTCCTCGGGCAGCACCGGCAGCTCGTGCCGGCGCAGCACCTCGGCCATGGCCGCCGACTCCTCGTGCGCCCCGCGCAGGTACATCGCGAAGGCGGCACCCAGTCCGCACTGCTCGCCGTGGGCGGCGGCCCGCTTGGGGTAGAGCAGGTCGAAAGCGTGGTTGATCTCGTGGCAGGCGCCGGAGGAGGGGCGGGAGTCGCCCGACACCGACATGGCGATGCCGGTGAGGACCAGGGCCTCGGCCAGCACCTGCAGGAAACCGTCGTCGCCGACTCCGCCGGGGTGGCGCAGCACGGCCTCCCCGGCCTGCCGGGCCATGGCGGCGGCGAGACCGTCGATCTTCTCGCCGTTGACGCGGTGGGACAGCTCCCAGTCCGCGACGGCGGAGACGTTGGAGATGACGTCGCCGATGCCGGAGCGCACGAACCGGACGGGGGCCTCACGGATGACGTTGAGGTCGATGACGACCGCGATCGGGTTCGGCACCCCGTACGAGCCACGGCCCGCGTCGTTGTCGAGGGTCGCGACCGGCGAGCACAGACCGTCGTGCGCCAGGTTGGTGGCGACCGCGACCAGGGGCAGACCGACGCGCGCCGCCGCGAACTTGGCACAGTCGATGATCTTTCCGCCACCGAGTCCGACGACCGCGTCGTAGTGGCCGCCCTGCATGTCACCCGCCAGCCGGACCGCGTCGTCGATGGTGCCGCCGCCGACCTCGAACCAGGTGGCGCCGGGCAGCGAGGGCGCGATCCGCCCGCGCAGCCGGGCGCCGGAGCCACCGCTGACGGCGATGGCGAGCCGGCCGGACTGCGAGATCCGCTCGTCCGCGAGGACGCTCGCCAGGTCGTCGAGGGCACCCGGGCGGATGTCGACGACGACCGGCGAGGGGATGAGCCGGGTCAGTACTGGCACGCGATCTCCCGTCCGCGGGCGAGGTCGTCGTGG
>NZ_JBVIIM010000073.1:0-3694 GCF_055569765.1 Streptomyces sp. NPDC031365 | reverse complement strand
TCCTACCGACGCCAATTGCATCGGATGCGAATACGCGGCACCTGGCCTGGAGGCGGGCCCGGGACCGCGCGGAAACGACCCCATCAGGGACGTTGGCCTCGGAAGCACGGTAGCGGTTACAGCACTGAGTGTCCGCGGGCCTCACTCCATCGAGCGATTGAACTGCGAAGACGCCCCCGAGTCGCATCTGATGCGAAATTATCGCGTCAGATGCGATAGACGGAGAGTGATGGCGGATGGGTGGGGACGGCCTCGTTCCAGGGTCTGCTCGGCTGCACCTGATCGACGGTCTGCCGCTGCTGCGGCCGGACGAGCAGGTCTTCGAGGCGATGATCAAGGGCTGGCGCAACCAACAGCTCGCCCGCAATCTCTCGCCGGGATACGTCAACGACCAGGAACGCACGGTCCGGGCCTTCACCCGGCATGCCGACGCGATGCCGTGGCAGTGGACGCCGCAGCACATCGACGAATGGTCGGCCGATCTACGGGCCGTGCACGGCTGCGTCCGCTCCACCCTGCGCAACTACCAGGGCTCCGTACGCCAGTTCTGCGACTTCCTGACCAACCCCGCCTACGGCTGGAGCGACGAGTGCCTACGGCACTTCGGGACCCACCCCGTCCAGGTGGTCTACGACTGGAACGCTGCAACGCATGCCGACGAAGCCGAGGGCGAGCCGGAACGCCGGGCCTTCACCAGGCCCGAGCTGGAAGCGTTCTTCGACCACGCCGACGAGGAGGTCCTGCGCGTCCGCGGCAAGGGCCGCAAGGGCTGGCTGCCGGCCTTCCGGGACGCCGCCTTGTTCAAGACCGCGTACGCCTACGGCCTGCGCCGCAACGAGACCCGGATGCTCGACCTCACTGACTTCGGCCGCAACCCGCAGGGGCGGGAGTTCGGCGAGTACGGCACCCTGCTGGTCCGCTACGGCAAGGCCAAGAAGGGCTCGCCGCCCAAGCGCCGCAGCGTGCTGACCGTCTGGACCTGGACGCCCGGCACGATCGAAGAATGGATCAGCGAGGTGCGTCCCGGGATGCGGCACTCGACCAGCCGGGCCCTCTGGCCGTCCGAGCGAGGACCCCGGGTCGGGGTCCAGCGGCTGGACTCCCGTTTCGCCGCCTACAGGGACGCCCTCGGCCTGGATTCCGAGCTGGAGTTCCACTCGCTGCGCCGGTCCTACATCACCCACTTGATCGAGGACGGCCACGACCCGCTGTTCGTCCAGCAGCAGGTCGGCCACGACCACGCCTCCACCACCGCGATCTACACGTGCGTCTCCTCCGACTTCCGCACCCGCTCCCTGCGTCGCGTCCTGGACGCCACCATCGAGGCCGCTCTGCGGCCGGGAAGGACCTCCTGATGCCACGACAGATCAGCTACCGGTGGCGCCTGCGCGAGCTGATGGCCGCCCGCGGAATGTTCACCGTCGCCGAGCTGATGCCGCACCTGACCGAACGCGGCATCACGCTGTCCTCCTCCCAGGTCCACCGCCTGGTCTCCGGCACGCCGGAACGGCTGTCCCTGCCGGTGCTGGCCACCCTCTGCGACATCCTCGACTGCACGCCCACCGACCTGATCACCACTTCGGCTCAGAACGTCCCGGCCCGCCGGGCAGCTGGTGAGGAAGCGCCGATCAACCTGGCCGCCCGGCGACCCACGCGGGTCCGGCTGACGCAGGAGGGGTGAACGATGACGCCGGAGGAGTACGAGCGGTGGATGATCCGCGACTGCGCACGCTGCGGCCGTCGAGCCTCGAAGTCCGCCGAGTGGTCGGACGGTCCGATCTGCCGAACCTGCTACGACCGCGCCATGCGTGTCCGCGGCTGCTGCCCCGGCTGCCGAGCCGACCGGCTGCTGCCCGGCCGGGACGCGACCGGCACGCCGATCTGCCGCGACTGCGCTGGCATCGCCCGCGACTTCTTCTGCGTCCGCTGTGGCTTTGAGGGGTTGCTCCTCGGTGGGCGTCTCTGCGAACGCTGCACCCTCGCCGACACCCTCGGCCGACTCCTCGACGACGGCACAGGTCACGTTGCCGCTTCGCTGCAACCCCTGGTCACCTCCCTGCTGGAGATGGACCGGCCCAAGAGCCGCCTGATCTGGCTCCGCAACCCCAATGTCGTCCGTCTCCTCCGGGGCCTGGCAACCGGCAGCATCCCGCTCACCCACGACGGGCTGCACCAGGAAACACCCTGGCGAACCATCGTGCACCTGCGTGACTTGCTGATGGACAGTGGTGTCCTGCCACGCGTCGACCGGCAGCTTCTGCTCTATCAGCGCTGGCTGGCCGAGCGGCTCGCCACCATCGAGGACCTCGAACACCGGCGGCTTCTTCAGCACTTTGCCACCTGGCACCAGATGCGGCGCCTGCGGAGCAAGACGGAGAAGGGACCGCTGGGACGCTCCCAGACCAACCAGACGAAACAGGAGATCACCCAGGCCGGCGCCTTCCTCGCTCAGCTTGCCGACCGAGGCCGCACCATCGAACACTGCCGGCAGGCTGACCTCGACGCCTGGCACACGGAGAAGCTGGCCACCCGGCGCCCGGCCCAGACGTTCCTGCGCTGGTGCATGAAGACGAACCGGATGCCCCGCCTCGCCCTGCCACCCCAGGTCGTCAACCAGGACCAAGCGCCGCTGCACCAGCACCACCGACTCGCCGTTCTCCGGCGGGTCCTCAACGACGACTCCCTGCCCCTACGGGCCCGGATCGCTGCCGCACTCGTTCTCCTCTATGCGCAACCCGTCACCCGCATCGTTCGCCTCACTGCCAACGACGTCATCGACGACGGGACCACGGTCACCGTCCGGCTGGGAGACCCACCCTCCCCACTTCCAGAGCCCGTCGCTGACCTCATGCGGGCATATGTCCAGTCCTGCCAGCATCTGCCCTATGCCAGCAGCAGGAGCTCACAGTGGCTCTTCCCCGGACGTCAGCCCGGCCAGCCGATGAACCCGGTCAGCCTTCAAGTGCACTTGCGCGAGATCGGCGTCCCGCCGCAGCGCGGCAGGACCTCCGCAATCCGACAGCTCGTCCTCCAAGCCCCGGCTCCCGTCATCGCGAAGGCCCTCGGTTACCACGACAAGACAGCCACCCGCCTGGTCACCGAAGCTGGAGGAACCTGGAGTCGATACGCTCCCGGCGACCACACACGGTGATTGCGCCTGAGCTCGGTTCGCCGCTCCACACGCTCGCGAGATTAGTCGTCTGGCGGAAACTCCCGGTCCAGAAGCTGTAGTACCTCCTGCTGCCGCCGATGAAATCCGGGCAGCAGGGGCTGCACGAGGGCGAGATGCTCCGTAATCGACAAACCCCGGTGAGCGGGCGGCTGCGCCGGGTGGTTCCGATCAAAGGCCTTGTTCATCGAAGCACAGAACAGGTACGCCGTTCCCATAGCATCCGAGTCGAAAACGATCTGTCCGGCCCCCACTGAATCGACCGGACCACATACGCCTTCGACCAAGGCGCCCAGCACATCAACGGCGACCGCCGGATCACCGTCCGGGTCCCACCGAGCGTGCATGAGCGCAGCGCGCATGCCCTCAGCCAACTCCGAAGCTGACGGCTCCGCCAGATCGCTCGCCATCCCCGCATCGTCCCAGCCTGGCTCGCGGAAAACCACCCTGAACCAGCTACTCGCCGTGACCGAAGTCGTGGATGCCCAGCGAATACACGACACCTCAACATGCGAGCTCACCAGT
>NZ_JBVIIM010000072.1:0-4013 GCF_055569765.1 Streptomyces sp. NPDC031365 | reverse complement strand
AACACCGAAGCGAACACGGGAAACGCCTCACACAACCCACGCCCCATACCCAACCGCTGCGCCCCCTGCCCACCGAACAGAAACGCGGTACGACCGGCTCCGGCGGCCGTGCCGCGGATCGGCGGGTCCCCGAGGCCCGCGAGGAGCTCCTCCCTGGTGGCACCCAGGGCCACGGCCCGTTCCGCGAAGAGCGGTGCTCGGGACAGGCTGTGCGCGACATCGGCGGCGGAGAGGCCGGGTCGGTTCGCGAGGTGCTCTGCCAGTGTGCGGGCACGGGTGGCCAGCGCATCGGGCGTCTTGGCGGAGAGGATCCACGGCAGGACGGGAGGCTGCTCGGTGGCGTGAGGGGGGACCGGTTCCCCGACGGTCTCGGGGACCTGCTCAAGGATGATGTGGGCGTTGGTCCCGCTGACGCCGAAGGCCGAGACGCCCGCGCGGCGCGGACATTCCAGGGTCGCGGGCCAGTTCGTGTTCTCGGTGAGCAGCCGCACCGTGCCTGCTGACCAGTCGACATGAGGCGTGGGTTCGTCGACGTGCAGCGTCCTCGGGAGGACGCCGTGCCGCATCGCCATCACCATCTTGATCACACCGGCCACACCCGCCGCGGCCTGCGTGTGCCCGATGTTCGACTTCACCGACCCCAGCCACAACGGCCTGCCCTCGGCGCGGCCCTTCCCGTACGTGGCGAGCAACGCCTGCGCCTCAATGGGATCACCGAGCGTGGTACCGGTGCCGTGCGCCTCCACCACGTCGACGTCGGCCCCGGTGAGGCCCGCGTTGACCAGCGCCTGCCGGATCACCTTCTGCTGCGCCGGACCACTCGGCGCCGTCAGCCCGTTGGACGCGCCGTCCTGGTTCACGGCGGAACCGCGGATCACCGCGAGGACCTCGTGCCCGTCGCGCCGCGCGTCCGACAACCGCTCCAACAGCAGCACCCCCACACCCTCGCCCCAGCCGGTGCCGTCCGCCGACGCCGAAAAGGCCTTGCACCGCCCGTCGGGAGCAAGCCCACGCTGGCGCGAGAAGTCGACGAAGACCCGCGGTGTGGACATGACCGTGACCCCGCCGGCCAGTGCCAGGCCGCATTCGGAGCGGCGAAGCGCCTCGGCCGCGAGGTGGAGCGACACCAGCGAGGAAGAGCAGGCCGTGTCGACCGTGACCGCCGGTCCCTCCAGGCCCAGGACGTAGGAGAGACGGCCGGACAGAACGCTCGCCGCGTTGCCGGTGCCGATGTGTCCTTCGACGCTCGCCTCCTCCGCGTACTCACCGAACAGGGAGGCGTAGTCCTGGCCGTTGGTGCCGACGAAGACGCCGGTCCGGCTCCCCCGCAGCGCGGCCGGGTCGAGCCCGGCGCCCTCGAGGGTCTCCCACGCCACCTCCAGCAGGAGCCGCTGCTGCGGGTCCATGGCACGGGCCTCCCGCGGGCTGATGCCGAAGAAGTGCGCGTCGAACTCGGCCGCGCCCTCCAGGAACCCTCCTTCACGGACGTAGCTGGTGCCGGGGCGGTCCAGCTCCGGGTCGTACAGCGTGTCGAGGTCCCAACCGCGGTCCTCGGGGAACGGGGTCAGGGCGTCCCGGCCGTGGGCGAGAAGTTCCCACAGGCCCTCCGCGGACCGTACGCCGCCCGGGAACCGGCAGCCCACGCCGATGACGGCGATGGGTTCGTGACCGCGTTCCTCCGCCTCACGCAGACGCTGGTTGGCCTCGTCGAGATCGGCGGTGACCCGCTTGAGGTAGGTCAGAAGCTTCTGGTCGTTGCTCATCAGCGGGTTCCGTACTTCTCGTCGATGTAGGCGAAGAGGTCGTCGGCTGAGAGCTCTCCGGTGTCGACCTCCTGACGGGCCTCTTCGCCGGTCCCGGATCCGGTCCTGCTTCCGCGCAGGCCGGCGAGCAGGGCCTCGAGCCTGCTCTCCACCTCACCGCGCAGGCCGTCCTCGGCGCCCAGGGCGGGCAGGGCGGCCTCGACACGGTCGAGGGCGGCCAGGACGCGTGTGCTCGCGGTACCGCCGAGCCTGGTGTTCAGATGGGCGGCGAGGGCCTGGGGACTCGGGTGGTCGAAGACGACCGTGGCGGACAGCGTGAGCCCGGTGGCGGCGCTCAGGGCGTTGCGCAGGTCGACGGCCATCAGGGAGGTGAAGCCGAGGTCGCGGAACGGGCGGTGGGGTTCGATCCCGTCCTCCGAGGCGTGGTCGAGCACGCCGGCCGCCCGGGTCAGGACGAGGTCGAGGAGCGCCCTGCCGCGCTCGTCGTCGGGCAGCTCCGCCAGATGGTCCCCCGTCCGGCGCGCGGGCCGGGCGGCCGCGGTTGCCGCTTCGAGAACTCCCGACAGCAGGGCGCTCGGGCGGACGGTGGTGAAGCCGGGGCCGAAGCGCCCCCAGTCGATGTCGGCGACAGCCGTGCAGGCGTCACCGTGGTCGAGGGCCTCCCGCAGGCCGTCGAGGGCGCGGGCGGGGTCCATGGCGCGGACGCCATGTCGTTCCAGTCGTCCGCTCACCTCCGCCTCCTCGGCGGCCATCCCTCCGCCGCCCCAGGCACCCCAGGCGAGGGCGGTGGCCGGCGCACCGTCGGCCCTGAGCTGTTCGGCGAAGGCGTCCAGGTAGGCGTTGGCGGCCGCGTAGTTCCCCTGGCCGGCACCGCCCACCATCCCGGCGAAGGAGGAATAGAGCACGAAGGCGGTGAGATCGGCGTCGCGAGTCAGCTCCCGCAGGGTACGGGCGGCCACGGCCTTGGGCCGCAGCACGGCGTGGAGACGCTGTGGGGTGAGGGAGTCCAGGACGGCGTCGTCCAGGACCCCGGCCGTGTGCATCACGGCCCGCAGGGGGAACTCGTCGGGGATCTGGGCGAGCACCGCCCGCACCTGCGCCGGGTCGGCCACGTCGCAGGCGGCGACGGTCACCTCGGCACCCTTCGCCCTGAGCTCCTCCACGAGTTCCCCGGCACCCGGCGCCTCGGGACCACGGCGGCTGAGCAGCAGCAGGTGTTCCGCTCCCTCGTCCGCGAGACGGCGTGCCAGGTGTCCGGCCAGGGCGCCGCTGCCTCCGGTGATGAGGACCGTGCCGGACGGGCGCCACCGCTCCGCCGTCGGGGTGGCGCGTTCGAGGCGTTCCAGACGGCGGCCGTACAGACCGTGCCCGGTTCCGCGCAGTGCGAGCTGGTCCTCGCCGTGAGCCGTGGCGAGCAGTACCGCGAGCCGGTCGGCCGTGGCGGCGTCCAACTCGCCTCCGGGAAGGTCGACGAGTCCGCCCCAGCGGTCGGGGCTCTCGAGGGCCGCGGCCCGGCCCAGTCCCCAGACCTGGGCCTGCTCCGGATCGGTGAGCCGGTCGCCGGGCCCGACGGACACCGCTCCCCGGGTGGCGCACCACAGGGGCGCGCCGATCTCCGCGTCACCCAGCGCCTGGTGCACCAGCAGTACCTCGGTGGCGCCGGACTCGCCGACCGGAGCGGGAAGGTGAAGAACACCGGCGAGACCGTCCTGTTCCCCCCGCGCCTCGCGCAGCCGCGCGGCGAGTTCCGCGCGGGTGGTCGCAGCCGTGACGGGTGCGAGGACGCGAACGTCCGCGCCGGAGCGGGTCAGGGCCGGCCGCATCGACTCGGCTTCCGCGCCGATGACGAGCCAGGTGCCCGCGAGCCGGCCCTCGGCGGGGAGCGGGACAGGCTCCCAGTACGCGCGGTAGAGAAGGCCGGCCGACAGGGGGCGGGGGCGTGCGGGCGCGGAGCCGCTCGCCCAGTAGCGTTCCCGCTGGAAGGGATAGGTGGGCAGACCGACACGCCGGACGTCCAGGCCCGCGTACACGGCCTGCCAGTCAGGTTCGGCACCGCCGCACCAGAGGTCGCCCAGCGCAGCTGCGACCGTGTGGTCCTCGGGGCGGTCGGGGCGCAGGAGGGTGATGAACCGCGGTGCGGCTCCCTCCTGGGTGGGGCCGTCGAGGCTGTCCTGGGCCATGGCGGTGAGGACACCACCCGGCCCGAGCTCGACGTACCGCGACACACCCTCCGCGGCCAGCACCCCCACA
>NZ_JBVIIM010000071.1:0-4261 GCF_055569765.1 Streptomyces sp. NPDC031365 | reverse complement strand
TTCCCTCCGGGCTGCGCCCGGAGCAAGCGAACACCCGCGCTGCGCGCGGGTGTTGCGCTCCCGCTCCGCGGGAGCGTTGGCGGGTGGCTGCGCCACCCGCTTACCCCTCGTGCTGCGCACGAGGGGTGATGGTCCGTTCGCTGCGCTCCCCGGACCCTGTGGGACTCCGCCCCGATCCAGGCTTTCGCTTCGCTCCAGCCTGGCCGGCGGGTCCGCTGCGCTCCCCCGCCTGACGGTCCTTCCGGCTGCGCCTCCAGACCGTTGGGGCCCGCTGGCGCGGGCCGGGCTGGCTGCAAGAGTGGAGGGTTGCTCGCTGGTGTCAGATGTCAGATAGGGGGTTCCTTCTAAGTGATGCACATGTAGTCTTGGCGGGAACAGGAGACACCCCTCGACCGCTCGATGCGGGCTCAGATGCTCGCGCTGGAAAAAAGGTTAAACGAATGTGGAGTGCTCAGGACGTGGCGCGGGATCAGGTCCGGCGTCAGGCTGATGGCTTAGACGTCGCCGCTGTTTCGGAGAAGGTCGCGGAGGCCGCTGTCCGTGAGCGGGAAACCGCGGAGCGGTTGAGGGGGAACGGTTCCTTCTACGCGTTCGATATGGACCGGGAGCGGTTGGCTGTCATCTGGTTGGCCAAGCACGCTGAGTGGCGGCGCGTCAGGGACTTGATGACTGCAGTTGGTTGGGGCGTGTACGAGCCGGAACTGGACGCTCAGGGTTCGGTGTGGGCTCGCGAGCGTGAGGAGCGGTCTGCTAGTGCTCTTACGGCGCAGGCTGCCCTGGGGGAACGCCGGGGAGAGGAAGCGGATGAGCTGCGGGCAGAGGTCTGGTTGTCCGCAGCTTCCAGTCGGCTGGTCCGGGCGGTGTCCGGCCGGACGGGGCTGCGCCCTGCTGAGGTCCTGGCCCAGCTTGCGGAGCGGATTGTCGTGAGTGAGGACGGTACCGTTTCCATTCCGCCCTTCACTCCGTCCCTGTGAATTTTTGAAGCGAGAGAAGAAGGCGAGGGAGGATTCGGGGAATGCTGGGTATTCAGCTGCGGGAACACCAAGTAGATCAGCGGTCGGCATTTCGCAGGTGGGTGGGATTCCCTGCAAGATCGTCTGTGCCCCCGCAGGGTGCCCGGGGCACGATCGTGTCAGCGACCGGCTCGGGCAAGACCATCACGGCCGCCGCGTGCGCGCTGGAGTCGTTCGCGGACGGCCGGATCCTCGTGACCGTACCGACCCTGGACCTGCTCGTGCAGACCGCCCAGGCGTGGCGCCTGGTGGGCCACCGGGCGCCGATGGTCGCGGTGTGCTCGCTGGAGAACGACCCGGTCCTCAATGCTCTGGGGGTGCGCACCACCACCAACCCGATCCAGCTCGCCCTGTGGGCCGGGTCCGGACCGGTCATCGTGTTCGCCACGTACGCCTCCCTGGTGGACCGGGAGGACATCGACGCGCCCGAGGGCCAGCGGAAGGTACGCGGGCCGCTGGAGGCCGCTCTGGCGGGCGGGGAGAGGCTCTACGGTCAGCAGATGGCCGGCTTCGACCTCGCCATCGTGGATGAGGCCCACTCAACCGCCGGTGATCTTGGCAGGCCCTGGGCGGCGATCCACGACAACCAGCGGATCCCCGCCGACTTCCGGCTCTACCTCACCGCCACCCCACGCATCCTGGCCGCTCCCCAGCCTCGCAGGGGCGCTGACGGCCGGGAGGTGGAGATCGCGACCATGGCCGATGACCCGGAGGGCACGTACGGCGCGTGGCTCGCCGAGCTCGGTCTGAGCGAGGCGATCGAGCGCGAGATCCTCGCCGGTTTCGAGATCGACGTGCTGGAGATCCGCGACCCCTCGCCGGTCCTCGGGGAGTCGGAGGAGGCCCGGCGGGGCCGGCGCCTTGCCCTGCTGCAGACCGCGCTCCTGGAACACGCCACCGCGTGGAACCTGCGCACTGTCATGACGTTCCACCAGAAGGTCGAGGAAGCCGCCGCGTTCGCGGAGAAGCTCCCCGAGACCGCGGCCGAGCTCTACGTGAACGGCGCCTCGGACGAGGACCTGGCGAAGGCTGAGGAGCTGCCCGCGTCGTCGATCGACGCGGAATTCTACGAGCTCGAGGCCGGCCGCCACGTACCCCCGGACCGGGTGTGGTCGGCGTGGCTGTGCGGCGACCACCTCGTCACCGAGCGGCGCGAGGTCCTGCGGCAGTTCGCAGGCGGCATCGACGCGGCCGAGCGCCGGGTCCACCGCGCCTTCCTCGCCAGCTGTCGTGTACTCGGGGAAGGCGTAGACATCACCGGCGAACGGGGAGTCGAGGCCGTCTGCTTCGCCGACACCCGCGGCTCACAGGTGGTGATCGTCCAGAACATCGGCCGCGCGCTCCGACTCAACAAGGACGGCTCCACGAAGGTCGCCCGGATCATCGTGCCCGTCTTCCTTGAGCCCGGCGAGGACCCGACCGACATGGTCGCCTCCGCCAGCTTCAAGCCGCTCGTGGCCGTGCTCCAGGGCCTGCGCAGCCACGATGAGCGCCTGGTCGAGCAGCTCGCCTCCCGCGCTCTCACCAGCGGCAGGCGCAAGGTCCACATCCGGCGCGACGAGGACGGGCGGATCGTCGGGGCCGGCGGCGAGGGCGACGGCGAGGACCAGGAGGACGACACGCAGGCCGCTGCCGAAGCGGCCCTGCTGCACTTCTCCAGCCCGCGCGACGCCGCGACCATCGCCGCGTTCCTTCGCACGCGGGTGTACCGGCCGGAGTCGCTGGTGTGGCTGGAGGGCTACCAGGCCCTGCTCCGGTGGCGGAATGAGAACGAGATCACCGGCCTCTACGCCGTGCCCTACGACGTCGAGGTCGAAGTGGGGGCGACGAGGGCGTTTCCGCTTGGCCGATGGGTCCACCAGCAGAGGAAGGCGCTGAGGGCCGGGGAGCTCGAGGAGCGGCGCAAGACCCTGCTCGACTTGCCGGAAGCCGGGATGGTCTGGGAGCCGGGTGAGGAAGCCTGGGAGAACAAGCTCGCCGCGCTCCGCTCCTACCGGCGGGCCATGGGGCACCTCGCCCCGCGGCAAGACGCGGTCTGGGGCGAGAGCGAGACGATGATGCCCATCGGGCAGCACATGGCCAACCTCCGCCGGGCGGGCGGCCTGGGCAAGGACCCGGAGCGGGCGGCACAGCGCGCGAAGCAACTGGCCGCGATCGACCCGGACTGGGACTGCCCGTGGCCGCTGGACTGGCAGCGCCGCTACCGGGTCCTCGCGGACCTGGTCGACGCCGACGGCAGCCTGCCGGCCATCGAACCCGGGGTGTTGTTCGAGGGCGACGACCTGGGCAAGTGGCTGGAAAGGCAGAAGAACCCGGGCACCTGGGCGCAGCTGTCGACCGAGCAGCAGGAGCGGCTGTCCACGCTGGGCGTGCAGCCCGTCCAGGCACCGTCTCCGGCCCCTGCGGCTACGCGGTCGACGAAGGGCCCGAGCAAGGCGCAGCAGGCGTTCCAGCGCGGCCTGGCGGCCCTCGCGCAGTGGGTGGAGCGGGAAGGGGCCCACCGCCCTGTACCCCGGAAGGCGGTGGAGACCTTGCCCGACGGGACCGAAACCAAGCTCGGCATCTGGTACAGCAACACCAAGGCCAGGCGGGACAAGCTCACCGAAGAACAGCTGGTCGCGCTCCGGAAGTTGGGCGTCGAATGGGCGTAACAGTCGCAGACGCGCTGCTAGCCGACTTCGGGGCTGCACCTCATAGCGGTGAGCCACGACCAGGCCCTCCCTCGGATTGGGCCCACCATTCCTTTGTGATTGTTCGGTTACGCACAGCATAAAGCTGTGGTAGATCTGTGGATCTTCGGATCGTCCGGCCGGAGCATGACTGACTCAGAGGTCGGTAGTGGGGGTGGGCGTGGTCGATGTGTTGGCGGACTCGGTGGGTGATCCCGAGCCCTTCGTTCACCCGATTTTTCAGCTTCGCCCTGGCGAGGACAGTGGATCCGAGACCCTCGGCTTGTATCGGTATCAGGCCGAGGTGGCAGCTCAGGCTTGTCTGGCCATGCTCACCCAGGATGTCATCGACTACGTCGTATGCGAGTGGCATGAGGACTTCGTCATCGCGTTCACGAACGGCGAGGTGGAGCTGGTGTCGGTCAAGCACAGCAGCCGCACGCAGTGGACACTCGCGGATCTCTGCAAGGACGGCGGGATAGCCCTGAAGTTTCCCCGTGATCTCGGACACGTGATCGCTATGCCGCGAGAGCGTGCTGGTGCCGTTGCCTGGTTTCGGCCGGGGTGAGGTAGCCGAAC
>NZ_JBVIIM010000070.1:4196-5589 GCF_055569765.1 Streptomyces sp. NPDC031365 | reverse complement strand
GTTCGGCGGCGTCCTACTCTCCCACAGGGTCCCCCCTGCAGTACCATCGGCGCTGTAAGGCTTAGCTTCCGGGTTCGGAATGTAACCGGGCGTTTCCCCTACGCTATGACCACCGAAACACTATGAAACTGTTCAACCGCACCACACCGTGACCATGGCATGGGGTTGTTCGTGGTTTCAGAACCAACACAGTGGACGCGAGCAACTGAGGACAAGCCCTCGGCCTATTAGTACCGGTCAACTCCACACGTTACCGTGCTTCCATATCCGGCCTATCAACCCAGTCGTCTACTGGGAGCCTTACCCTCTCTAGGAGGTGGGAGTCCTCATCTCGAAGCAGGCTTCCCGCTTAGATGCTTTCAGCGGTTATCCCTCCCGAACGTAGCCAACCAGCCATGCCCTTGGCAGGACAACTGGCACACCAGAGGTTCGTCCGTCCCGGTCCTCTCGTACTAGGGACAGCCCTTCTCAAGACTCCTACGCGCACAGCGGATAGGGACCGAACTGTCTCACGACGTTCTAAACCCAGCTCGCGTACCGCTTTAATGGGCGAACAGCCCAACCCTTGGGACCGACTCCAGCCCCAGGATGCGACGAGCCGACATCGAGGTGCCAAACCATCCCGTCGATATGGACTCTTGGGGAAGATCAGCCTGTTATCCCCGGGGTACCTTTTATCCGTTGAGCGACGGCGCTTCCACAAGCCACCGCCGGATCACTAGTCCCGACTTTCGTCCCTGCTCGACCCGTCGGTCTCACAGTCAAGCTCCCTTGTGCACTTACACTCAACACCTGATTGCCAACCAGGCTGAGGGAACCTTTGGGCGCCTCCGTTACTCTTTAGGAGGCAACCGCCCCAGTTAAACTACCCATCAGACACTGTCCCTGATCCGGATCACGGACCCAGGTTAGACATCCAGCACGACCAGACTGGTATTTCAACGACGACTCCCCCTGAACTGGCGTCCAGAGTTCACAGTCTCCCAGCTATCCTACACAAGCCGAACCGAACACCAATATCAAACTGTAGTAAAGGTCCCGGGGTCTTTCCGTCCTGCTGCGCGAAACGAGCATCTTTACTCGTAGTGCAATTTCACCGGGCCTATGGTTGAGACAGTCGAGAAGTCGTTACGCCATTCGTGCAGGTCGGAACTTACCCGACAAGGAATTTCGCTACCTTAGGATGGTTATAGTTACCACCGCCGTTTACTGGCGCTTAAGTTCTCAGCTTCGCCCCACCGAAATGGAGCTAACCGGTCCCCTTAACGTTCCAGCACCGGGCAGGCGTCAGTCCGTATACATCGCCTTACGGCTTCGCACGGACCTGTGTTTTTAGTAAACAGTCGCTTCTCGCTGGTCTCTGCGGCCACCCCCAGCTCGAGCAGCAAGTGCT
>NZ_JBVIIM010000070.1:2433-4099 GCF_055569765.1 Streptomyces sp. NPDC031365 | reverse complement strand
CCCTCACCAGACGTGGCCCCCCTTCTCCCGAAGTTACGGGGGCATTTTGCCGAGTTCCTTAACCATAGTTCACCCGAACGCCTCGGTATTCTCTACCTGACCACCTGAGTCGGTTTAGGGTACGGGCCGCCATGAAACTCGCTAGAGGCTTTTCTCGACAGCATAGGATCATCCACTTCACCACAATCGGCTCGGCATCAGGTCTCAGCCACAAGGTGTGCGGATTTACCTACACACCGGCCTACACCCTTACCCCGGGACAACCACCGCCCGGGATGGACTACCTTCCTGCGTCACCCCATCACTCACCTACTAACCGCTTGGGCCGGCGGCTCCACCACTCCCCCTCACTCCGAAGAGATCAGGGGCGGCTTCACGGCCTTAGCATCACGATGCTCGATGTTTGACGCTTCACAGCGGGTACCGGAATATCAACCGGTTATCCATCGACTACGCCTGTCGGCCTCGCCTTAGGTCCCGACTTACCCTGGGCAGATCAGCTTGACCCAGGAACCCTTAGTCAATCGGCGCAAACGTTTCTCACGTTTGTATCGCTACTCATGCCTGCATTCTCACTCGTGAACCGTCCACAACTCGCTTCCGCGGCTGCTTCACCCGGCACACGACGCTCCCCTACCCATCACGATCCCCGTTGGGGGTACATATCGCAATGACACGACTTCGGCGGTACGCTTGAGCCCCGCTACATTGTCGGCGCGGAATCACTAGACCAGTGAGCTATTACGCACTCTTTCAAGGGTGGCTGCTTCTAAGCCAACCTCCTGGTTGTCTGTGCGACTCCACATCCTTTCCCACTTAGCGTACGCTTAGGGGCCTTAGTCGATGCTCTGGGCTGTTTCCCTCTCGACCATGGAGCTTATCCCCCACAGTCTCACTGCCGCGCTCTCACTTACCGGCATTCGGAGTTTGGCTAAGGTCAGTAACCCGGTAGGGCCCATCGCCTATCCAGTGCTCTACCTCCGGCAAGAAACACACGACGCTGCACCTAAATGCATTTCGGGGAGAACCAGCTATCACGGAGTTTGATTGGCCTTTCACCCCTAACCACAGGTCATCCCCCAGGTTTTCAACCCTGGTGGGTTCGGTCCTCCACGAAGTCTTACCTCCGCTTCAACCTGCCCATGGCTAGATCACTCCGCTTCGGGTCTTGAGCGCGCTACTGAACCGCCCTATTAGGACTCGCTTTCGCTACGGCTTCCCCACTCGGGTTAACCTCGCAACACACCGCAAACTCGCAGGCTCATTCTTCAAAAGGCACGCAGTCACGACGTTGAGTGCAAGCACTCAACGCGACGCTCCCACGGCTTGTAGGCACACGGTTTCAGGTACTATTTCACTCCGCTCCCGCGGTACTTTTCACCATTCCCTCACGGTACTATCCGCTATCGGTCACCAGGGAATATTTAGGCTTAGCGGGTGGTCCCGCCAGATTCACACGGGATTTCTCGGGCCCCGTGCTACTTGGGTGTCTCTCAAACGAGCCGCTGATGTTTCGACTACGGGGGTCTTACCCTCTACGCCGGACCTTTCGCATGTCCTTCGCCTACATCAACGGTTTCTGACTCGTCTCATGGCCGGCAGACCATGAAAGAGAGATCCCACAACCCCGAATGCGCAACCCCTGCCGGGTCTCACACGCATTACG
>NZ_JBVIIM010000069.1:0-7576 GCF_055569765.1 Streptomyces sp. NPDC031365 | reverse complement strand
GCGATCGAGGAGACCGGCGATGAGGCCGTACTGGTCGCCCCGGTCCTGCACCGCAAGCAGGCCGAACCGCTCACCGCCGTGACCGCCCTGGCCCGGCTCTGGGCCTGCGGAGCCGACGTCGACTGGGCCGCGTTCTACGCCCCCACCGGCGCCCGCGTCACCGACCTGCCCACCTACGCCTTCCAGCACCGCCGCTACTGGCCGAGCCCGTCCGGTCAGGTCGGCGCCCCGAACGAAACCGCGCTCGACGGCGCGTTCTGGGACATGGTCGAGGGCGGGGACGTCACGGCGTTCACGGACACGCTCGGTGTGTCGCCCGAGGCCGGGACGGGTGAGGTCCTTGCCGCGCTCGACGGCTGGCGGCGGCGTCGGTCCCGGCTCGCCGATCTCGACCGGCTGCACTACCGGATCGGCTGGACGCCGGTGGGGCCGGCCGGGCCCGGTGACGTGTCGGGCGGCTGGCTGATCGTGGAGTCCGTGGACGGGGACGAGCCGTGGGCCGCGGCGCTCGCCGAGCAACTGGTGGCGCGCGGAGCGCGGGTGACTCGGCTGCGTCTCGGTGTCGACGACCTGGACCGCGCGGCCCTGGCCGGCCGCCTCACCGGGTTCTCCGACATCGGCACGGTGGTGTCGTTCCTGGGACAGGACGAGACCGGGCATCCGCGTCACCCCGGCCTGACGGTCGGGCTGGCAGCCACGACCACACTCGTCCAGGCGCTCGCCGACGCGGGCGTCGCAGGCCAGGTGTGGGCGGTGACGTCGGGCGCGGTCTCCACCGGGCCGGACGACGAGCTGACGCACCCGCTGCGGGCCGCCGTCTGGGGTCTGGGCCGGGTCGTCGCCCTGGAGGAACCCGCCCTGTGGCGTGGTCTGGTCGACGTGCCCGAGCAGCCCGGAGGACGGTCCACCGGCAAGCTGCTGGAGATCCTGGCCGGCGGCGTCCGCGACGAGGACCAGATCGCCGTACGGGGTGGGGCGGTCCTCGGCCGTCGGCTCGCTCCCGCCGGCGCGCGGGCCACCGGAACGGAGTGGCAGCCATCCGGCACCGTGCTGATCACCGGCGGTACGGGCGCCCTCGGCGCGCGGATAGCCCGCTTCGCTGTCGAACGGGGGGCGCGGCACATCGCCCTGCTCAACCGGCGAGGCATCGACGCCCCCGGCGCCGTGGAACTGTACGAGGAGCTCGAGGCGCACGGAGCGGCCGTCGCCGTCGAGACCTGTGACCTCGCGGACCGGAATGCCCTGGCGGCGGCCCTTGAGCGGATCGAGGCCGAAGCACCGCCCATCCGGTCCGTCTTCCACACGGCCGGCCTCACCCAGTCCGTCGCCCTGCTCGATGCCTCGTCCGAGGACCTCGCCACGATGCTGGGCGTCAAGGCGGCCGGTGCGGCGAACCTCGACGCACTGCTCGGCGAACGGGACCTCGACGCGTTCGTGCTGTACTCCTCCATCGCGGCCACCTGGGGGAGCGGCGGCCAGAGCGGATACGCCGCGGCCAACGCGTATCTGGACGCCCTCGCGACCTGCCGCCGTGCCCGCGGCAGGGCCGCCACCGCGGTCGCCTGGGGCCCCTGGGACGGCGGAGGCATGGCCGGCGTCGAGGGCGCGCGGGACGAACTGCGCCGCCGGGGCCTGCCCGCCCTCTCGCCCGACGACGCCATGGCCGCGCTCGACCTGGCGCTGACCGGAACCGAGCCGTGCGTGTCGGTCGTGGACGTCGACTGGGACCGGTTCCTGCCGGCCTTCACCGTGCGGCGCCCCGGCCCGCTCCTCGCCGCGTTCGGCGACACACGGCCCGGACCCGAACCCCAGGACGCCGCCGGCTCCCCCCTGGGCGAACTGCTGCACGACCTGGACGACCGGGAGCGGCGCCGCACGGTCCTCGACCTGGTCCGCGGTGAGGCCGCGGGCGCCCTGGGCCACTCCGGCGTCGAGGCGATCGAACCCGAACGCGCCTTCCGCGACCTCGGCTTCGACTCGCTCACCGCGGTCGACCTCTGCGAGCGGCTCAGGGCGGCGACCGGCCTGCCGCTCGCGGCCACCCTGGTCTTCGACCACCCGACCGCGATGGCACTCACCGACCACCTGATCGAGCAGGTGACGGACACCGACCAGGCGGCGGCCCTCCCCGCCCCCGCCTCCGCGGCCCTGGACGAGCCGATCGCGATCGTGGCGATGAGCTGCCGCCTCCCCGGCGGCGTCACGGACACCGAAAGCCTGTGGCGGCTGCTGTCCGGCGGGGCCGACGCCGTCACGCCCTTCCCGACCGACCGAGGCTGGGAACTGGAAGCCCTGGACGCGGCGGGCTCGTCGTTCACCCAGGCCGGCGGCTTCCTCGAGGACGCCGCGGGCTTCGACGCCGCGCTCTTCGGAATCTCGCCGCGCGAGGCACTGGCGATGGACCCGCAGCAGCGGATCCTGCTGGAGGTCGCCTGGGAGTCCCTGGAACGCGCGGGCATCGCCCCGCTGTCCCTGAAGGGCGGGACGGTCGGCGTCTTCGTCGGCGCCGGCAGCTCCGGCTACCTCAACTCCGTGCAGGACGTTCCCGACGGCGTCGGCGGCCACCTCATCACCGGCAACTCGGGCAGTGTGCTCTCCGGTCGCATCTCGTACGCCCTGGGCCTGGAAGGGCCGGCGGTCACGGTCGACACGGCCTGCTCCTCCTCCCTGGTCGCGCTGCACCTCGCCGTGCAGGCACTGCGGTCGGGTGAGTGCTCCCTCGCACTGGCCGGCGGTGCCACGATCATCGCGGCGCCGGACGCGTTCGTCGACTTCGCCCACCAGGGAGGCCTGGCCGCCGACGGCCGCTGCAAGGCGTTCTCCGACGACGCCGACGGCACCGGCTGGTCGGAAGGCGTCGGACTGCTCCTGGTGGAGCGGTTGTCGGACGCGCGGCGCAACGGGCACCAAGTGCTGGCGGTGGTGCGTGGTTCGGCGGTCAATCAGGACGGTGCGTCGAACGGTCTGACCGCGCCGAACGGTCCCTCGCAGCAGCGGGTGATCCGGCAGGCGCTGATCAATGCGGGTGTGTCCGCGTCCGAGGTGGACGTGGTGGAGGCGCACGGTACGGGGACCACGCTGGGTGACCCGATCGAGGCGCAGGCGCTCATCGCGACCTACGGGCAGGACCGCCCGGAGGACCGGCCGTTGTGGCTGGGTTCGGTGAAGTCGAACATCGGACACACGCAGGCCGCGGCCGGTGTCGCGGGTGTGATCAAGACGGTGCTGGCGCTGCGGCACGAGATGCTGCCCGCCACCCTGCACGCCGGTACGCCGTCGTCGCATGTGGACTGGTCGGCGGGTGCGGTGGAGCTGCTGTCCGAGGCGCGGGAGTGGCCGCGTGGTGAGCAGCCGCGCCGGGCGGGTGTGTCCGCCTTCGGTGTGAGCGGCACGAACGCGCACGTGATCATCGAGGAGGCGCCCGCGGTCGCCGAACCCGGGGCCGTCGCGCCGGACGTCGAGCTGCCGGTGGTGCCGTGGCCGGTCTCGGCGCGCTCCGAGGAAGGGCTGGCCGCGCAGGCCGCCCGGATGGCCGCCGACCTGGCCGACCGGGACACGGTGGCAGCCGCGGATGTGGCGCTGTCGCTGGCGACGACACGTGCGGCCTTGGAGCACCGGGCCGTCGTACTCGGCGCGGACACGAACGAGCTGACCGTGCGGATGGCACACCTGGCGTCCGCACAGCCGGCGCCGGGCGTGATGTCCGGCGTCACGCACACCGGAGCGACCGGCTTCGTGTTCTCCGGGCAGGGCGGACAACGCGTCCGCATGGGCGCGGAGTTGACTGAGACCTTCCCCGTCTTCGCCGCCGCCCTGGACGAGGTCTGCGGGCACTTCGAGGGTCTGCGGGAGGTGATGTCCGCCGACGGGCACGCTCTGCGGAGCACCGGATGGGCGCAGCCCGCTCTCTTCGCCTTCGAGGTGGCGTCCTTCCGGCTGCTGGAGTCCTGGGGCATCACCCCCGACTACCTGGTGGGTCATTCGGTGGGGGAGCTGGCGGCCGCGCATGTCTCCGGTGTGCTGACGCTTGAGGATGCGTGTCGGCTGGTGGCGGCGCGTGCGTCGTTGATGCAGGCGCTGCCCGAGGGCGGTGTGATGTGGGCGGTGCGTGCCTCGGTGGACGAGGTGTCGCCGCTGCTGGTCGAGGGTGTGTCGGTGGCGGCGGTGAACGCGCCCGGGCAGGTGGTCCTCTCCGGCACCCGGGAGGCCGTCGAGTCGGTGGCGTCCGCCCTGTCCGACCGGCAGGGCCGTTGGCTGGAGGTCAGCCACGCCTTCCACTCCGCGCTGATGGACCCCATGCTCGACGAATTCGCTTCGGTCGCGAGGGGGTTGACGTATGCGCGTCCCCGCATCCCGATCATCTCCACCCTGACCGGCGAGCAGGTCGAGGAGTTCACCCCGGCGTACTGGGCCGACCAGGTGCGCGGCACCGTCCGTTTCGCGGACGCCGTGACCCGCCTCACGGCCCTCGGCGTGACCCGCTTCCTCGAAGTCGGCCCCGACGCCGGACTGATCGGCGCGATCAGCGAGACGTGCGGTGACGCGCTCGCCGTACCGCTGACCCAGCGCGAGCGCCCCGAGCCGACGACCGCCGTGACGGCTCTGGCCCGCCTGTGGACGGACGGAACCGACGTCGACTGGGCGGCCTTCTTCGCCCCCACCGGCGCCCGCGTCACCGACCTGCCCACCTACGCCTTCCAACACCGACGCTACTGGCTGGACGGCGCGTCGGCGTCATCGAACGTCGGGACCATCGGCGCGGACGCGCTCAAGCACCCGCTGCTCAGTGCGGCGGTGGAACTATCCGACGGCGGTGGGCATGTGTTCACCGGCCGCATCTCGACGCGTACGCACGCGTGGCTGGCGGAACACCGGGTCGCGGGCGAGGCGGTGTTCCCCGGCACCGGATACGTCGAACTCGCCGTCCGAGCCGGTGACCAACTGGGCTGCGACCGCATCGAGGAACTCGTCCTCGAGGCCCCGCTGGTCCTACCGGAACAGCAAGCGGTACGGCTCCAGATCATCGTCGACCCCGCGGACGCCACAGGACACCGCGCCTTCCGCATCAGCTCCTGCACCGAGGACGGGTCGGACCCGTCCCGGTGGACACGCCACGCGAGCGGAGTCCTCGGTACCGCGACCGCTCAGGTGCCCGCCCCCCGCGCCGTTTGGCCGCCCGTCGACGCCACCCGTGTCGACATCGACGGCCACTACCCGGCCCGCGCGGAGGGAGGGTTCGCCTACGGAGCGATCTATCAAGGGCTGACCGCCGTGTGGCGGCGGGACGGGGAACTGTTCGCCGAGGTCACCCTCGGAGACGAGTTCCGCGCCGAGGCCGACCGGTTCGGCCTCCACCCGGCCGTCCTGGACGCCGCGCTGCAGGCCCTGTCGTACGACGAACGGGCCGCCGGCGCACGACGTCTTCCGTTCGTCTGGAGCGGCGTGACCCTGCACGCGACCGGAGCCTCGATCCTGCGGGCATCGATCGTGCCAGGCGCGGCCGAGGGCACCTACGCGGTCACCGTCGCGGATTCCTCGGGCGAACCCGTCCTGACCGCCGACGCACTGACCCTGCGGCCCTACGACGGCGCGCCGCTCGCCTCCGCCCCGGACGCGGCATCCGCCGCCGCGCCCGCACGTGCTTCTGGCACCGCGGCCGAGACCGCCGGCGACGCCACGGCCGAGAGCGACGGCGAACGCGACGGTGCCGGGACCTCCGACGTCCCCGCCCAGCCGGGCCGGCGCCCCGCCCGTCGCAAGGCGGCCGCCGCCGTCTCCGGCGGAGGCCAGGCACTCCGTGACCGCCTGGCCGCCCTGCCGTCGGACGAACAGCGTGGCGCCCTGCTGGAGGTCGTGCGCCGCAGAGCGGCGATCGTCCTCGACCAGTCCGCCCCCCAGGCGCTGAACGAGGACCTTCCCTTCCGCGAGCTCGGCTTCACCTCGCTCACCGCCGTCCAGCTGCGCGAGGCGCTGGGCGAGGAGACCGGCCTGAGGCTCCCCGCGACGCTCGTCTTCGACTACCCGACGCCACGCGCCCTCGTCGACCACCTCCGAGAGGAACTGCTCGGCGAGCCGACGCCCACCGTGGGCGCCCCGGTCCGTGCCTCGTCCCTCGCCCCCTCCGACGACCCCATCGCCATCATCGGCATGAGCTGCCGCTACCCGGGTGGCGTACGCACCGCGCGGGAACTCTGGCAGCTCGTGGCCGAGGGAACCGACGCGGTCTCCGGCTTCCCCGCCGATCGCGGCTGGGACCTGGACTCCCTGTACGACCCGGACCCGGACAACCCCGGAACCTGCTACGTCCACGAAGGCGGCTTCCTGCACGACGCCAGCCAGTTCGACGCCACGTTCTTCGGCATCAGCCCACGCGAGGCCGTGGCAATGGACCCGCAGCAGCGCATCCTCCTGGAGATCTCCTGGGAGGCGATGGAACACGCCGGCCTCGACGCACGCACCCTGCGCGGCAGTGCCACCGGTGTCTTCGCCGGCGTGACCTACCAGGATTACGGCGGCCTGCTCGCGGCGGCGAAGGACAGCTTCGAGGGCTTCCTCGGCACCGGTAACTCCCCCAGCGTGCTCTCCGGTCGCGTCGCGTACTCCTTCGGCCTCGAAGGACCCGCGGTCACCGTCGACACGGCCTGCTCCTCGTCCCTGGTCGCGCTGCACTCCGCCTGCCAGGCACTGAGGGAGGGCGACTGCTCGCTGGCGCTCGCGGGCGGTGTGACCGTCATGTCCACCCCCATCTCGCTGATCGAGTTCAGCCGTCAGCGTGCCCTCGCCAAGGACGGCCGGTCCAAGTCCTTCTCGGACGACGCCGACGGAGCGAGCTGGGCCGAGGGCGCCGGCATGCTGCTCCTCGAGCGGCTGTCGGACGCGCGGCGCAACGGGCACCGGGTGCTGGCCGTGATCCGGGGCTCGGCCGTCAACCAGGACGGTGCGTCCAACGGGCTGACCGCGCCGAACGGTCCCTCGCAGCAGCGGGTGATCCGGCAGGCGCTGGCGAACGCGCGGCTGACGCCTGCCGAGGTGGACGTGGTGGAGGCGCACGGCACGGGCACCACGTTGGGTGACCCGATCGAGGCGCAGGCCCTGCTGACGACGTACGGGCAGGACCGGCCCGAGGACCGGCCGTTGTGGCTCGGATCGATCAAGTCGAACATCGGACATTCCCAGGCCGCGGCGGGTGTCGCGGGTGTGATGAAGATGGTGCTGGCGCTGCGGCACGGCGTCATGCCGAAGTCGCTGCATCTGGACCGGCCGTCGTCGCATGTGGACTGGTCGGCGGGTGCGGTGGAGTTGCTGTCCGAGGCGCGGGAGTGGCCGCGCGGGGAGCAGCCGCGTCGGGCGGGTGTGTCGGCGTTCGGGATGAGCGGCACGAACGCGCATGTGATCGTGGAGGAGGCGCCGTCCGAGGCGGACGAAGCGCGGCCGGAGGTCGACCTGCCTGCGGTTCCGTGGGTGTTGTCGGGGCGGAGCGCGGCTGCGTTGCGTGCTCAGGCCGGGGCGTTGCTGCCGCTCGCCGAGGAGGCCGATCCGGCGGCTGTGGGTTGGTCGTTGGTGTCGACGCGGTCGT
>NZ_JBVIIM010000068.1:0-7726 GCF_055569765.1 Streptomyces sp. NPDC031365 | reverse complement strand
CCAGACGCCGCCAGCAGGTCTGCCCCGAGCCGAACCCCAGCTCCAAGGGCAGGAGTTGCCAGGCTATGTCGTTGTAGAGGACGAACAGGACGCCCAGGAGACAGAGCCGATCTGCCACCGGTCGTGGCCCCGGGGACCGCTCCGGCCACGGCGGCAGCAACGGCTCGATCAGCGCCCACAACTCATCGTCCACGATCCACGGTCGAGTACCCACACCCCGCGAACGGCCGAATCGTCACACCGGTTACGCCCCACCAGCACGCTTCAACAAGATCGTGTTACGAGCTCTACGCATGGAGATGCTGGACGACATTGACCTGCTGCACGGGTCAGTTCCTGCCGGTAGCACCTGTGGGGGTGCCTACCAAGCTGATTCCATCTCGCAGAGGATGACCTTGTATTGCGAATCGGCAGACACGTTGTGCAAGATTCGAGAGGAATTGCTCAATCTTGGAGTGCAGACTGGTATGACCGGGGGGGCAGTCGGGTTCTTCGCACTCAAACCTCGAGGCAGTTGGGTGCGCGTTACGGGCGTTCCTGAAGGTATGGAAATTGGACAGCTAGCGGCAATTCGTAAGTCCTTCAGCAAGGATCTTGGTTTCCGTGCGGAAGTTTCGATTCAAGGAAGTCGAGCTGCGGGAAATTCCGATGGGCTGTCCGACGTCGACATTGCAGTACGCGTAACACCTGAGACGTTCGATGGCCTCATAGCGAAGCGCTTCTCGCATGTGAACGAAGGGACCAGTCAAGCGCGAACTAGAGATCACGCCATCGCAACAGGTAAGATCACGGCAGGGGATGTGCGTCCCAAACTCAGTGGAATAAAGAAGGAAATTACGAAGATTATGGGCGGTCAGGTTGACCACGTTGACGTCTCGGTAATCAGGATGGGCGGTCCGTTCGATCAAGGGCCCTTCGTTCGAGTTAGGTGATTGATAGTGCATCTGGAGTGCGCAATTTATGTTGCCACCCGAAACCAAGACATACCGGCGAAGGTAGCCGAGCGGGTGTCGAATGCTGTAGTCGATGGAGACGCCCTACATTTTCCATCTTTGGTGGCTGAATGGACACACAATGACTATGAGGGTACGGTTTCCTCAGATTCAGATTTTATTGGGTGGCCATCCGTATTTGAGTGCGACCCAACGAGTGAAGCGTCTCTCGATGGAGTCGTCGCAGCGGTGACTCAGATGCTTACGGCGCTCTGGTCGATGGGTGTACGGGCGGTTGCGGCCTGTGATTACGAAGATCTCCTGCCGCATCGTGGTGGGGCGCCCGGTGACGATGAGTAGGGTCCCCGATCCAGTCGCCAGGCAGTGCTGGTGACTGGCCGGGACGCGTATGGACACCTCGCAGGCCCACGTGGACGAAGCGGCGAGAACCTCGAGCAGGTCGAGGAGGGCGCGGCCCGCTCGCTGGTCGAACTCGGCTACGCTCTTCAGGCCCGCAGCATCGAGTACCCGCTGGAGGCGTATCGCATCCTGAACCACCTCACCCGTGCCGCCGCTCTCTACGCCCTTGTGAAGCGCGCTGAGGAAGGCGGGCGCATGACTCTGATTCACAAGAGCCAGAAGCGGCAGGTGCTTCCATCCCACGTGCTGAGTGCGGCGCAGAAGGACTTCGGTGACCTCATCACACGGGCGGCTCAGAGCCAGCCGCAGGTACTCCTATGGAACACCCACCGGTCGCCGTGCTGCTACCCGCCGACGCCGTCTCCGCTACCCACTCATCCAATCCAGTCACGGGCGCTGCGCCCGCAGGAGGTGCGGTGAACAGCCAAGGGGCTCAGGACCGCGACCCACAAACACGTGATCAGCGTCCCGCCGAAGTCACTCTCGACTTCCTGCGCTCCGCGTTTCCGCCGGAATGGCGCGAGCAGGCGCTCGGACATGAAGCTGTCGCGTTGTGGGAGTAGGAGAACCGGGTGGTCCTCCCGGAGCCGTACAGGACCTTCATCGCGGAGGTCAGCAACGGGTCGAGCCTCGGCCCCGCTGGCAACGGCGGTCTCCAGCCGCTCGGCTGGTTGCCCGAGACGTGGCCCGAGCTTCGCCCGCGGCAGCCAGGAGAACCGTTCCCCCTGAACGCAGCCTGGCACTGGGAGGACGACGAGAGCGCCGACCCCGAGGACCCGCGGATTGACGCCGCGTTCAACAAGGCCCCGATTGCACGAGTTCCTCCTCGCCGAGCTCCGCGGCGCGAACGTCCTGGACTTCTCTCGGGCGGCGGTCGACGGCTCCCGTACCCAGGCGTTAGCCTCGATCTTTCGTGAGGGTCCGTCGGCGGAATCGGTGGACCCTTTCGCTTTCTCGAGCTGATGGTGGGCAGGCCGGTGGCCCGGCTGTCGCGTCGGGTGGGCGCCGTGTTCCACTGGCCGGGGCGGGTGATGTTGTCGCCGGGACGGTGGACGTTGCTGGTCAGCCGGGGCTTGGCAGGAGCGCGAGTCGTTCGAGGGCGCCTGTGATCTCGTCGGTCCAGGGCCAATGCTTGGCGAGGCGGAGGATCTTTCGGCGGCCGGTGGTGACGAGCTGGGCCGCCGCGGAGAACAGGCGGAGGGTTCCCAGAGCCGGGTAGTGCCGGTGAGGGCGAGCATGGGCAGCCAGGCCAGCGGGTCGAGAGCGATCTGCATGATCTCCAGCCAGACCCTGTTCTGAGCTGCCCGGTGCAGGGGCAGGTTGCGCAGGCCGGGGGCCCGGGCGGCTCGGATCCGGTCCTCGGCGCGGGCCCGCAGCCGGTGACGGAGTTCGAGCTCGGCGATGGGACGGTCGGGGGTGTTGGTCGCGAAGCATGTGATCCGCATGCCACGCTCGCGCTGCTGCTGTTCGTGGTGGTGCTTCAGCGCCTAAAGGCAGCGGGCTGGAAATGCGATGCGGCGCTCGGAGGCCCGGGACTTGGTGGGCAACGTGGTGAGTCCGCCTCCACTGGTGCGTCGCAGAGTTTGGCGGATTGCGGCAATGCCTGGGGTGCCGTTCTCTCCCAGCCGAGCAGCACGTCATCGGTGGAGAGGAACTGACCAAGTTGGCTGAGAATAGAGTCTTCGGGATCAAGGAATGATGAGTAGGTCACCGCCTCGAGCGGCTCCCGGAAACCGCCGCAACGATTACTCACGGCTACAGCAGCGGGTCCAGTTCGGCGACCATCCGCCGCACCTCCGCCTCAGCCGGATGCCGTGCCGGATCCGTGGTGTGGGTGGAGGTGGCCAAGTACAGCTCCCACTCCTCGTCGGCCCTCGGGTCCGGCGGCGGGGGCAGCGGAGGTTCCTGGTGGCCGCCGATGCAGGCGGGGAGCTTCATGTGCGGTCTGAAGGCGTGCAGCG
Source organism: Streptomyces sp. NPDC031365 (assembly GCF_055569765.1). Lineage (NCBI taxonomy): Bacteria > Bacillati > Actinomycetota > Actinomycetes > Kitasatosporales > Streptomycetaceae > Streptomyces > Streptomyces sp. NPDC031365. The sequence continues at coordinate 4,413 of NZ_JBVIIM010000068.1, read as the reverse complement.
TGTTGATCCATCTGCCTCGGCGAGCTCGCGTCCCGGTGTCTTCTTGCCCTCGTAGGTGCGCAGCCAGCCCACGTAGAGGGCGGTGAGCATCTCCCGTACCCAGCGGTGTCGGTACCAGCAGGGAGGGATGTCGTTGTGCAGCTCGGCGGTGTGGCGCAGCCACTCCACCCAGGTGTGCAGTTCGCGCAGCCGGGTGCGGCGTTCGGGGGGTTCCATGGCCGACCAGACCCAGCGCCGCGGCTGGGGTGCTTCGGTCTGTGTAGGCGGGACGGCGGGCCACAGGGACGCCGGGTTGTCCGGGAAGTCAGTCACGGCCCGCCTCCCCCGCTACGGGTGCCGCTGCCTTGTCCGAGGTCACCGGCCCGGTTCCGGCGGCCGGCCGGGGTGCTGACAGCAGCCGCTTGAGGTCGCGGTCGCGGAAGGTCAGCCGCATCTTCACCTTGATCGGGGGCTGGTTGGAGTACTGCGCGATCGCGGTGAACTCCTTCAGCTGCTGCAGGGAGTGGACCGGCGCGAGGTCGGTTTCGGTGGGTGAGGTGTTGGTGGTGAAGTCGCCGCGGGAGCGGCCGTGCGAGGTGCGCAGGGTCTCGGTGCGGCCGTACAGGCCGGAGAAGTACCGCAGGGTCTCCAGGTCGCCGCAGCCAGGCAGCAGCATGCGCAGGCCGCTCGCGGACAGCACGGTGTTGGCCTTCTGCACGCCGAGCCGGTCGCGCAGCTGGGACAGGTCGTGCCACACCGTCAGCACGACGATGCCCATGCCTCGGCCGGTGGTGAGGATGTTGGGCAGGCGCGGATAGTGCAGCATGTTGCCCGCCTCGTCGACCAGCACGCCGAGTCCGGGGTCGAGGGGCTTGCCGGTGGTGTTGTAGGCGACCTCGGCGCCGTGGATGATCGAGGCGATGATCGAGGTCAGCAGCGGGGCGAAGCGTTCGGCGTCGGCCTCGGAGGCGATCAGGCACACGGTGCCGTTCCTGGTCAGCAGGTCCTCGACGGTGAAGTCGGTGCCGGCGCAGGTCTCGCGGACCTCTTCATCGGCGTAGACGCGGGCGAGCTGAACTGGATGGAGCCGATGCCGTCCTCGTGCAGGCGCAGCCAGGGGGAGGCGTAGTCGTCGGCGACCTCGGTGTAGCCGTACTGCTGGAGCACGGAGCGGACGTGGTCGACGGCGTCCTTGCCCAGGGAGAGCCAGCGGCGCATGGCGTTGATGCCACCGCCGGAGAGGTTCGCGGCGAGGAGTACGCCTTTGAGGACGTTCTTGGCCTGGTCGATCCAGGGTGCGGCCCGCTTGCTGGTCCCCGGATGCCGATGACTCGGCCATCCAGGCGGCCATGCGGTCGGCGGCCTTGGCGTCGGTGCAGTACTCCACCGGGGACCATTTGTTGGTCTCCCGGCCCGGGATGCCCGCGGGGGCGATCACCCAGACCGGGCCGAGTGCACGACGGCGGGTGTGGATGATGTCGAGGTCGGCGGCCTTGGTGGTGGTCACCACCAGAGGGCCCTGCCATTCGGCGGCGTTGGGCAGGACCAGGCCGGTGGTCTTGCTGCTGCCGGGCACGCCGAACACGGTCGCCGAGATGTTGGGCTGCGCCGCGACGATCGCGCCCGTGTGCGCGCCGCGGCCGGCGGTGATGCGGTTGGCCCGCCAGGCGGGGTCCTGCGGGGCCTTGAGCCTGCGTTCGACCTTCGCGCCGCCCCACTGCGCGCCGCCGGTGGACCCGCCGCCGAGGTTCAGCTTGGTGACGGCCTTGAGCAGGAGCAGGAAGAACGTCAGCAGCAGCATCGCGACCAGCGGGTAGAACAGCCAGCCGGGCGGGGCCGGGGTGAAGACCGAACCGGGCCCGTCGATCACGGCGCACAGCACGGTTTCCGGCAGGCTCGCGCCGGAGCGCGCCCAGCCGCGCCCGGCCAACAGTGCGGCCTCGTGGGCGGGCAGGGGGTTTGCTGGTCGGCTCCTATGTAGGCGCGGTCAGCGAGGACCGGGACGCCCTGACGTTCGCAAATCCGGATGATCCGGTGGGTGCGGGCTGCGGTTAGGTCGTGCGTGCGTGCGGCCGGACAGTGCAGGTGAGATCCACAGCATCCGGCCATCCGGATCGGACACCACCTGCACGTTCACGTCATGCCGGCGATGCTTGGGGGAGTAGTCGGCCCGGCCGTCTCCCAGGCGGTCGTACTCCGCAAGGGTGCCGTCGGACAGGACGTAGTCGGGATCGGTCTCGCGCAGCACCTCGAGCAAGCCCGGTGCGCGTTCGGCGAGCAGGCTGATCACCGCGGAGGTGTACGCGTGGGCGGTGCCCACCGGGATGCCGAAGCCGCCGGCGATCTCGGCGAGCGTGTCGTGTCTGCGCAGGTACACCAGGCAGACCGGCGCACGCTGGTGCGGTGGGAGCTTGCAGCGACGGTCCCCCTCCCGGGTGACGATGAGCATGGTGACCCACTCGACCAGGGCATGGGGCAGGCCGAGTGCGGCAGAGTTGGAAACCAACGCGGCTCCCGGGCCTGTGGGTTGAGACTTCGAACACCTCCTCCAACGGCACGGGAGCCTCGTGCGTTGCGCACACCACGAGCGTCACCAGATCAGTGGCCGCGCTGAAAGAGCTCAGTGTCGAGACGCTCGCAGACCACGAGGCTCTCCGGCTGGTGCGTCAGGCAGCAGCGGCTCTCATCTGCGAGGGCCCCGCCCGGCCCGTACCGTACCGGGCGCACAGCTTCATCAGGCGCTCTCGTCTGGCCTCGGCGGAGGCTTCCAACTGCCTTATGTAGCCGTCCTGCTGCTCGACACCGACGCACTTCAGGACGGCCGCGAGGACTTCCTCCAACAGGTCGCGGGCGTAGCCGGTGTAGCCCGTCAGGGACTCGAAGATCCGCTCGGCCACCTCCAGCACCTGGTGCGCCTGCTCCTCCTCCACGCTGTCGGCTGCCGTGGGCGAGGGACGCAAAGTCCGGCTCGGCGCGGCCGACGGTGCCTCGATGACGGCGGCCTTCGCCCTGGCCTGGCGGACAGTGCGGTCGGCGATGTCGGCGAGTCTGTCGGCGATCGCCTCGACGGCGCAAAGCCAGTCTTCGTGGATCTGATCGCTACTGCCGGAGAGGGCCTGAGCATCCAGCTCGATGACTTCGCCATGAGCGCCTTCTACGGCGCCAGCCTGGATGGCCGTGACGAGGATGCACCTCAGCCGGGCTCATGCCCACGACACCGAGAAGCTCAGCCACACGCTGCTCGGCGTTCGCGGCCGCCTCTGCGTGCACGGCGATCAGCGGTAGCATCCGCCGTTCTGGGCGGTGGCTCATGCTGTGGATACCTCTGTCGCGGCTGGCGGTTGGACTGGTTCGTGCGTGCTGCTACCTGACTTCGACGGAATACGAGGCGCCGGGGAACTCCCAGCCGTCAGTGCCTTCGCCGATGTCCTCCACGATGACGTCGTCGGTGAAGTGGTCCTCGAACTCGTCGTCGGTGAGTTCGCCGGCGAGCCAGAGTCCTTCGATCTCGTCCCAGTGGCCCCGGCTGCCGTCGATACGCAGGGGCGCGGCGTCCACGGTGCCGCGTGTGCGTTCGTCGTCGCCGGTTTTGACGACGCCGCTGATCTCGTACTGGCCGTCCGTGATGTGGTCGGGGATCGGGTCGGCGGGGACGGTGGCCGTGTTCTCGTACGCGGTGTGGATGATGTCCAGGTAGCTGCGGCGGACGTTGTACTCGGAGTCGGACAGCCAGTTGATGAGGGTTTTGGTCGTCACGTGGAGACCGGCGTCCGCCAGGGCCTGCTGTCCGCGGTGGGTCGCGGTGAGATGGCTGAGCTGGGCGTGCCAGTGCTTGGCGTTGTACGACGACAGCCGGTGGCGGGGGGTGGCCTGGGAGCGCAGGAGGTTGTTGAGGGCGGCGCCCAGGGAGTCGCCGCGGCCTGTGGGGCCGGCCATCAGTCGTCACCTTCGGGGATGATCTCGCCGGGCTGGACAAACTTGGCCTTCACTTCGCCGAAGCCGGTCCCGATCCGGTACGTGGCGGGCGCGGTGCCGTCCGGCGCCCAGAAGACCGCCGCGTCGACGTTGCGCAGTGCGAGGAGCTGGTGGCCTTGCTGGACGGCCCTGAAGGCCACCGACCAGTGGCGGACGGAGGCCTCGGCAACCATACTCATGCGCCAGTCCGGCCGCCAGAACGGGGACCTTTGTGCGGGGCGCTTGGGCCACAGCAGGCGCAGCGCGATGGACAGCCGGGTCTTGTATGCCTTGTAGGGGGCGCCGCCGGCCTGGACGAGCTCGGTGGGGTCTGTCAATCGAACGGTGTAACGAGGGTGGTTGAGGTTACTGACGGGCTGCGGAAAGCCGGCCGTCGAAGGTGATGTCGAAGGCGTTCAGCGCGGTCTTCCAGCGCAGGGTCCAGCGGGCCTGTCCCTTGCCCGTGGGGTCGAGCGACAT
>NZ_JBVIIM010000067.1:0-8065 GCF_055569765.1 Streptomyces sp. NPDC031365 | reverse complement strand
CTCCCCCTCACGGGCTCCGCATCCCCCCCCCCCCCCCCCCCCCCCCCCCCCCCCCCCCCCCCCCCCCCCCCCCCCCCCCGGGGGGCTACTGGGTGGTGGTGTCGGTGACCACGAGGAACTGGTCGCTGGACAGGTGCATCACGACCCGGGCGTCCGGCCGGCCCTGGGCGCGCTGGGCGGCGGCATACTCTTCGGCCGGCCAGGAGCCGCGGGGGCCACCGGCGGGGAACCGCTCCAGGACGGTGCGCTGAGGCTGGGTGGGCATCGCGTTGCTTCCCTTCGGTGGGCTGGCGGTCACGGGTCCGTGTCCTCGGGGGCGGGGATGTCGCCGAACATGTCGTCCATCGCCTGCGTGACGGCGGGCCGGTGTTCGGGCCGGGTGGCGTTGAGGACCGTGTTGGTGAGGTCGATCAGGTCGATGTCGTCGAACAGATCGGTCAGGTCCGCGATGGTCTCTGGGTTCAGGACCACGCCGTCGGGGCGTTCGCTGTCCATGAAGCAGTTCATGGCGTCGATGTAGTCGGCGAGCCGGTGGGCCATGGCCGGGGTGACGTCGAAGCTGTGGCAGTGCTCCAGGCCCGAGCCCAGGGCACCGGTCGGGCTGATGTGGATGCGGATGCTCTGCCCGGGACCGGGAGCGGCCTGCCCGAAGCCGGTGAGGGCTTCGGCGAGAGCCGCAATCGCGTTGTTGCGGTCCGCGTCCGCGGCTGTCGCGGTTGCGGTGTCTGCGTCATCACCGTCGGCGTCCAGCATCGGCGCTTCCCAGAGCACTTCGAGGCTTTCGGCGTGCAGCCGGATGACCCCGTCGGCGGTGCCGGGGAGGGTGAGGTGGCCGATGACGCGTAGCAGGTCGCCGGGCTGTCGCTCGGTGAGCAGGGCGTGCGCGATTTCCGGCTCCATGGTGGTGCAGGGGATGACCGCTTCTTCGACCAGGTGGTCGGTGCCGGCGGAGCAGGTCAGCCGCCAGGAGACGGTGCCCTCTCGGTCGCCGGGTTCAGGTTCGGCGGCCAGGTAGCCGTCCAGCACCAGCGGTATGGCTTCCATCAGCTCGCCTCCGCCAGGTTGGTGGTGCGGTGGGCGGCGTCGTAGGCGTCCAGGACTGCCTTGGCCGGGGTGCCCCGGTCGGCGACCTGATGGCCGTTGGCGCGCGCCCACGTGCGGATTGCGGCCAGCTCTTCCTTGCTGCGCTTCTTGGTGGGAGCCGCCGGGGCCGGGACGGGGGCCAGGGGCGTGGCGTCGTGTACCGCCTTGGCGGCGTGGCCGCCGGCCTTCACCGCGCGCAGCTGCGCATGCGCGGCCTCGAGTTCTGCCTTGGCCTTGGCGACGCGCTCCTCAGCTTCCTGCTGGGCTGCGTCGGTGGCGCGGCGGTCCGTCAGCTCCATGAGATCGCTGCGGACGCGGGCGGCCCGGTTGCGGATGCTGGCGGCGGGGTGGTTCTCCGCCCAGGAGAGCAGGGCCTCGATCACTTCGGTGTCCGCCGTGCCGTCGGACGCCGGGACCGGCGCCTGCCGGGTGCTTTCGTCCGTGTCCGGGGTGTTGGGCAGGGCTGCGTGCTTCACGGCTTCGGCGAGTTCGTTCTCCGACAGTCCGAGCGTGCTTCGGACGTGCTTGGGGCTGTCGCCGTTGTTGAGCATGGAGGCGGCCGTGGCGGTGAAGGCGTTGACGGTCATGGAATCTCCGGTGGTGGTGTCAGGGCTGGTGAGGTGCGGCAGCAGCCGCACCAGGTCGTCTTCGGCGCAGGGCAGTCCGAGGGCGGCCAGCAGGTCGGCGAGGTCGTCCTTGTCGCGGGCGTGGTGGGCGACCACGGCGGAGGCGGCGGTGTTCTGGTCGCTGCCGAGCGGGGTGAGTTCGAGGCCCTCGGCTGCGAGGGCCTCTTTCATGTCGGTGAACATGACTGGCCCTCCTACGCGGCCCTGGTGCGGGGCTTGCGCTGGGCGATGTCCAGCAGCTTGCGGTTGCGCTTCTGCTGGGCCGGCGTGAGCGGCCGGGCCTTCGCGCCGTGGCGGTGCCACAGCGGGGAGGCGGGCGGCTCGGGGTAGGCGAGGGCGTGGTCGACGTCGCGTTCGGTGCTGCTCATGGAGGTCCTCCAGGTGGAGGTCAGGCGTGGTCGCCTTGGCCCTTGGACTTGGGCTTCGGCGCGAGGTCGGAGGCGAACCGCCCGAGGCGGGCCTCAACGGGGTTGGCGGTGATCCAGTCCTCAGCGCATGCCTTGTGCACGGGCTCGCCGGAGTGGGAGCGCATGGGCGTGGGCTGGCCGCACAGCGTGCAGGGGAGGTCCTGCCAGCGGTCGAAGTGCTGGCCGTCGCGCCAGACGAGAAGCTCGCCGGGAGCCGGGATCAGGCCCGGCTCGAACGGCGCCTTCTCCTTCTTGCGTCCCGTGCGGGTCACGGCCGGAAGTCGGGCAGTTGCTGGAACACCTGCGCCACCAGGTCCGGCTTCGGCTTCCAGGCCGGGAGCGCGCCCGTGGCGGGCACGGGCAGGGAGAGCTCCTGGACGTCGGCGAGGACCAGGTGGTGCGCGCCGCGCTCCGCCCAAGGGCTCGCGCACTTCTCGGGCCCCTGATCGGGGTGGCAGCCGGTGAGGCGGGCGACGCCGATGACCGCACCCAGGTGTAGTTCGCGGCCGCGGATCGCGGTGGCGACCAGCGGGTCGCGCAGCACGGCGGGCTCCGGCTTCGTCTTCCCGGCGTGGATGAGGATCCAGCCCTCCCACGGCCAGTGCACCGGCCTGTTCTCCGGGTTCTTGCCCGCGAGGATGCACGTGGCCCACGGCTGGCGGATGGTGATGCCGCGGATCCAGTCGCCTTCGGGGAGAGTGATCACGCTCATGCGGCTCGCCCCCATACCGCGGTGCCGAGGCGCCCGGCGCGGCGGCCGTTGATGGACGGCAGCGTGGTGTGCGCGGGCGAGGCGACGGCGGCGCGGCCTGAGTGCTTGCCGTCGTACAGGGCGGCGTCGGCAGCCCGCTGCAACAGGCTCAGGTCGCGGGAGCCGACCGCGGCCGGGGTCGCGGCGCCGACCGAGGCGGCGACGTCGACGGTGCGCCCGTCCTCGAGGACGACGGGGGTGTGCAGCATCCGGACCAGTTGCGCGAGGCGCTGCTCCAGGCGGGCTGTGGGCAGCTCCAGGACGACGGCGAACTCATCGCCTCCGAGCCTGCCCACGGCCGCGCGCGGGCCCGCCCACGCGGTGAGCCGGGCGGCGGTCGCGGCCAGAACGGCGTCGCCAGCGGCGTGACCCATGGTGTCGTTGACGGCCTTGAAGTGGTCCTGGTCGATGAGGACCACGGCCACGTTGTCGCCGTGGCGGGCCAGGAGCCGGCGGGCGCGGGCGGTGTAGGCGTCGCGGCGCATCAGGCCGGTCAGCGGATCCTTGCGGGTCGCCGCGAGTCGGCGGTGCAGCGCGACGGCGTGCACGGTCCAGCCGGTCAGCGGCAGCGCGGCGGTGGTGATCAGGAGGGTGCGCGGGCCGATCCGGCCCTGAACGCGCAGGATGGAGTCCATACTGGGGATCTCCCTCTCGTCTCGTACGGGTTGGGTGGGCCCGGGACGGGCGGTTGGTTTGGACGCCGTGTCGTCCGTCCCGGGGCGTAGCTACAGCTCGAAGTCGCTGCGGGTGGTCCAGCTGTAGGGGCTCTTCCAGGGGCCGGCCTTCGCGGCGAGCCAGTCGAGCTCCCAGCCGGGCCGCAGCCCGTGCGCGGTCCAGCTGTCCGGCTGCTGGCCGGGGATCTCCAGTCCGGCCTGCCGCGCGGCGAGCGCGGCGTCGTACACCTCGTGGGCGCGTCGCAGGGCTGTATTGCGGGAGTCCGCCTCGCCGGCGAAGACGTGCAAGCCCCGCAGGGCCGGGTTGCTGGTGTGGTGTATCGGGACGTCGACCTCATAGACCTCGCGGTGCGGCATGACGACCCATCTCCTCTCGCTCTCGTGGTTGAGGGGCCACTGCGACCGCCCCGGCCCGGCGGGTGCGGGGTCCGGGGCGGCGCAGAGTGCGCTCAACTCGAAGGCGTGGGTTCAGCTGGCCGTCGTGACGGCGTCGCGCAGGTGCGTGCGTGCCCAGGCCAACAGCGACGCCTGGTCGCCGTCCGTGCTGGTCAGTGCGTCGGTGAGGTGGCCGGCGGCGTCGGTCCAGTTCCTCGCTGGCCTCCCGCCAGGTGCCGATGCTGGACGCGGCGAGGACGTCGCGGACCTCTTCGACCAGGTCGATGAACGCGTTCGGCGTGGTGCCGCGCGGCGCCTGGTCGCCGATGAGGGCGGCGAGGTCGGCGGCGAAGCAGTCACGGAGCGCGGCGAAGGTGTCCGTCCGGGTCTGGGTGGCCATAAGGGCCTCCTTGTCAGAAGTCGAGCTGGATCGTGATGGGGCGCCGGGGGTCTCCCGCGTGGGTGTGGACCGTGCGGCGGTGCGCGGCGAGGCCGGCGACCCCGCCCTGGATGGGCAGAGGGCAGTCCGGACAGCCGTGCCACCAGTCGGTCTCCGGCCGGGAGGTCGGCCGGGGTGAGCGGATGCGGGTGCGGCGGCTGGACTCTCATTCCGTCTCCTTCGAGCCGGGGACGTAGTCGATGGCCGTGGCGACGTGGTGGATGTGCATGAGGCTTCCGGCGTCGTCGATCCGGTCCCGCAGCCTGTCCAGCTGCGCCCACGCCCGCCGCAGCTGCTGCGTGAGCCACTCGGTGTCGCCAGGGGCAGCGGCGACGAACTCCCCCAGCGGAAGGTGTTCGGCGCCGCTGGTGCCGAGGACGGCGACAGGCCGGCCGTCGCCGTCCTCGATGACGCCGGTGTCACCGCCCCTCTGCCGCCAACCGCCGGGAACGGCCTTCAGCCGGGCCTCGATGGCGGTCAGCCGGTCCGCGTCGGGGTGCTGGGCGGCCAGGTACGCGGTGGCCCGGGCGGCTTCCTCGTCGGTGAACAGTTCAGCGAGGCGGGCGCTGTCGGCGTACCGGGCGCGATGCAGGTACTCCTGGGCGAGCTGCCAGTCCGTCCGGTCCGGCTGCGCGCTGGTTTCACGGTGGGCCTGCTGGTTCGGCATGACGTCCATCCCTCTCTGGTCCTGGTCCCGGGTTTTGGCTGCTTGAGGGACCACCGCGACCGCCCCGGTCTCCGTCGCACGGAGGCCGGGGCGGCACGGAGCGTCCGTCAGGCGCGGTAGACGGGCGGGCGGACTCCGGCACGGAGTTCGCGGATGATCGAGCAGGGGCCCTTGGTGGCGCAGTACGCGTCGTCGGTGTCCGGGAGGGCGTTGCCCGTCGTGCCCCACATGTCGCGGGCGAGCGCGTTCACGGTGCGCAGCATCTCGCCGTTGTTGGGGCGGCAGGCGCTGTGCTTGTCGCCGACGCCGTGCCGGTGGGCGCTGATGATGTGCTGGCGTGCCTGGCGGGCGGCCCAGCGGCGGCTGCTGGGGCCGGTGTTCTCGTGGACGTGCCCGCAGTCGTGGAAGGTGTCCAGGTGGCAGCCGGTGCAGTGGTAGGTGACCAGCTGCTGCGGCTCATTGGAAGCCACTTGCCTTCGAACTCGAAGACGACGACCTCCGCGCCCGGGATCTCGGTGTGCGCGAAGGCGGTGACGAGGCCGACGCCGTCCGCGATGCCGCCGCGGGCCTTGACGTTCCAGAAGGTGCGGGGGAGGAAGTCGTCCCAGCCCTTGCCGTGGGGCCACTGGGCGTACATGACGCCCTGCGAGGCGTCGAAGGTCGCCTCGCCGTCGGTGTTCTCGCGCTTGTACTGCTCGATCTGCTCGATCGACCCGAAGTAGGTGGCGGAGAACTCCTCGGACTCCAGGAAGATCAGCCCGTATCCCTCGGGGCGGGTGTCGTGGCCGTTCTCCTTGAGCATGTCGACCATGTCCTCGTAGCCGGGGTTCCCGGGGACGATGGTGCCGACGAGGGGGAGCCGGTAGTAGTCGCAGCTGGTGACGTGGGCCGGGTTGGTGTCGCTGACGTGGTGTGCGGTGCCGTACGTGTTCGTGATCGTGATGCCCATGGCGGGATGTCCTTCCTGGGGTAACGGCGGGCGCCGGGTGATCCCGGCGCCCTGTGGGGTGGGGTTGTTCGGCGTGGCGGCGGTACGCCTCACGCGCGGACCGCGTCGGCGTACTGCGCTTCCAGGTCGGCGCGGCCCTCGGGGTCGTCGTCCTGGAGGTCGTGGTCGTCGGCCTCCTGGTCCACGCCGTCGCCGTGGACGGTGCAGACGGTGTCCGGGTCGTTGTCCATGGCGCCGGTCAGCGCCCGGAACAGGCAGCTGACGCTGTATGCCGGCGCCCACGCCTGCCCGTCGCACTCCGGGTCGAAGGGGCACGGCAGCAAGATGTCGAAGCCGAAGTCGCCCTCGCCGTCGACGTCCTCGCGCAGCGCGAGGGTGAGGTACTGCTGACCGAGGCGGATCTCCGCGACGCGGTCCCGGCCGGTCACCAGGTCCGAGCCCGGCCGCCACCGCCACAGCGGCAGGATCTCCGGGCCGAAGAAGCGGCGGGCCAGCCACAGGTCGCCCAGGCCCTCGCTGCCGTCACGCCCGAGGTCGGCCTCCCGCACCTGCGAGAGCCGCTCCAGGAACGGCTCCAGCCGGTACAGGGCGTCAGCGAAGACCACCGTGTTGAAGCCTTCGGCCGCGAGCCGCTGATGGGACGCGACCATGGCCTGATGCTGGGCGCGGACGACGTCCTCGGGCACGCGCCGGTTGGCCGGGCGCGGGCCCTGGCGCTCCAGGCAGACCGGCAGCGGCGTGGCGACGATGACCGCGACGGTCGGCATGCCGTGCCGCTTGGCGGCCATCACCAGTTCCACCCGCACGCTCTGTTCGACGTTGGTGGCGTCGATGACCGTGTTGAGCTTGCGGGCCATCCGGCGTTCCAGGATCAGCTTGAGGACGTCGGCGGCATCGCTCGTGGCGTCCTGCTGGCCGGGGTCGTCGCTGACCGTGCCGCGCAGGGCGTCGAGGGAGAGGACCTGGGAGGCCGGCCAGGTGCGGGCCAGCGTCGACTTGCCCGAGCCGGAGGCACCGATCAGCACGATCAGCCCGTTCTCCGGCAGGTCCGGGTAGAGCACCGAGGTCATGCGTCGTCTCCTTGCGGGTCGAGGGAGCGGGCCGCCCAGTTCAGGCGCTGCCCGGCGTTGTCGGTGATCAGGGCGGCGGCCTCGTGCAGGGGGCAGGAGGCGTCGCCGTCGCGGTCGGGTTCGAGCTGCTCCGCCCGCCGTGCGGCGGTGCTGACCACCTGGGCGAGCATCGGGAAGAGGCCGCCGGGGACGTCGATGTCCTCCTGGAGCTCGCGCAGGATCGCGGCGAGCTCGCGGGCGTCGACGTCGTCGGCGTTCAGGTCGTCCTCGATCTGCTGGAGGGCGAGCTGGGCGATGCCGAGCGAGGCGCGCACCCGGTCCAGGCGGGTGCGGCTGGTCATCGGGTGGTCGCCTTGGCGGTGGCGACCACGGCGGCGACCGTTTCCCAGCCGTGGTGCCAGGCGGAGTCGAGGTGGAAGGCCCCGTTCATGCCGAAGTCGGCGAGCTTGTAGAAGTTGCCCTTGCCGGTCTTGGTGGCGAGCCGCTCCAGCAGACCCTTGCCCGGGACGCGTCGGTCCGCGGCGTAGTGGGTCGTGAAGGAGATGGCGAGCGCGGCCGCGGCGGCGGCCGGGTGGACTCGGATGCCGAGCGCGCGGGCGCCGGCCCCGGCGACGATCGCCTGCGTGGCCGTGTAGGTCAGGCAGTGGTGCAGGCAGGCCATACGGCCGTCGGCCGTGCCGTGGGTCGTCTTCTCCTTCGTGGCCGGGTCCTCGTAGGTGACCGGGTGGTCGTCGGAGGCACCCTTCACCCGGGCACAGAAGTCGTCCTGGATCCAGAAGTCGCCGACGGCGCTGGCGGCGCGGGTCAGTCCGAGGAGGGCGGCGAAGACGGCGGGACGGTGAGCATGCATGCTGGGGGTCTCCTGATCTCGAAGGGGTGAGGGAGCGGGCGGCCGGCCTTTTGCCGGTGCTGCGGCCGCCCGGTGCGGCCCCGGGGGGGGGGGGGGGGGGGGGGGGGGGGGGGGGGGGGGGGGGGGGGGGGGGGGGGGGGGGGGGGGGGGGGGGGGGGGGGGGGGGGGGGGGGG
>NZ_JBVIIM010000066.1:0-8745 GCF_055569765.1 Streptomyces sp. NPDC031365 | reverse complement strand
AACACCGAAGCGAACACGGGAAACGCCTCACACAACCCACGCCCCATACCCAACCGCTGCGCCCCCTGCCCACCGAACAGAAACGCGGTACGACCCGGCCGTGGGGGCAGACCACTCGGCGCCGTGCCGTCGGCCAGTTCGGTCAGCTGACGCAGGAGTTCCTCGCGGTCGGCCGCCACCACGGCCGCCCGGTGTTCCAGCGCGGCACGGGTGGTCGCGGACGACCAGGCGAGGTCGACAAGAGCCACCTGCCCACGGTCGGAGGCGAAGCCGCGCAGTGAGGCCGCGCGACGGCGCAGTCCTGCTTCGTCGCGGGCCGAGAGCAGGATCGGTACCGCGCCGCGGTCGTCGGCCCGGTCCACGGCCCCCTCCGGGGCGGGTACCTCAGGAGCCTGTTCGAGGATCACGTGGGCGTTGGTGCCGCTGATCCCGAACGACGACACACCCGCCCGGCGCGGTTCACCGGCGGCGGGCCAGTTCGTGTTCTCGGTCAGGAGCCGGACGTCGCCTGCTGACCAGTCGACATGAGGCGTGGGTTCGTCGACGTGCAGCGTCCTCGGGAGGATGCCGTGCCGCATCGCCATCACCATCTTGATCACACCGGCCACACCCGCCGCGGCCTGCGTGTGCCCGATGTTCGACTTCAGCGAGCCCAGCCACAACGGCCTGCCCTCGGCGCGGCCCTTCCCGTACGTGGCGAGCAGCGCCTGCGCCTCGATGGGATCACCGAGCGTGGTACCGGTGCCGTGCGCCTCCACCACGTCGACGTCGGCCCCGGTGAGGCCCGCGTTGACCAGCGCCTGCCGGATCACCTTCTGCTGCGCCGGACCGCTCGGCGCCGTCAGACCGTTGGACGCGCCGTCCTGGTTCACGGCGGAGCCGCGGATCACCGCGAGGACCTCGTGCCCGTCGCGCCGCGCGTCCGACAACCGCTCCAACAGCAGCACCCCCACACCCTCGCCCCAGCCGGTGCCGTCCGCCGACGCCGAAAAGGCCTTGCACCGCCCGTCAGCGGCAAGACCGCCCTGCCGGGAGAACTCCGTGAACAGCGTGGGCATGGCCATCACGGTCACGCCCCCGGTGATCGCCAGCGCGCACTCGCGCTGCCGTAGTGACTGGCAGGCGAGGTGAAGGGCCACCAGGGAGGACGAGCAGGCGGTGTCGACGGAGACCGCCGGACCTTCGAGACCGAAGACGTACGACAGCCTGCCGGACAGGACGCTGGCCGCGTTCCCCGTCATGATGTGGCCGCCGAGATCGTCCGTGGAGTTCACGGCGACGGGCGCGTAGTCCTGGCCGTTGGTGCCGACGAAGACGCCGGTCCGGCTCCCCCGCAGGGCGGTCGGGTCGACCCCCGCCCGTTCGAGGAGTTCCCAGGAAGTCTCCAGGAGCAGTCGCTGCTGCGGGTCGAGAGCGAGCGCCTCGCGCGGAGGGATGCCGAAGAACGCGGCGTCGAACTCGGCGGCGTCGTGCAGGAACGCGGCCTGCCGGGCGTACGAGGAGTCCGTGGAATCCGCGGACAGCAGACGGTCGAGGTCCCAGCCCCGGTCCGTGGGGAAGCCGGTGACCGTGTCGCGGCCGGACGCCAGCAGGTCCCACAGTGCCTCCGGGGTGTCGGCACCGCCGGGGAAGCGGCAACTCATGGCGACCACCGCGATCGGCTCGCGGTCGCGGGCCTCCACCTCGTGCAGGCGGTCCTGGGTCCTCTCCAGTTCGCTGGAGACCCGCTTGAGGAAGTGGCGGAGCTTGTCTTCGTTGGACACGGGTGCCGCCTTGTCGTTCGGAAGGTCGCGGTGGTGGGCGGATGCGGCTCCGGCGGTCATTCGATGCCGAACTTCTCGCCGAGGAGACCGAAGAGTTCGTCGTCGTCCAGGACCGCCTCGAAGTCGTCCTTGGCGGGCTCCGCGGAGGACGGCGTGCCGCCGTCGTCGTCGCGCCAGCGGGCCACCAGTGACTGAAGGCGCAGCATGATCCGCGTGTGGTCGGCCGTGCCGGCTCCCAGACGCTCCAGTGCTCCTTCGAGACGGTCGAGGTCCGCGTCGGGGCCGTGGCCGTCGTCCGGGGCCGGGGCGCAGATCTCGCGGTGCAGATGGGCCGACAGGGCCACCGGTGTGGGATGGTCGAAGACCAGGGTGGCCGGCAGATTCATTCCGGTGACGGCGTCGAGCCGGTTGCGCAGTTCGACAGCGGTCAACGAGTCGAACCCGGCGTCGCGGAAGGCCAGCGTGTCGACGACCGTCTCCGGTGTGCCGTGTCCCAGCACGGCGGCCACCTGGGCTCGCACGAGGGCGAGCACGGCCTCTTTCTGTTCCTCGCCGGACTTTCCTCGCAGGGTGTCCCGCAAGCTGCCCGCGCCGACGGCCGTCCGCTGTTCCCGTACGGCTGACAGGGCCTGGATCTCGGGGAGTTCCGAGAGCAGAGGGCTGGGCCGTCCGGTGAGGAAGGACTCGCCGAAGCGGCTCCAGTGGACGTCGGCGACGACCAGGTGCGTCTCGTCGTCGGCCAAGGCCCGCTCCAGCGCGGCGACGGCGAGGTCGGGAGCCATGGCGTTCATGCCGCCGCGGGAGAGTCGGTCCGTGACGACTCCGGTGTGTGTGGCGAGGCCCGTCTCCCCCCAGGCTCCCCAGGCGATGGAGGTGGCGGGCAGGCCCTGCGCGCGACGACGTTCCGCGAGCGCGTCCAGATGCGCGTTGGCCGCGGCGTAGTTGCCCTGACCCGCACCTCCGACCGTCCCCGCGAACGACGAGAACATCACGAACGCCGACAGCTCGAGCCCCAGCTCACGCGCCACCTCGTCCAGATGGTCGGCGGCCACCGCCTTCGGCGCCAGCACACCCGCGAGCCGCTCCGCCGTCAACGCCTCCACCACACCGTCGTCGAGCACACCCGCGGCATGGAACACCGCCGACACCGGGAACCTCGTCAGCAGACCCCCCACCGCCCCACGATCCGACACGTCACACGCCACCAGCGACACACTCGCCCCCAACTCCTCCAACTCCGCCGCCAGTTCCCCCGCACCCGGCACCGCACCACCCCGACGGCCCACGAGCACCACATGCTCCGCACCCCGCTCCACCAGCCAACGCGCCACCCGGGCACCCAACGCACCCGTACCGCCCGTCACCAGCACGGACGACGGAGCCCGCCAGCGGCCGCGGTCCGCGACCGCCCCTGGTGCGCACCGGCGCAGGCGACGGCCGAGGACGGTCCCGCCGCGCACGGCGACCTGGTCCTCACCGCCCGCCCCGCCCAGCACGCGTACGAGGGCGGCGCCCGCCACGGGGTCGAGGGTGGCGGGAACGTCCACGAGACCGCCCCACACGCGGTCCATCTCCAGGGCGATCACCCGGCCGAGGCCCCAGAGCTGGGCGAGCGCCGGGTCGGGAGCCTGGTCGCCCGGGGTCGCCGAGACCGCTCCGCGGGTCACGCACCACAGGCGCACGGACGGTTCTTGGTCTGCGAGTCCCCGGACCAGCTCGAGCAAGGCGGACGCCGAACGGGGCAGGGCGACCACACCCCGCACCTCCGGGTCTCCGGCGGCGTCGAGTGCGTCGGAGGGGCCGCGGCGGATCACCTCGGCGCCGGCCGCCGTCAGGGCTTCGGCCAGGTCCTCGGCGTCGTCCGCGCCGGTGACCAGGAGCCACCGGCCGGAGAGCGGGCCCGCCGTCCCCGCACCGAGGGGGACCCAGCCGACGCGGTAGCGCCAGGAGTCCAGGGCGCCCTGGTCGCGGTGGGCCCGGCGCCACGCGGACAGCTCCGGCAGCGCGTCCCGCAGCGCGGCGAGCGTCTCGGGACGGAACTCTCCGGCGAGGGAGTCCACGTCGGACTGTTCGACCGCCGTCCAGAAGGCCGCCTCGGCCGGGTCGGCGCTGGTGGTGGCCGGCGGCTTCGGGCGGGGCCAGAAGCGGTCCCGCTGGAAGGCGTAGGTGGGGAGACCGACCGTGCGGGCCTCGGGGAGCACGGAGCCCCAGTCGACCGCGACACCGCGGACATGCGCCTCGGCGAGGGACAGCAGGAAACGGTCGAGACCGTCCTCGCCGCGGCGCAGCGTGCCGAGCGCCGGACACTCCACGGCGGGCACCAGGACCGGGTGAGGGCTGACTTCGACGAAGACGTGCTCCTGCGCGGCCAGCCGGGACATCACCTCCTCGAAGCGCACGGGGTGGCGGAGGTTGCGGTACCAGTACGCGCCGTCCAGCTCGCCACCGTCCAGCCATTCCCCGCTCACCGTCGACAGGAACGGCACCTCCGCCGTGCCCGGCCGGAGTCCTCGCAGGGCCTGGAGTATCTCCTCCTCGATCTGCTCGACGTGCGTCGAGTGGGAGGCGTAGTCCACAGGTATCCGGCGGGCCCCCTCGACCCGGGTCAGCAGGTTCTCGAGCGGCTCTGTGTCTCCGGACACCACGACCGACCGGGGGCCGTTCACCGCGGCCACCGACAGGCCGTCCTCGAGGAGCCCTGCGGCTTCCCCGGGCGTGACCGGCAGGGCCGCCATACCTCCCCTGCCGGAGAGGGCGAGGAGCGCGCGGGAACGGAGCGCCACGATCCGGGCACCGTCCTCGACGCTCAACGCGCCGCAGACCACCGCGGCGGCGATCTCGCCCTGCGAGTGGCCGATCACAGCGGCTGGGGTCACTCCGACGGACTGCCACTGTGCCGCCAGGGCGACCATCACCGCCCACAGGGCCGGCTGGACCACATCCACGCGCGCCAGCGCCTCCTCGTCGCCCAGCACGTCCTCGAGTCGCCAGCCGGTGAACTGCTCGAGGGCACGGGCGCACTCCGCCAGGCGTTCGGCGAACACCGGCGATTCGCCGGCGAGGCGGGTGGCCATGCCCGCCCACTGGGAGCCCTGTCCGGGAAAGACGAACACCGGCTTGGTGCCCGCGATGGCCGTGCCGGCCACCGTGCCCACCGACGGCTCACCGGCCGCGACCCCCTGCAGGGCGCGGAGGAATCCGGAGCGGTCCTCGGAGACGACGACGGCGCGGTACTCGAAGCGGGAGCGCCCCATGGCGAGTGAGCGGGCCACCTCCGCCGTCGTGAGCTCAGGGTGGGCCTCGGCGTGGGCGAGGAGCCGGCGCGCCTGAGCCTTCAGGGCGGCGGGCGACCTGGCCGACAGGAGCCAGGGCAGCGACCGCCGCACGGTCCCCGTCCCGGCGGAGCGGTCGTGATCCTCCCGCGGGTCGCCTTCCTCAAGGATGACGTGCGCGTTGGTTCCGCTCATGCCGAACGAGGACACGCCGGCGCGGCGCGGTTCACCCGCCGTCTCCCAGGGCCGGGTCTCGGTGAGCAACGACACGGCGCCGGAGGACCAGTCCACCTTGTCGCTCGGCTCGTCGATGTGCAGGGACTTCGGCAGGAGACCGTGGCGCATCGCCATGACCGTCTTGATCACGCCGGCGACTCCGGAGGCAGCCTGTGCGTGCCCGATGTTCGACTTCACCGAGCCCAGCCACAGGGGCCGCCCGTCGCGGCGTCCCTGCCCGTAGGTTCCGAGCAGGGCCTGGGCCTCGATCGGGTCGCCGAGGGTCGTGCCGGTGCCGTGCGCCTCGACCGCGTCGACCTGTTCCGGGGCCAGGCGCGCGTTGGCGAGTGCCGCCCCGATCACCCACCGCTGGCTGGGCCCGTTGGGGGCCGTCAGTCCGTTGGAGGCGCCGTCCTGGTTCACGGCGGAGCCGCGGATCACCGCGAGGACCGGGTGGCCGTTGCGGCGGGCGTCCGAGAGTCGCTCCAGGAGCAGCACACCGACGCCCTCGCCCCAGCCGGTGCCGTCGGCCGCCGCCGCGAAGGGCTTGCAGCGGCCGTCGCGGGCGAGTCCGCGCTGCCGCGAGAACTCGGTGAAGACGGTGGGTGCGGACATCACGGTCACGCCGCCGGCCAGGGCGAGCGAGCATTCCTCCTGACGCAGCGACTGGGCCGCCAGGTGCAGGGCGACGAGCGAGGCGGAACACGCGGTGTCGACGGTCAGCGCCGGCCCTTCGAGGCCGAGCGTGTACGCGACCCTGCCGGAGAGGACGCTGGTGGCGTTGCCGGTGGCCAGGTAGCCGTCGGACTGCTCGGGGCCACCGACCAGGATCGTGCCGTAGTCGGCGCCGTTGGAACCGACGAAGACGCCGGTCCGGCTGCCGCGCAGGGTCTGCGGATCGAGGCCGCCCGCCTCCAGCGTCTCCCAGCAGGTCTCCAGGAGCAGACGCTGTTGCGGGTCCATGGCAAGGGCCTCCCTCGGCGAGATGCCGAAGAACGCCGCGTCGAAGTCGCCCGCGTCGTGCAGGAAACCGCCCTCCCGGACATACGAGGAGCCCTGCCGGTCGGGGTCATCGTCGAACAGGACTCCGAGGTCCCAGTTCCTGTCGCTGGGGAACGGCGTGACGGCGTCGCGGCCCTCCACCACCAGCTCCCAGAGTTCCCCGGCGGAGCCGACACCGCCGGGAAACCGGCACCCCATCGCGACGATCGCGACGGGTTCGCGGGAGGCCTCGCCCAGTCGGCGGTTCTGTTCGCGGAGCCGTTCGGTCTCCTTCAGGGAGGCGCGGAGCGCTTCGAGCAGCTTCTCGTTCGATGCAACCATGATGTCGTGTCCCGTGTCTCTGCCGTGCCGCCGGCCTGTCAGGATTCCGTGCCGTCCATCGCCAGCCGGATGAGCGCGTCGGCGTCCATCTCGTCGATGTCTCCCTGCGTGCCGCCGTCCGGCTGCGGGGCCGGGGGGTCGTCGGCGCCCGCGAGCTTCAGCAGCATGTCCACCAGTCCCGCCTCCCTCAGCCGTTCGAGCGACACGGAAGCCAAGGCCTCGCGGATCCTCGACTCCTCGTCGCCTTCGCCGGTCCGGCCCGTCATCTCCTCGAGCAGACAGGCCGCCAGCCGGCCCGGTGAGGGATGGTCGAAGACCACCGTGGCGGGCAGGGAGAGCCCGGTGGCGGCACCGAGCCGGTTGCGCAGTTCCACTGCGGTGAGCGAGTCGAATCCCAGGTCCTTGAACGCCTCGTCCTCCGCGATCCACCGGTCCCCGCGGTGGCCGAGCACCGCGGCCACCTGGGTCCGGACGAGGTCGAGGACGGCTTCCGCACGCCGGTTCGCGGGCAGTCCCGCGAGCCACTCCTCCGGTGACGCCACCGTCTCCCGCCCGGTCGACTTCGCGACCTCGGGCAGCGAGTCGAGCAGCGGGCTGGGGCGGGCCGCAGTGAACCCGGGCGCGTAGCGTTCCCAGTCGACGTCCGCGACGGTGACGACCGTGCTCCCGGCGGCGAGTGAGCGTTCCAGCACGGAGAAGGCGTCATCGGGCCGCAGAGGGCTCATACCGGCGAGCCGCATCCGTTCGAGCACGGCCTCGTCCGCGGCCATGCCGCTGTCGGCCCAGGGGCCCCAGGCGATGGAGGTGGCGGGCAGGCCCTGCGCACGACGACGTTCCGCGAGCGCGTCCAGATGCGCGTTGGCCGCGGCGTAGTTGCCCTGACCCGCACCTCCGACCGTCCCCGCGAACGACGAGAACATCACGAACGCCGACAGCTCGAGCCCCAGCTCACGCGCCACCTCGTCCAGATGGTCGGCGGCCACCGCCTTCGGCGCCAGCACACCCGCGAGCCGCTCCGCCGTCAACGCCTCCACCACACCGTCGTCGAGCACACCCGCGGCATGAAACACCGCCGACACCGGGAACCTCGTCAGCAGACCCCCCACCGCCCCACGATCCGACACGTCACACGCCACCAGCGACACACTCGCCCCCAACTCCTCCAACTCCGCCGCCAGTTCCCCCGCACCCGGCACCGCACCACCCCGACGGCCCACGAGCACCACATGCTCCGCACCCCGCTCCACCAGCCAACGCGCCACCCGGGCACCCAACGCACCCGTACCGCCCGTCACCAGCACGGACGACGGAGCCCGCCAGGACGCGGAGGCAGGACCGGCGCCGGCGCGGACGAGTCGTCGGCCGAGCACCTCACCGTCGCGCAGCGCGACCTGGTCCTCGGAACCGGCACGGGCCAGCACGGCGGACAGCGCGGCCACCGGCACCTCTCCCCCGGGCAGGTCGACGAGTCCGCCCCAGCTCTGGGCGCGTTCCAGAGCCACCACACGGCCCAGACCCCAGATCTCGGCGAGCTCCGGATCGGGCGCCGCATCCCCCGGAGCGGCCGACACGGCGCCGCGCGTGACACACCAGAGAGGCGCCGCGATCCGCAGTGTTCCGAGCGTCTGCACCAGGGCCAGCAGAGCTGCCGGTGTCCCGGGGCAGGTGACCAGCGCGTCGAGAGGCGCTCCCGAGCCGACGGCCTCCGTCAGCGCCTCGGCCTCACCACTGCCGCTGCGCACCACGTCGGCGCCCGCCTCGGCGAGTGCCCGCGCCACGCCGGAAGCCTCGTCCCCGGTGCCCTGCACCAGGACGCGGCGGCCTGCGAGGTCCGTCGCGGGCAGGGAGACCGGCTCCCAGTCGACCCGGTAGACCAGATCGTCGACGCGGGAGGTCCCGGCCGCACCGCCCAGCCAGAGGGGCCTCCGAGGTTCCTGGGCCGGGACGGGCCAGTAGCGCTCGCGCTGGAACGCGTAGGTGGGCAGGTCGGCCGGCCCGGCGGGGGCCCCCAGCACAGCGCCGAGATCGACGCCGACACCGTGCGTGTACGCGGTGCTCACCGCGTCGGCCAACGCGTCCGCCTCGGGGCGGTCGGGGCGCAGGAGGGTGATGAACCGCGGTGCGGCTCCCTCCTGGGTGAGGCCGTCGAGGCTGTCCTGGGCCATGGCGGT
>NZ_JBVIIM010000065.1:0-8779 GCF_055569765.1 Streptomyces sp. NPDC031365 | reverse complement strand
CCCCCCCCCCCCCCCCCCCCCCCCCCCCCCCCCCCCCCCCCCCCCCCCCCCCCCCCCCCCCCCCCCCCCCCCCCCCCCCCCCCCCCCCCCCCCGCGCCCGCCGTCTCCTCAGGTGGTGACCGCCCGCCGCTGCGAGGCCTGTGCCATGGCGTGCTGGACGACCCCGATGAGTATCTCCTTGACCGATTCGCGGTCCCGCGCGTCGCACATCAGCAGGGGTACGTGCTCGTCGAGGTCGAGGGCCCGGCGGATGTCCTCTTGCGGGTAGCGGGCGGCCCCGTCGAAGCGGTTGACGCCGACGAGGAACGGTATGGAGCGCCGCTCGAAGTAGTCGATGGCGGCGAAGCAGTCCTCCAGACGCCGGGTGTCGGCGAGGACGACGGCTCCGAGGGCACCCTCGGACAGTTCGTCCCACATGAACCAGAACCGCTCCTGGCCCGGTGTGCCGAAGAGGTACAGCACCAGGTCCTCGCGGAGCGTGATGCGGCCGAAGTCCATGGCGACGGTCGTGGTGTTCTTCGCTTCCACACCGCTGGTGTCATCGACCGGACGCCCTGCCTCGGTGAGGAGTTCCTCGGTGCGCAGCGGCCTGATCTCGCTGACCGCGCCGACGAGCGTGGTCTTGCCCACGCCGAAGCCGCCGGCCACCAGGATCTTGAGCGTGACGGGCTCGACCGGGGGCTTGCCGCGCTCAGAACGCCCGAAGATCATCGATCTCTTCTCCTGCTTGATGGGGGTTCGGACGGCGGGCCATATCCCCCGCCGCCGGGGGTTTCGATGACGAGTACATCGCCGGTGCCGACGTCCGCCGAGTCACTGCCGGCGAGCCGGGTGACCGTGCCGTCCGCTCGCTCCACCCGGTTGGCGCCCGGCGCTCCGGGCGCGCCGCCTGCCATGCCGTACGGGGGCACCCTGCGGTGCTGGGACAGCGTGGAGACGGTCATGGGTTCCAGGAAGCGGATCCGGCGCACGGCTCCGTCCCCGCCGTGCCACCGTCCGGATCCTCCGCTGCCTCGGCGCACCGCGAACTCCTCGAGGCGGACGGGCAGTCGCCACTCCAGGATCTCGGGATCGGTCAGCCGTGAGTTGGTCATGTGGGTCTGCACGACGGACGCGCCGGGGAAGCCGTTCCCGGCGCCCGAACCGGAGGCGACGGTCTCGTAGTACTGGTGGCGTGCGTTGCCGAAGGTGACGTTGTTCATGGTGCCGGAGCCCTCCGCCTGGACACTGAGGGCCGCGTAGAGGGCGCCGGTGACGGCCTGGGAGGTCTCCACGTTGCCCGCGACGACGGCGGCCGGCGGTTCGGGCGCGAGCATGGAGCCGGGCGGGACGATGATTCTCAGCGGGCGCAGGCAGCCGTCGTTGAGCGGGATGTCGTCGGCGACCAGGGTGCGGAAGACGTACAGGACGGCGGCGTTGACCACCGAGAAGGGGGCGTTGAAGTTGGTGGACAGCTGGGCCGACGTGCCGGTGAAGTCGATGGTCGCGGTCCGGTTCTCGCGATCCACCCGGACGCTTACGCGGATGACGGCGCCCGCGTCGGTCTCGTAGGCGTACTCGCCCTCGTCGAGGGCGTCGATGACGCGGCGTACCGCCTCTTCGGCGTTGTCCTGGACGTGCTTCATATAGGCCTGGACGACATCGAGGCCGAAGCTCTCGATCATGCGGCCGACCTCGTCGACGCCTTTGTGGTTGGCGGCGATCTGGGCGCGCAGGTCGGCGAGGTTGGTCGCGGGGTTGCGTGAGGGGTGGAGGGCCTCGGTGAGCAGGCGGAGGGTTTCCTCCTCGCGGAAGCGGCCGTTCTCGGTGAGCAGCCAGTTGTCGAAGAGGACGCCCTCCTCGTCGATGGTGCGGCTGTCGGCCGGCATGGAGCCGGGGGCGATACCGCCGATCTCCGCGTGGTGGCCGCGTGAGGCGACATAGAAGAGGACCCTCCGGTCACTCTCCGTGTCGTCGGCGGGCCCGGTGCCGAAGACCGGGGTGATCACGGTGACGTCGGGCAGATGGGTGCCCCCGTGGTAGGGGTCGTTCACGGCGTAGGTGTCGCCGGGGCGCATGGTCTGGGACCGCCGCCGGATGACCTCTTTGACGCTGGTGCCCATCGAGCCCAGGTGGACGGGGATGTGCGGGGCGTTGGCCACCAGGTTTCCGTCGGGGTCGAAGAGGGCGCAGGAGAAGTCCAGGCGCTCTTTGATGTTGACGGACTGGGCGGTGGATTCGAGGCGGGCGCCCATCTGTTCGGCGATCGACATGAAGAGGTTGTTGAAGACCTCGAGCAGAACCGGGTCGACTCCCGTGCCGATGTCGGAACTCTGCGTAACCGCGATGCGTTCCATGACCAGATGCCTGTCGTCCCTCGCCGTGGCCCGCCAGCCGTCGTCGACGACGGTCGTCGCACCCGACTCGGTGATGATCGCCGGGCCGGTGACGGTTTCGCCGGGAGGAAGGTGCTCGCGGCGGTGGAGGGGTGCGTCGCGCCAGGTGCCGCCGGTGTGGAGGCGGACGGTCCTCGGGGCCCCGGCGCCGTGTACAGGGAGGCCTTGGCCGGGAGCGAGGGCGGAGAGAGCGGGGGGTTCGGTGATGCCGGTGGCTTCGACGGAGAGGGCTTCGACGACGATCGGGCGGTCGAGCGTGAAGGAGTACGTGGCGCGATGACGTTCTTCGAAGGAGCGCCGCATCGTGTGGGGCTCGGTCAGCTCGACGGTGAGGGTGGTGTCGGTGCCGTCGTAGCGCAGCTGGGCACGCCGGGTGACCTCGATCCGCTCCTCGGGGACGTCCTCGGCGAGGAGTTCGGCGCGGGCGGCCTTTTCCAGTTCGCCGGCGGTCATCTGGACGCCGGGCATCGCGGCGGTCTCCAGTGGGGCTTCGACGGACCGCTCCCGCATGGCCGTGGTGTCGGCGAGGCCGATGCCGAGTGCGGACAGGACACCCGCCATGGGCGGGACGAGGACCGTGCGGATGCCGAGGGAGTCGGCGACCATGCAGGCGTGCTGTCCACCCGCCCCGCCGAAGGTGGTGAGGGCATACCGGGTGATGTCGCGGCCCTTTTGGACGGAGATCCGCTTCACCGCGCCTGCGATGTTGGCGACGGCGATCTGCAGGTAGCCCTCGGCGACCTCTTCGGGAGTGCGGTCGTCGCCGGTCTGTTCGTGGATCTCACGGGCGAGGGCGGTGAAGCGGTCGCGGACCAGCGCGACGTCGAGGGGCTGGTCGCCGTCCGGGCCGAACACGGCCGGGAAGTGGGCGGGCTGGATACGGCCGAGCATGACGTTGGCATCGGTGACGGCGAGCGGGCCGCCTCGCCGGTAGCAGGCGGGGCCCGGGGTCGCGCCCGCCGAGTCCGGTCCCACGCGGTAGCGGAAGCCGTCGAAGTGCAGGACCGAGCCGCCGCCGGCGGCGACGGTGTGGATGTCGAGCATGGGCGCGCGGAGCCGGACTCCGGCGATCTGTGTGGTGAAGACGCGTTCGTACTCGCCGGCGAAGTGGGAGACGTCGGTGGAGGTGCCGCCCATGTCGAAGCCGATGACCCGGTCGAATCCGGCGAGCTGCGACATGCGTGCCATGCCGACGATGCCGCCGGCCGGTCCGGAGAGGATGGCGTCCTTGCCCCGGAACTGCCCGGCTTCGGTGAGACCGCCGTTGGACTGCATGAACATCAGCCGTACATCTCTGAGTTCGTCGGCGACGTGGCGGACGTAGCGGCGCAGCACGGGCGAGAGGTAGGCGTCGACGACGGCGGTGTCGCCGCGCGGGACGAGCTTCATCAGAGGGCTGACCTCGCTGGACAGCGAGATCTGCGGGAAGCCGACACGGGCGGCCAGGTCCCCGATCTGCTGTTCGTGCGCGGGGTGGAGATGGCTGTGCACACAGACGACGGCGACGGCCCGGATCCCGTCGTCGTACGCCTGTCGCAGTGGTCCGGTGAGGGCGTCCAGGTCGGGGGGCCGCAGGACGGTGCCGTCGGCCGCGAGGCGTTCGTCCACCTCGACGACTCGTTCGTACAACGGTTCAGGCAGGTCGATACGGCGGGCGAAGATGCGGGGGCGGTTCTGGTAGGCGATGCGCAGAGCGTCGCGGAAGCCGCGAGTGACGACCAGCAGCGTTCGTTCGCCCGTGCGTTCGAGGAGGGCGTTCGTGGCGACCGTGGTTCCCATGCGCACGGCGTCCACGGGGTCGTCGGATCCGGCCATCAGCGTCCGGACGCCGACGACTGCCGCGTCCGTACGGAAAGTCCTCCGGCTCTCGCCCGGACGGGGGTGCTCCGGAGCCGGGTTGTCGGACAGCACCTTGTGCGTGAGCAGCCGGCCGTCGGGGCGCCGCGCGACAATGTCGGTGAAGGTGCCGCCTCGGTCGACCCAGAACTGCCAGCCTGTCACGTCAATACCCCGCTTCCGCGCCGGTCACAGCGCCCGGAGGCCGTTGATCACGTCGCGCAGAATACTCTCGTCCGGCAGCTCGGCCGGGGGTACAGGCCGGTTCACATGGACGAATGCGGAGTCCACCAGATCTCCGACGAGGACCCGGACCACTCCGATCGGCAGGTCGAGTTCTGCGGCGAGTTCGGCGACCGTCTGGGAGGTGTCGCGGCACAGGCCGACGATGTCCACGTGCTCCGGGGAGAGGGTGGGATCGTCCTCAGGATCGTCCGCGTGCGGCTCCGTGACGACCACCGCGATCAGGTCCAGGCGGTGCTGGGCCGCACTGGTGGTGCGGCCCCGCGTCATGGCGTACGGACGGACGACCGGTCCGGCCTCGTCGTCGAACCAGTGGCTTCTACCCTGACCGTCAGCGCTCATGTCATCTCACTACCCGCCCGAGGGCAGATCGGTGCGCGGTGCGGCGCCCAGATGCACACCGACCCGCTTGACGAGGAGGGTCATCTCGTAGGCCACCTGTCCGACGTCGGAGTCGGCATCCGCGAGGACGGCGAGACAGCTCCCGTCGCCGGCGGCGGTGACGAACAGGAATGCCTCGTCGAGTTCGACGACGGTCTGGCGCACCTCGCCGGCCTCGAAGTGACGGCCCACGCCCTTGGCGAGGCTGTGGAATCCGGAGGCGACGGCGGCCAGGTGCTCGCTGTCCTCCCGGGTCAGGTCCTTCGAGGCGCCTGTGGGCAGGCCGTCGCCGGAGAGCACGATCGCCTTGCGGATGCTGGCGACGCGGTCCACCAGGTCGTCGAGGAGCCAGTTCAGCTCCCCCTTGTCGGTAGCGGTGTGGCCGGTGGCCCTCGGTGCGGTCATCGACCGTCCCCCTTAGTCGTTCGTCGTGGTGCTGCGCCGCTGTCGGCTTCGTCACCCGCAGCGTTCTCCTCGCGGCCGCGCTGCCAGCCGCGCTGCAGCGAGGCCATGCGGCTGCGTACTTCGTCCGCGTCCCGTTCAACGGGCTGGGCCGCGCCCTCGTTCCGCGGTTCGGCACTGCGCTTGAGCTGCGGGGCCAGGCTGGCCTGCCGTACCCGCCGGGGCAGCGATCCGCCAACGGCGTCCGTCCCGTCGGCGGCCGTCGGGGAGTCGTCGGGTCCGCTCGCTGTGGTCGCGGGGCGGCGAGGGCGCCGGGGAGGGCCGGCCGCGAAATCGGGAGCGCCGGTGTGCTCCGCGGCGTCGGCCCCGGGGCGGGCGGGATCTGCGAACCGTCGGCGGGCGGGAAGGGGCGGTGGTGTCTCGGCATCCGGTTCTTCGCGCTCGAGGCCGGAGGAGACCCGTTCGGCGCGGCGGCGGGCGGGGAGCGGGGCCAGGGGCTCCGAGCCCGGACGGCCGGCCCCCGGAGCTGCTGCGGCATCCTCGCCGCGGCGTCGGGCGGGCAGCGGAGGCGCGGCTTCCAGCTCGGGACGGGCGGGCGAGGTGGCTGTCCCGTCCTCGTCGGCCCGCTCCCCGCGGGCGCTCTGGTCGCGGACCGGGCGTCCGTGGGAGCTGACCAGCTTGGGTGTCGCCCTGCGGGTGAGCGGAGCCGGGGCGCTCGTCCGGTCGTGCGTGTCCGGGTCCCGCGCGGTGCCGGGAGTCGGGCGGTGGGGCTCGTCACTGCGGCCGGACCGCTCGTCCTTGGTGGCGGAGAGGGAGCGGCGGGGACGGAAGAGCCCGCCGTGCTCGCCGTCCTCGTCGCCCAGCGTGCCGGGCAAGCCGTCGAGGGAGTCCAGGTCGACAGGGGCTTCCAGTTCGACCGGACCGTCCAGCACCGAGGCGGGCAGTCGCGGTAGTTGTACGGGCACCTGGGAGAGCGCCGCACGGCGGCTCTCCTCGGGTTCCCTGTCCTGGGAACGCTGGGGTCGGTCGAGGCGGAAGCCGACGCCATTGGTGTCCGGTATGTCGTCCGTCAGCAGGGCGTCGGGGATGAGGACGACCGCGGTGGTCCCGCCGTATGGGGAGGGCTGCAGGGAGACCCGGACGTTCTGACGCTGCGCGAGACGGCTGACCACAAACAGTCCGAGCCGGTCCGTGTCGGAGAGTTCGAACTCCGGAGTCTCGGCGAGCCGGAGATTGGCGTCGAGAAGCGCGTCGGCCGCCATGCCGAGCCCGCGGTCGTGGATCTCCAGCGTGAAACCGTTGGCCACCCGCTCACCCACGACCTGGACGGCGGTGTGCGGCGGGGAGAACACCGTGGCGTTCTCCAGCAGTTCGGCCACGAGATGGGTGAGGTCGGCGACGGCAGGTCCGGTGACGGCGACCCTCGGCAGGCGACGGACCTCGATGCGCTCGTAGTCCTCGACCTCGGCGACGGCGGCGCGTACGACGTCCATGAGCTGGACGGGCTTGCGCCAC
Organism: Streptomyces sp. NPDC031365; assembly: GCF_055569765.1. NCBI lineage: Bacteria > Bacillati > Actinomycetota > Actinomycetes > Kitasatosporales > Streptomycetaceae > Streptomyces > Streptomyces sp. NPDC031365. Next base: position 2,027 of record NZ_JBVIIM010000065.1, on the reverse strand, counting down.
TGCCGGGAGGGTGCGGCGCCGGAGAGGATCACCAGGCCCTCGGCGTGCCGACGCATGCGGGTGGTCAGGTGGTCCAGGCGGAAGAGGTCGGCGAGTTCTTCGGTGTCCTCGGTCCTGCGCTCCATGCTGTCCAGCAGGGTGAGCTGCTTGTGCAGCAGGACCTGGCTGCGGCGGGCGAGGTTGACGAACACCTCGGAGACACCGGAGCGCAGTTCGGCCTGTTTTACCGCGGCCTCCACGGCGGCGCGCTGGAGGGTGTTGAGGGCCTGGCCGACCTCTCCCATCTCGTTCTTGTCGTACTCCAGGTGCGGGACCTCGGTCTCGATGTCGACCTGTTCGCCGGCCGAGAGGCGGCGCATCACGCTGGGCAGCCGCACACCGGACGCCTCGTGGGCCTCCAGGCGCAGCTGCCGGAGGTCGCGGATGAGCCCGCGGCCGACGCGTACGGAGAGGAAGAGGGAGACCACGAGGGCGATCAGTCCAAGAACGCCGGCGATGACGGCCTGGGCGATGACGCCCATGGCGACGGGGCGGACCCGGTCCTGGTAGCGGTCGGTGGCCCGGTCGTTGAGGGTGCCGAGTTCGGCGAGCACATTGCCGGCGGCGGTGTCCCAGCTCTTCGCGGTGATCCCACGGGGCGGCCCGGTGCCGGAGGAGACGGCGGCCTCCTCGCCCACGCGCAGAGGGGCCGACGCGGCGTTCTTCCAGAAGGTTTCGTAGCGGTCGCGTTCGGCTGCGGGCAGCTGCGGCAGACCGGCGTCGTACAGCAGGGTGCGCTGGGCGACGAGGTCGGAGATGTCCCGTACCTCGGCGCGGGACAGCTTGCCGACGATCAGTGCGGAGCCGAGGAGGGCGTCCTCGCGGGAGAGCAGTTCGCGGGCGCGGGCGAGGCTGACGAGGGCCCGGTACTGCTTGTCGAGCTCTACGTCGTCGACCACGTGCAGATTGGCCAGCAGCACGTAGCAGGGGTCGACCAGCCGGTTGTAGAGGTCGAGAGCCTGGGAGCGGTTGACGGTGCCGTCCTCGACGCTGCGGCGGAGGGACTCGATGCCGTTGAAGGACTCCAGCACGGCGCTCAGTTCACCGGAGTCGTCGTGCATGGCCTCGCGCACATCGGCGTCGGCCGCGCTTTTCCGGACGGCGTCGACGGCCTTGTCGGTGGCGGCGCGGCTGCGCCGCAGTGCGGCGAGTCCGTCGGAGGCGCGGGGGTCGGCGAGATGGACGAGGGTCTGCCGGCGCTCCTGCTGGAGGACGCGCACAGTGTCCTCGACGGGGTAACCGACCTCCTCCATCACGGACGACACGTCGAACAGATGGCTTGCCTCGCGGCCCGTGAGCACGGTGGTGAAAGCCCAGATCGTGGTCAGGGACACCAACGGCACGAGAAGCAGCGCCACGATCTTCCGGCGGATGGACTTCCCGCGAAAGCGCATGGCCTCCCCCAGCTCGGCCCCCGGTCGACCGGGGGTACACATGTGCGTCAACAAACGGCGCGAGCCTACTACCGCACGGGGGACAACTCGAAGACGCGTCCGGAAGCTGTAGTTCCGTGCCCGTGGCGGGAGATGGGGAGTTGTCCGGCCATTGCGGGAGATTGCCTCCCGGAATTCGGGACCCGCCTCGTGGGCCGACTCCCCGGGCGGCCGAGTGCGGTTGGCCGATTTCTTTCCCATTCGGGAATCTTCACGAGGTGCCGTTCGTCCTTCTCTGTGGGAAATGGGGGCGGAATCGGCCACAGGAGCCGTGTCCCGTATCTGGGCGGCGTAAAACAGCGCAAGCCGGGCAGCCGCTGGGGAGTCGGGTCCTCGGACACGAGTAAGCGGTCTTGCCGGCGGTGGGGAGTGACACGTTGATGGGCACGGCGGAGCGGCGCGGGGCGCCCGAGGAGGACGCGGCGGCACAGGTGATGTCGCGGGGGGGGGGGGGGGGGGGGTTTCCCCCCCCCCCCCCCCCCCCCCCCCCCCCCCCCCCCCCAGAGCGGACCCGGTGGGGTGGGCACCCGGACAAGGGCGGGACGACGAAGGAGG
>NZ_JBVIIM010000064.1:0-9039 GCF_055569765.1 Streptomyces sp. NPDC031365 | reverse complement strand
AGTCGATCCGCGACACCTGCGACCGCGTGCTGTGGCTGGAGCGCGGTGAGCTGCGCATGGACGGGCCGACCGACGAGGTGCTCAAGGAATACGAGAAGTTCACGGGGAAGTAGCCCGGTACTGCCACGACGCACCCTGGGCCCCACCGGAACTGTCCGGCGGGGCCCGGCGTCCGCGAGGGAGGCGTCGACTCCTGCCGCCGGGCGGAATGCTGACACCGATCGGCGTGTTGCCGTGGTGCCCGGAGACCCCCGACGATGTGCACCGCGTTGTACAACGTAAGCTGTACCGGTCCCGAAAGACGGCAATCAGGGCCATAATGCCCGACACCATCCAGCGATACCGCCGGGTGAAAACCTGGGCGGCGTGTCCGAAATAGTGTGCATTGGGTCAGCAGTGTAGAACGGGAGACGTGACGGCAATGGCTACGGAAACTCCCCGGCTGAACGCAGCATGTGCCGTCCCCGCCCCGGGCAGTCCACGATGACGCCCCCCGCCGCGGCGCCCGCCGTCGACGTCGAGCGAGCCACGCTGGACAAGGCCGCAGCCGAGAACTTCCCCGTGGCCCCCTTCTTCCTGCCCAGATCCTGGCGGGACGACCTCATGGCCGTGTACGGCTTCGCCCGACTGGTCGACGACATCGGTGACGGCGACCTGGCTCCCGGTGGTGCCGACGCCCGCCTCCTCGGGGTCCGGGAGGACGAGGCGGCGGACCGGCTGCTCCTGCTGGACGCCTTCGAAGCCGATCTCCACCGGGTGTTCGACCCGTCCGGCCCGGAGCCGCGGCACCCGCTGCTGCGCAGGCTGCTGCCCACGGTCCGCCGCCACGCGCTGACCCCCGAGCCCTTCCTCGGCCTGATCGCCGCGAACCGCCAGGACCAGCTCGTCCAGCGCTACGAGACCTACGACGATCTGCTCGCCTACTGCGAGCTGTCGGCCAACCCCGTCGGCCGTCTCGTCCTCGCCGTGACCGGGACCGCCACCCCGGAGCGGATCCGCCGCTCCGACGCGATCTGCACGGCCCTGCAGATCGTCGAGCACCTCCAGGACGTCGCCGAGGACCTCGGCCGCGACCGCGTCTACCTGCCCGCCACGGACATGAGGCTCTTCCGTGTCCGGGAGGCGGACCTCGCCGCACCCACCGCCGGCGCATCGGTGCGCGCACTCGTCGCGTACCAGGCTCAACGCGCCCAGCACCTGCTGAATGAAGGCGCCCCCCTGGTGGGCAGCGTCCACGGCAGGCTCAGACTGCTGCTCGCGGGGTTCGTGGCGGGAGGAAGGGCGGCGGTCCGGGCGATCGCCGCCGCCGAATACGACGTACTCCCCGGCCCCCCGAAGCCCGGCAAGCTCCAGTTGCTGCGCGAGGCGGGCGTGACTCTGCGAGGAAAGGGGTGATCCGGACCGTGGCGTCGCAACCACCCGCGTCCGCACCGGTACTCGCCGCCTACAGCTACTGCGAGACCGTCACCGGACAGCAGGCACGCAACTTCGCCTACGGCATCCGGCTGCTGCCGGCACCGGAGCGGCGCGCCATGTCGGCGCTGTACGCGTTCTCCCGGCGGGTCGACGACATCGGCGACGGCACGCTGGCCGACGACGTCAAGGCCGCCCGGCTGGAGGACACCCGGGCGCTGCTCTCCCGGATCCGCGACGGCGCGGTCGACGAGGACGACACCGACCCGGTGGCGGTCGCCCTCGCACACGCCGCCACCCGTTTCCCGATCCCGCTCGGCGGACTGGACGAACTCATCGACGGCGTCCGGATGGACGTACGCGGTGAGACCTACGAGACCTGGGACGACCTCAAGGTCTACTGCCGCTGTGTCGCGGGCGCCATCGGGAGGCTCTCGCTCGGCGTGTTCGGCACGGAACCCGGCGCGCGCGGTGTCGAGCGCGCCCCCGAATACGCCGACACGCTGGGGCTCGCGCTGCAGCTGACCAACATCCTCAGGGACGTCCGGGAGGACGCCGAGGGCGGGCGCACCTATCTGCCCGCGGACGACCTGGCCAAGTTCGGCTGCTCGGCCGGGTTCGGCGGGGCGACGCCACCGGAGGGCTCCGACTTCGCGGGCCTGGTGCACTTCGAGGTGCGCAGGGCCCGCGCCCTTTTCGCCGAGGGCTACCGGCTGCTCCCCATGCTCGACCGGCGCAGCGGCGCCTGCGTGGCGGCGATGGCCGGCATCTACCGCCGTCTTCTGGACCGCATCGAGCGCGACCCCGGGGCCGTGCTGCGCGGCCGGGTCTCCCTGCCCGGACGCGAGAAGGCCTACGTCGCGGTGCGCGGCCTGTCCGGGCTGGACACCCGGAACGTGACCCGGCGGACCGTCAGGAGGCGCACCTGATGGACACCCCGCTCCCCGGCGGAAAGCGGCAGGCAACCCTCCGCCACGACGTCGCGTCCCCCCCTGAGACGGCCGGTCGTGCACCGCTGAAGCAGCCCGGCCGGTCGGGGGAGGGCGCATGAGCCACGGCACACGCACCGAGGGGCCGCGCACGGACGAACCGGTCCCGGCAGGACGGCACGCCGTCGTGGTCGGCGGCGGGCTCGCCGGCGTCACCGCCGCGCTCGCACTCGCCGACGCCAACGTGCGCGTCACCCTGCTCGAAGGCCGGCCGCGCCTGGGAGGTCTCGCCTTCTCCTTCCGCCGCGGCGACCTGACCGTCGACAACGGCCAGCATGTGTACATGCGCTGCTGCACGGCCTACCGCTGGTTCCTCGACCGGATCGGGGGTGCGGCCCTGGCACCGCTGCAGGACCGTCTCGACGTGCCCGTGCTCGACGTCGCGCGCCCCGAGGGGCGGCGGCTCGGCAGGCTGCGGCGCGACGCCCTGCCCGTGCCCCTGCACCTGGGGCGCAGCCTCGCCACGTATCCGCATCTGTCGCTCGCCGACCGGGCCGCAGTGGGCCGGGCCGCACTCGCGCTGAAGGGGCTCGACCTCGCCGACCCGGCCCTGGACACCCAGGACTTCGGCAGCTGGCTGGCCGCGCACGGCCAGTCGGCGCGGGCCGTCGAGGCACTGTGGGACCTGGTCGGGGTCGCCACCCTCAACGCGGTCGCGGCCGACACGTCCCTGTCGCTCGCCGCGATGGTGTTCAAGACCGGCCTGCTGTCCGACGCTGCGGCGGCCGACATCGGGTGGGCCCGGGTGCCGCTGGGTGAACTGCACGACCGGCTCGCCCGCACAGCGCTCGACTCCGCGGGCGTGCGTACCGAGGTCCGTACACGGGTCACCTCCGTCTCTGCCCACGGAGGGGGAGGGTGGAGCGTCTCGGTTCCCGGCGAGACGGTCCGGGCCGACGCGGTCGTTCTCGCCGTGCCACAGCGCGAGGCGTACGGCCTTCTGCCCGAGGGCGCGCTCGACGCCCCCGAGCGACTCCTCGGCATCGGCACCGCACCGATTCTCAACGTTCACGTGGTCTACGACCGTCAGGTGCTCGCACGGCCCTTCTTCGCGGCCCTCGGCACACCCGTGCAGTGGGTCTTCGACCGCACCGAGGCCTCCGGTCTGCGGCGCGGCCAGTATCTGGCGCTGTCCCAGTCGGTCGCCCAGGCCGACATCGACGAGCCGGTCGCCGCCCTGCGCGAGCGCTACCTGCCCGAACTGGAGCGGCTGCTGCCGCGCACGCGGGGCGCCCGCGTCGAGGACTTCTTCGTCACCCGGGAGCGCGCCGCCACGTTCGCTCCCGCCCCCGGCGTCGGACGACTCAGGCCCGGCGCCCGCACCAAGGCCCCCGGCCTGTGCCTGGCCGGAGCGTGGACCGCCACCGGGTGGCCCGCGACCATGGAGGGCGCGGTCCGCAGTGGAGTCGGCGCGGCGGACGCCGCGCTGGACGCCCTCGGCCGGCCCCGCCCCCGCCACCTCTTCGCGATCGAGGAGGCGGCCTGATGCTGCAACGGAGCGGTGCGGCAGGTTCCCGCACTCCCGGTACCGCAACAAGAGGAGAGACTGTGCCCACTGTGCCCCCGGCCCCGCAGGCCGCTCGAAGGACCGCGGTGGACGTGCCCGCGCTCCTGGAGCGCGGGCGGACCCTGGCCACGCCGGTACTGCGGGCGGCCGTCGACCGCCTGGCACCTCCCATGAACTCGGTTGCCGCCTACCACTTCGGCTGGATCGACGCCCAGGGCCGGCCCGCGGACGGTGACGGCGGCAAGGCCGTGCGCCCCGCGCTCGCCGTGCTGTCCGCCGAGGTGCCCGGGGCCGCTCCGGGGACCGGCGTCCCCGGAGCGGTCGCCGTCGAACTGGTCCACAACTTCTCGCTGCTGCACGACGACCTGATGGACGGCGACGAACAGCGCCGGCACCGCGACACCGTCTGGAAGGTGCACGGCCCCGCCCAGGCCATCCTGGTCGGCGACGCCCTGTTCGCCCTGGCGGGTGAGGTGCTGCTGGAACTCGGTACCGCCGAGGCCGGCCGCGCCGCCCGCCGCCTCACCACCGCGAGCCGCGCGCTCATCGACGGCCAGGCCCAGGACATCTCCTACGAGCACCGCGACCGCGTCAGCGTCGAGGAATGCCTGGAGATGGAGGGCAACAAGACCGGCGCCCTGCTCGCCTGCGCCAGCTCCATCGGCGCGGTGCTCGGCGGCGCCGACGACCGCACCGCCGACGCGCTGGAGACGTACGGATACCACCTCGGCCTCGCCTTCCAGGCCGTCGACGATCTCCTCGGCATCTGGGGCGACCCGGAGGCCACCGGCAAGCAGGCCTGGAGCGACCTGCGCCAGCGCAAGAAGTCCCTCCCGGTCGTGGCCGCACTCGCGGCGGACGGCCCCGCCTCCCGGCGACTCGGCGAGATCCTCGCGGCGGACGCCGGGGGCAGTGACTTCGCGAACTTCTCCGAGGAGGAGTTCGCGGCCCGTGCCGCACTCATCGAGGAGGCCGGCGGCCGCGAGTGGACCGCCGGCGAGGCACGCCGTCAGCACACCATCGCCATCGAGGCCCTCGACGCCGTGGACATGCCCGACCGGGTGCGGGAACAGTTCACGGCGCTCGCGGACTTCGTCGTCGTACGAAAGAGATGATCACTATCGGTCGAATAGCCCTCGCGTAGTCGCCGGCCGGTGTTGCGGGGAGAACGGCACCGGCCGACGGCGGACCCACAGCAGACGCACCTCGCAGGACTGCACGAAGGGGAAGCCATGACAGCGACGACCGACGGAAGCACCGGGGCGGCTCTGCCGCCCCGCGTGACCGCGGCCAGCGAAAACGACAACGACGTCCCCGAGGCGGCCGGGGTTCCCGACATCGCCGCCCGCGCCGTGCGGCGCGCCACCGACCTCCTCCTGGCCCAACAGCACGACCAGGGCTGGTGGAAGGGCGACCTCGAGACCAACGTCACGATGGACGCCGAGGACCTGCTGCTGCGTCAGTTCCTCGGCATCCGCGACGAGGACACCACCCGCGCCGCCGCCCTGTTCATCCGCGGGGAGCAGCGCGAGGACGGAACCTGGGCCACCTTCCACGGCGGACCCGGCGAACTCTCCGCCACCATCGAGGCGTACGTCGCCCTGCGGCTGGCCGGTGACCCGCCCGACGCCCCGCACATGGCCAGGGCCTCCGCCTGGATCCGCGAGCGGGGCGGCATCGCCGCATCCCGGGTCTTCACCCGCATCTGGCTGGCCCTGTTCGGCTGGTGGAGATGGGAGGACCTGCCCGAACTCCCGCCCGAACTGATCTGGTTCCCCTCGTGGGTGCCGCTCAACATCTACGACTTCGGCTGCTGGGCCCGGCAGACCATCGTGCCGCTGACGGTCGTCTCCGCGAAGCGGCCGGTGCGTCCCGCGCCGTTCCCGCTGGACGAGCTGCACACCGACCCGCACCGCCCCAACCCTCCCCGGCCGCTCGCTCCGGCGAGAAGCTGGGACGGCGCCTTCCAGCGGCTGGACAAGGGCCTGCACGCCCTGCGCAGAGCCGTACCGCGCCGGCTGCGCGGAGCGGCCGTGAACGCCGCCGCCCGCTGGATCATCGAGCGGCAGGAGAACGACGGCTGCTGGGGCGGTATCCAGCCCCCGGCGGTGTACTCGGTCATCGCGCTGCACCTGCTCGGCTACGACCTGAATCATCCGGTGATGCGTGCGGGCCTGGACTCGCTGGACCGCTTCGCCGTGTGGCGCGAGGACGGGGCCCGCATGATCGAGGCCTGTCAGTCGCCGGTGTGGGACACCTGTCTCGCCACCATCGCGCTGGCCGACGCGGGTGTGCCCGCCGACCATCCGCAACTGGTCAAAGCGGCCGACTGGATGCTCGGTGAGCAGGTCGTGCGGCCCGGCGACTGGTCCGTGCGCCGGCCCCATCTGCCGCCCGGCGGATGGGCGTTCGAGTTCCACAACGACAACTACCCCGACATCGACGACACCGCAGAGGTGGTCCTCGCGCTGCGCCGGGTCAAGCACCACGACCCCGAGCGGCTGGACAACGCGATCGGGCGGGGCGTTCGCTGGAACCTCGGCATGCAGTCGAAGAACGGCGCGTGGGGCGCCTTCGACGTCGACAACACCAGCCCCTTCCCGAACCGGCTGCCGTTCTGCGACTTCGGCGAGGTCATCGACCCGCCGTCCGCCGATGTCACCGCACACGTCGTGGAGATGCTCGCCGTCGAGGGCCTCGCCCACGACCCGCGCACCCGGCGTGGCATCCAGTGGCTCCTCGCCGAACAGGAGCTGGACGGTTCCTGGTTCGGGCGCTGGGGCGTCAACTACCTCTACGGAACCGGCTCCGTGGTTCCCGCGCTGGCCGCGGCCGGGCTCCCCCACTCGCACCCGGCGATCCGGCGGGCCGTGGCCTGGCTCGAGAAGGTGCAGAACGACGACGGCGGCTGGGGCGAGGACCTGCGCTCCTACCGCCACGTCCGGGAGTGGAGCGGCAGGGGAGCCTCCACCGCCTCACAGACCGCCTGGGCACTGATGGCGCTGCTCGCGGCGGGGGAGCGTGACTCCGGGGCCGTCGAGCGCGGCATCGAGTGGCTGGCGGCCACCCAGCGCGAGGACGGCTCCTGGGACGAGCCGTACTTCACCGGCACCGGCTTCCCCTGGGACTTCTCCATCAACTACCACCTCTACCGGCAAGTCTTCCCGCTCACCGCACTCGGCCGGTATGTGCACGGGGAGCCCTTCAGCAAGAAGCCGGCCGCGGCGAAGGCCGGCGCCGGGTCGGCGGACGCCGCCGGGCAGCAGCCACTCGCCGAGGCGAAGGGAAGCTGATGAGCCCCGAGCCCGCCCCGGCCCCGCTGCTGATCGCCTGCGCGCTCGGTATCGAGCAGTTCGCCCTGCGCAGGCGTGAGCGGGGTACTCCGGGCGGGCCGGTCACCGTCCTGCGTACGGGCATGGGTCCGGCGGCGGCCGAGCGCTCCGTCACCCGGGTGCTGGCCGGCCCGGCCCTGCGTGACGCGGCCGTCCTGGCCACCGGGTTCTGCGCGGGGCTCGCCCCCGAGATGCACCCCGGTGACCTGGTCGTCGCCGAGGAGACCCGTGACCCGCGCGGCAGCGTCCCGTGCGTCGGGACCGACCTGCTGGTGAAGGAACTGGTGCGCGCCGTGCCCGGGCGCACCGTCCACACCGGCCCGCTCACCGGCTCCGACCACGTCGTCCGCGGTCACGAACGGTCCGATCTGCTCGCCACCGGCGCGATCGCGGTCGACATGGAATCCGCGGCCACGCTTCTGAGCGCCGTCCGGACGGGCGAGCGCCCGGTTGCGGCCGTCCGGGTGGTCGTGGACGCTCCTGAACACGAACTGGTCCGCATCGGCACGGTCCGCGGTGGAATATCGGCTTTCCGTGTCCTTCGTTGCGTACTTCCGGCTTTCTATGAATGGCACCGTTCCTTGCTGCTCCCCAGGAGGTGAGCCAGATGGCCATGCCGCTGCGTCAGTCCATCAAGGTCGCTACATACTTGGCCGAACAAAAGCTCCGCAGGCGGGACAAGTTCCCGCTCATCGTCGAACTGGAACCGCTCTTCGCCTGCAACCTCAAGTGCGAGGGCTGCGGCAAGATCCAGCACCCGGCCGGGGTGCTCAAGCAACGGATGCCCGTCGCGCAGGCCGTGGGCGCGGTCCTGGAGTCCGGGGCGCCCATGGTGTCGATCGCGGGCGGCGAGCCCCTGATGCACCCTCAGATCGACGAGATCGTGCGCCAGCTGGTGGCCAGGCGCAAGTACGTGTTCCTCTGCACCAACGCCCTGCTCATGCGCAAGAAGATGGACACGTTCACGCCTTCGCCCTACTTCGCGTTCGCCGTGCACATCGACGGCCTGCGGGAGCGGCACGACGAGTCCGTGGCGAAGGAGGGCGTGTTCGACGAGGCCGTGGAGGCCATCAAGGAGGCCAAGCGGCGCGGCTTCCGGGTCACCACCAACTCGACCTTCTTCAACACCGACACCCCGCAGACCATCATCGAGGTGCTGAACTACCTCAACGACGACCTCAAGGTCGACGAGATGATGATCTCGCCCGCCTACGCCTATGAGAAGGCTCCCGACCAGGAGCACTTCCTGGGTGTGGAGCAGACACGGGAACTGTTCAAGAAGGCGTTCGCGGGCGGCAACCGCCGCCGCTGGCGGCTGAACCACTCCCCGTTGTTCCTGGACTTCCTCGAGGGCAAGGTCGACTTCCCCTGCACCGCGTGGGCGATCCCGAACTACTCCCTCTTCGGCTGGCAGCGCCCCTGCTACCTGATGAGCGACGGCTATGTGCCGACGTACCGGGAACTGATCGAGGACACCGACTGGGACCAGTACGGCCGCGGCAAGGACCCGCGCTGCGCCAACTGCATGGCGCACTGCGGCTACGAGCCCACCGCCGTGCTCGCCACCATGGGATCGCTGAAGGAGTCGCTGCGCGCCCTGCGCGAGACGGTCTCCGCCAAACCGGGAGGGAGGCCATGACCGCCGTCTCGCTCGGCATGCCGTCCGTACCGACCAAGCTCGCCGAGCGCCGGAGGAGCCGGCGGATCCAGGTCGGATCAGTGGCGGTCGGCGGGGACGCCCCGGTGTCCGTGCAGTCGATGACGACCACGCGTACGTCCGACATCGGCGCGACCCTCC
>NZ_JBVIIM010000063.1:2746-11094 GCF_055569765.1 Streptomyces sp. NPDC031365 | reverse complement strand
TCCCTCCTCCCCCTTCGCATACCCCCCCCCCCCCCCCCCCCCAACCACCCCCCCCCCCCCCCCCCCCCCCCCCCCCCCCCCCCCCCCCCCGCCGCGCGGAGGAGCGACGCTCCACGTGCGCGCCGTGCTGGTCGAAGACGATGCAGCGGCTGGAGGTGGTGCCCTGATCGATCGCGGCGACGAACTTGCCCGTCATGACGTCCCCTTCGTCGGTTCGTGCGGAGGTTCGTGCGGAGATTCGTTCAGAAGGCTGCGTTGAAGACGAGCCCGGACAGTGCCGCCCCGATGAGCGGTCCCACCACGGGAACCCACGCGTAGCCCCAGTCCGAGGAGCCCTTGTTGGGGATCGGAAGCAGGGTGTGCACGATGCGCGGCCCGAGGTCACGGGCCGGGTTGATGGCATAGCCGGTCGGACCGCCGAGTGAGAGGCCGATGCCGACCACCAGGAACGAGACGATGAGGATCGCGGTGCCGGACTCGCCGAGCCCCTTCGTGAGGCCGAAGGCCAGGATCGGCAGTACCAGGCCCGCGGTCGCGATGATCTCGGTGATCAGGTTCGCTACGGGATGGCGGATCACCGGTGTCGTGGAGAAGATCCCGAGCGTCGGCTGGGCGATGTCCTCCTCGGCGTTGGCCCGGAACTGCGCGTAGTACACCAGCCAGCACAGCACGGCGCCGAGCATGGCTCCGACCATCTGCCCGGCGACATAGAGGTGGACCTTGTCCCACTCCCCGGTGTCGATGGCGATCCCGAGGGTGACCGCCGGGTTGAGATGCCCGCCGGACAGCGGGGCGGCGGTGTAGGCCCCGGCCATCACGCCGAAACCCCAGCCCAGCGCGATGACCACCCAGCCGGCGTCCTTCGCCTTCGAGTAGTTCAGTACGACGGCCGCGACCACGCCGGCGCCGAAAAGGATAAGAATCGCGGTGCCGATGACTTCCCCGACGAATACGTCTCCGTTGCTCATGGCGGCTCCTAGGCCCTGGCCCAGGACGATCCGCCCCGGACCTCACGTGCAGGGTGCGTTTCCCATGGCGACGTCAGCCGAAGGCAGGAAGAACCCGCGCCCCGCCCGGCGTCCGTGACGAGCGTGCCGTCGCAGTCGAAGTCGCCGGTGAGGAGTGGGTTTTGTCGCGGAAGGGCCCCAGGGACGGCGTGCCGGAATACGCCGAGATGTACGGCGATGTCGACTGACACCGGAAGTGTTCACCGGCACTCAGGGGGCGTCAAGGTCGCCGACCGGAACGGTTGTCGGCCACACGCTTCCCCGGAGAAGCCAACTCCTGATAGATGGAGGAGACATGACACGACTCTCCGCCGCGGTACGCGGTCTGGCCACCACCGTTGCCGCCCTGCTCGCCGCGACCGCCGCGTCCGCCCCCGCCCGGGCAAAGCCCGAACCCGAGGCACCCCGCGACTTCGTGGCGCTGAACAGCGTGGACCCGACGATCATCCAGGAGATCCGCTACTTCACTCCCCACAACTTCGTGGGCGAACCCATCGACGGCTACCGGCAGCCGCTGTGCATCCTCACCCGCCCCGCCGCGCAGGCACTCCACACCGCACAGCGGAAGCTGCTGCGCCAGGGATACTCCCTCAAGGTGTACGACTGCTACCGGCCGCAACGCGCGGTGGACCACTTCGTGCGCTGGGCCAAGGACCTCGACGACCTGAGAATGAAGGCCGAGTTCTATCCGAACGTCGACAAGAACCGCCTGTTCGCCGACGGTTACATCGCGGAGAAATCCGGCCACAGCCGGGGCTCGACGGTGGACCTCACCCTCGTGCGGCTGCCCGCCCGGCCGACCCTTCCCTACCACCCCGGACAGCCCCTCACCCCCTGCTTCGCGCCCAAGGACGAGCGGTTCCCCGACACTTCCGTGGACATGGGCACCGGCTATGACTGTTTCGACAGCCTCAGCCACACCCTTGACCCGCGCATCCAGGGCGAACAGCGAGCCAACCGGCTGCTGCTCAAGAACACCCTGGAGGCCCTCGGATTCGTGAACCTCGCCGAGGAGTGGTGGCACTACACCTTCAAGCCCGAGACCCACCCGGACACCTACTTCGACTTCCCGGTGTCCCGGGGGGCGCTCACCGGCCGCCACTGACCGACCTGCAGGAGACGCCCTCGCCGTGATCGGATACAGTCCCGCGCGTGTCCGAAACTCCTGCCCCGGTTCACAACTCCGCGCCGGGTTCCCACTGTTCGAGCTGCGGCGCGCCCTACGGGGAGGGCGTCTCCGGCTGGCCCCGCACCTGCCCGGCCTGCGGCGCCGCGGCCTACCGCAACCCTCTCCCGGTCGCGGTGGCCCTCCAGCCCGTGTACGACACGCGGGGCACCGCCCTGGTCGTCATCACCCGCGCCATCGCCCCCGCGCGCGGCGGCACGGCCCTGCCCGGCGGCTACATCGACCACCGGGAGGACTGGCGCCAGGCCGTCGTCCGTGAGCTGCGGGAAGAAACCGGCATCGAAGCGGCGAGCCGGGACGTACGCCTCGCCGACGCCATGAGCTCACCCGACGGGCACCTCCTGCTGTTCGGGCTCCTCCCCGAACGTCCCGCGGAGGATCTGCCGCCCTCCACCCCCACCGACGAGACCGAGGGCAGGCACCTGCTCCGCCGCCCCGAGGAACTGGCCTTCCCCCTGCACACCATGGCCGTCCGGGCCTGGTTCGAGGGCCGCTACATCTGACCCCCACCCTGTCCCAGCCCACGCACGCGCACCGGCCAGGGCGGCTCACCGGCACCGTCCTCACCCTCCCGCTCCACGACGATCCGCGCACCCGACCACCGGACCGTGTACCGCTCGATCTCCGGCTCCTCCCACCCGTCGCCGGCATCCGGCACCACCAGTCCGCCCCCGATTCGTCCCCGGGTGGGCGCCCACACCTCCAGTTCGGTACCACCGTCGGCCCCACGCACCGGAAGGACGGCGCCCCCGCGGGCGAACACCGGAACGCGTCCCAGGGGCGCGTCGACCAGCACCCGGGCCGGCCCCTCGTACGCCCGTTCCGTCGCCGTGTCGTACCACCGCCCGCGCGGCAGCTGGACGGTCCGCCGGTCCACTCCCGGGCCGAGTACCGGCGCCACCAGTAGACAGTCACCGAGCAGGAACGCGTCCTCGCAGTCGCGCAACAGGCGTTCCTCCGGCGCAGACCACCACAACGGCCGCACATAGGGCGCTCCGGTACGCCTGGCCAGGTGCGCCAGTGTCATGAAGTACGGAAACAAGCGCCGGCGTTCGACGAGCGCCGCGCGCGCGTGCCGCACCACCTCGGCACCGAGCTCCCATGGCTCCCCGCCGTCCGCACGAGGACCCGTACGCGTGCGGAAGAACGGCAGATACGCCCCCAGCTGGAGCCGGCGCAGATACAACTCCGGGGACCGCACGCCGTCGCAGAGGCCGACGTCCGGACCCGAGTAGGGAACCCCGCACAACCCCAGCCCCAGCACCAGCGCCAGCGATGCCCGCAACCCGGGCCAGCCCGCCACCGCCTCCCCCGACCACGCTCCTCCGTAGCGCTGCATGCCGGCCCACCCGGAGCGCGACAACACGAACGGCCGCTCCTGCGGCGCGATCTTCCGCAGTCCTTCGTACGCGGCCCGGGCCAGGCACAGCCCGTACACGTTGTGCGCCTCACGATGATCACCGCCCCGGCCGTCCAGAGCATGGCCGGCCGACCGGGGCAGCGTCGGCTCCCCGAAGGCCGTGAACGAGGTCGGCTCGTCCCAGGTGTGCCAGAAACCGGCGAACCCCTGGGCCAGCGGCTCCGCGTACAACGCGCCCCACCACTCACGCACGCGCGCGTGCGTGACGTCGGGAAAGACCGCTTCCCCGCACCAGGACACTCCCTGTACAACCTCTCCGGAAGCACCCCGCACGAAGCTGTCCCGGTCCGCCCCGTCGTCGTACACGGGGCTGCCGGGCGTCGCCCCGACGGCGGGACCGACGACCGACACCAGCCGGATCCCCTCGCGCCGCAGCTCGTCCGCGAGGACGGGCAACTTCGGGAACCGCTTCCGGTCGATGGTGAACACCCGCAGGGAGTCGAAGTGGCCGGCGTCGAGGTGCACCGCGTCCAGCGGCAGCCCGTGCTCCCGGTGCCCCTCCACCACTCTCCGCACTTCCGCCTCATCACCGCCGCCCCACCGAGCGTGATGGTGACCGAGCGCCCACGCGGGCGGCAGCGTCGGCGCACCGGTGAGCGACGCCCAGGTGAGCAGCACCCGCGCGGGAGTGCCCACCATCACCCAGCAGCGCAGGGAACCGCCGTCCATCCGCAGCTCACTGGTACCGGGTCGGTCGTGCCCCGAACCGGCGCCCTCCTCACCCTCCCGCAGCGTCACCGTGCCGTCCCACGAACTGTCGTGGAACACCAGATGGGTGCTCGCGTCGGCCACCACCATCTGCGCCGGCATCGTGACGGACAGCGGGGCGCCGCGGCGACCGGGCCCGGTGTTCCACAACCGGTACGTACCGTCGCGCAGCCGGGGACCCGACGCACGCCCCCCGAGACCGAAGAAGCGGGCGTCCGCCGGCACCTCCGACCGCTGCGTCCACCGCGCGGTGCCACCACCGACCGGTTCCCACCACCGCGGCGGCAGATCACGCCGCAACGGCACCCCGCCAGGGGTGAGCACCTCCACCGCGCCGTGCCGCGAGACCACCACCGTCACGCGCTCGGCCACCACACGCCAGCCACCGTCCTTGTCCGGCTCCAGCACCGCCCGTGGGTCCGGATCGGGGCAGCGGCCGGCCAGCGCGTAGGACGGCTCGGGAGCCGCCCCGTCCCAGCCCCAGAAGACGGCCCCGTTCACCGCGACGAAGATCCGCAACTCCGAGCGGCTGAACCTGACCAGACCCCCACCGGGCCCCGGCTCCACCTCCCGCACGGTCCCGGGCACCCGGGCCCGCACCGGCGCCTGCGGCGGCAGTCCGCCGGCATCCTCCCGCCGCCTGCGCCATGCTGCTCGTACGGTACGCAACCCCTGAGCCGCCCCCACCGAACCGACCGATTTCATCGAACGCACCAGGTCACGACCGTCCATACTGCTCACCCTGCCATCGATCGCGCCCCGCACGGGTGTCGTTCAACTCCCGTTCATCCGTGATCGGACCACATCTTCACGACACGGACTATGTGGGGGTCACCCTGGTGCAGAAGTCGATCACGTGGCATCGTCCCTGTCAGCCGCGTCACGCGCACACCCCAGCCGTGCGCGGAGGACGCACACGACGCGCACAGTCCGGGAGCCGCCCCATGTCGACCGTGAACCCCCAGCCGCTCTGGCAGCCGGATCCGGAACGTATCGCCCAGGCACGGATCACCACGTTCCAGGCATGGGCCGCCGGACACCACGACGCCCCCGCCGAGGGCGGTTACCCGGCGCTCCACCGATGGTCCGTGGAGGAACTGGAGACGTTCTGGCAAGCGGTCACGGAATGGTTCGACGTCCGCTTCTCGGCGCCCTACGCGCGCGTCCTGGGCGACCGCTCGATGCCCGGCGCCCAGTGGTTCCCCGGAGCGACCCTGAACTACGCCGAGCACGCCCTGCGCGCGACCGAGTCCCGGGCGGACGAACCGGCTCTGCTCTACGTGGACGAAACCCATGATCCGGCCCCCGTCACCTGGGCCGAGCTGCGCCGCCAGGTCGGCTCCCTCGCCGCCGAACTGCGCTCCCTCGGTGTACGCCCCGGTGACCGCGTCAGCGGATATCTGCCGAACATCCCCCAGGCGGTCGTCGCCCTTCTCGCCACAGCGGCCGTGGGCGGCGTGTGGACCTCCTGCGCCCCCGACTTCGGCGCCCGCAGTGTCCTCGACCGTTTCCAGCAGGTCGAACCCGTCGTCCTGTTCACCGTCGACGGATACCGCTACGGCGGCAAGGAGCACGACCGCCGCGAAGTCGTCGCCGAACTGCGCCGCGAACTGCCCACCCTGCGCGCCGTCGTGCACATCCCCCTGCTCGGCACCGAGGCCCCGGACGGCGCACTCGACTGGTCCGCCCTCACCTCCGCCGCCACCGCACCCGTCTTCGAACAGGTGCCCTTCGACCATCCGCTGTGGGTGCTCTACTCCTCCGGCACCACCGGACTGCCCAAGGCGATCGTCCAGTCCCAGGGCGGTATCCTCGTCGAACACCTCAAGCAACTCGGTCTGCACTGCGACCTGGGCCCCGAGGACCGCTTCTTCTGGTACACCTCGACCGGCTGGATGATGTGGAACTTCCTCGTCTCCGGTCTCCTGACGGGAACGACGATCGTCCTGTACGACGGCAGTCCCGGCCACCCCGACACGGGCGCCCAATGGCGGATCGCCGAACGCACCGGGGCCACCCTCTACGGCACCTCCGCCGCGTACGTCATGGCCTGCCGCAAGGCGGGGGTGCACCCCTCGCGAGACTTCGACCTCTCCGCGGTCAAGTGCGTCGCGACCACCGGCTCCCCCTTGCCCCCCGACGGCTTCCGCTGGCTGCACGACGAGGTTCGTGACGATCTCTGGATCGCCTCCGTCAGCGGCGGCACGGACGTGTGCTCCTGCTTCGCCGGAGCCGTACCGACCCTCCCCGTCCATGTCGGCGAACTCCAGGCACCCGGCCTGGGCACCGACCTCCAGTCCTGGGACCCGAGCGGCAAGCCCCTGACCGACGAGGTCGGCGAGCTCGTCGTGACCAACCCGATGCCGTCCATGCCGATCCACTTCTGGAACGACCCCGACGGCAGCCGCTACCACGACAGCTACTTCGACACCTACCCCGGCGTCTGGCGGCACGGCGACTGGATCACCCTCACCTCGCGCGGTTCGGTCATCATTCACGGCCGCTCCGACTCGACCCTCAACCGCCAGGGCGTCCGCATGGGCTCGGCCGACATCTACGAAGCTGTGGAACGCCTCCCCGAGATCAGGGAATCCCTCGTCATCGGCGTCGAACAGCCCGACGGTGGCTACTGGATGCCCCTGTTCATCCATCTGGTACCCGGCGCCACCCTGGACGAGGACCTGCGCAGCCGCATCAACCGGACCATCCGCGAGCAACTCTCACCGCGCCATGTCCCCGACGAGATCATCGAGGTCCCCGGGGTCCCGCACACCCTCACCGGCAAGCGCATCGAGGTCCCGGTCAAGCGCCTCCTCCAGGGAACACCTCTGGAGAAGGCGGTCAACCCCGGTTCCATCGACAACCTCGACCTGCTCGCCTTCTACGAGGAACTCGCCGGCAAGCGCGCCTGAGCGCCCTCAGGCCGCCCTCCCGGTCCGCCATCGTCTCTCCCGACCCATTGTCAGTGCTGCCGATTACTGTGAGTGAGCATTGATCGACTGTGCAGAGGGGGAGACATGGCGTCCACCGACCACCGAGCCTTGCGACGCGTCCTGCGCCGCGAAATCACCGGGACCATCGGCCTGCTGACCGACGAACACGACTTCAGCGCCATGCGGCGCTACCACAGCTTCGTCTTCGACGACCACACCACCTACCTCCAACACATGGAGGCCGTCCTCAGGGCGCGCGCGCTGCAGGGCAGCCACACCGTCGTGGCGCTCTTCGACCCCACGGACTACGCCGAGTTCTGCGCGGCAGCGGGCCTCGATCCCGACAGCCACACCAGCCGCACCCGGTTCACAGCCGAACTCGCGTCCACCGGACCGACCGTCCCGTACGACGGCCGGCCACTGGCCGACCTGCTACCCACCCTCGTCGACGAGGCCGTCCGTCAGGCGACCTGGGAGTACGCGGCCACGCTCCTCGCCCGCCTCGGCGCCTGCGCCTCCTGCGGCGAGGACCTGGGCCGCGCCGCCTTCACCCGCGCCTCGCACCTCCTCGTGCGGATCCTCGAAACGGCGCCACCCGGCGAGCGGCACCTCGTGTGCAGCGTGTCCGGGCCACCCGAAACGCTCGTCGCCGTGCTCCACGCCGACGACAGCGCCGGTCGCATGGAACTCGACGAGTCCGAAGCCCTCGAGTTCACCACCGTCCTGGCAGTCGGCCTCGCCACTGCGAGCCCGGGCGGAATGGTCATGCGGACCAGCGAACCCGGCACCCCCGACCGTGTCCAGGGCTGGCGTCTGCGTGCCTATGGTCTCGAACCCCTCACCGCCGGAGAGGTCTTCGACGCCTATTGCACCGACGCCGAATCCGGGGACCTCATCTCTCCCGAGTCCAACGTCGACTACTGCGAGCCACCCGACCTCGGAGAGGGGAGCGGCCCGAACCAGGCCCACCGTCACTGAGCCCGGCAACCCGGAAGGGGGGGGGTGGGCAGGGGGGGAGGGACCGTCGGGGAAGGGGCGGGGGGGGGGTATCTGTCCGAGAAGACGGGCCGGACGGAGTGGGGGGGGGCGGCGGT
>NZ_JBVIIM010000063.1:0-2736 GCF_055569765.1 Streptomyces sp. NPDC031365 | reverse complement strand
CGCTAAGAACCACCCAACCTCGGAAAGGGGACGGCCAAGAACGGGCCCCCCCGTCACTGAGCCCGACAACCCGGAAGGGGCGTTCCACCCGGGTGGAACGCCCCTTCCGGGAAGCGGTCGCGGTCCGGCTACTCGCCCGACAGCACTGCCTGAGCGGCGTCACGTGCGCCCTCGGCACTGTCCGCAGCCCGGGCCGCCGCCGCGGCCCGCTCACACTGCGCCAGCGTGAACTTCGCCAGTGACGCACGTACGTACGGAATCGACGCCGCGCCCATGGAGAGAGACGTGACGCCCAGACCGGTCAGCACACATGCCAGCAGCGGATCGGAAGCCGCCTCACCACAGACACCGCAGCTCTTGCCCTCGGCCCTCGCAGCCTCGGCGGACAGCGCCACCAGGTCGAGCAGAGCGGGCTGCCAGGGGTCCTGCAGCCGGGAGACCGCACCCACCTGACGGTCCGCGGCGAACGTGTACTGCGCGAGATCGTTCGTGCCCAGCGACAGGAACTCCACCTCCTGCAGCACCGAGCGCGCCCGCAGCGCGGCCGACGGAATCTCGACCATCGCGCCGAACTTCGCCCGCAGCCCCGCCTCCCGGCAAGCGTCCGCGAAGGCCCTGGCATCGGCCCGGTCCGCCACCATCGGCGCCATGACCTCGAGGTGGACGGGCAACCCCTCCGCAGCCTTGGCCAGCGCCGTGAGCTGGGTGTGCAGCACCGCGGGGTGGTCAAGCAGCGTCCGCAGACCGCGCACGCCCAGCGCCGGGTTCGGCTCGTCCGCCGGAGTGAGGAAGTCCAGCGGCTTGTCGGCGCCCGCATCCAGCACGCGCACCACGACCCGTCCCTCGGGGAACGCCTCGAGAACCTGACGGTACGCCGTGACCTGCTTCTCCTCGGAAGGAGCGCTCTTGCTGTCGTCCAGGAACAGGAACTCGGTCCGGAAGAGACCGACGCCTTCCGCACCTGCCTCGACGGCTGCAGCCACGTCCGTCGGACCGCCGATGTTGGCCAGCAGCGGCACCTTGTGACCGTCGGCGGTCGCGCCGGGTCCGGTCGACGCCGCCAGCGTCGCCTTGCGTTCGGCCGCCGCGGCCTTGAGCTGTGCCGTCTTCTCGTCGCTCGGGTTCAGGAAGATCTCACCGGTGCTGCCGTCGACCGCTATCAGCGTTCCCTCGGCGAGTTCACCCGCACCCGGCAGGGCGACCACGGCCGGGACACCGAGGGCACGGGCGAGGATCGCGCTGTGACTGGTGGGACCGCCCTCCTCGGTGACGAAGCCGAGCACCAGAGTCGGGTCGAGCAGCGCCGTGTCCGCGGGCGCGAGATCACGCGCGACCAGGACATACGGTTCGTCGCTGTCCGGCACACCGGGCATCGGCACCCCGAGCAGCCGGGCGACGATACGGTTGCGCACGTCGTCGAGGTCGGCCACGCGGCCCGCCAGATACTCACCGGCGTTCGCCAGCAGCTCGCGGTAGGAGGCGAACGCGTCGTAGACCGCACGTTCGGCGGTGCTGCCGACGGCGATCCGTCGTTCCACGTCGGCCAGCAGCTCGGGGTCCTGGGCCATCATGGCCTGCGCCTCGAGCACCGCCTGGGCCTCGCCGCCGGCGAGATTTCCGCGGGCCGTCAGATCGGCAGCCACGGCCTCCACGGCCTTCCGGGCGCGACCCTGTTCGCGCTCCGTGTCCTGCGCCGGGATCTGCTTGGCCGGTGGCTCGAGCACCGCCGTACCCATGTGCCGGACCTCACCGATCGCCACACCGTGGCTGACCCCGACGCCTCGCAGCGTTGTCTCCATCTCACCCGTCTCCGCTAGTGCGACGGGACCAGCCGCCGCGTTGGTTGTCCTGGTGGCCGTCCCGGGACGGCGCTGAGGTCACTTCCAGAGGAAGAGACTGTCGCCGGCCTTGACATCGCCGCCGTCACGAAGCTCGGAGAGAGCGTCCGCCGTGGCCTCCAGGGCGACGACCGGGCACACCGGGGACTTACCGGCAGCCTCCACGGCGGCCGGGTCCCAGCGCACGATGCTCTGACCGCGTGCCACGGTGTCGCCCTTGCTGACGAGCAGCTCGAAGCCCTCACCGTTGAGCTGGACGGTGTCGATGCCGAGGTGGGTGAGCACGCCGTGTCCGCTGTCGTCAACGACGACGAACGCGTGTGGGTGCAGAGAGACGATCACGCCGTCGACGGGGGAGACGGCCTCGGAGGGCTCCCGCACGGGGTCGATCGCCGTCCCCGGGCCAACCATGGCCCCGGAGAAGACCGGATCGGGCACGGATGTCAGTCCGATGGCCTGTCCTGCGAGCGGGGACGTCACGATGGACATGGGAAGCCTCCCAAGGAGTGGAGATCTGTACGAGCGCTGTCACTGCCTGTCTCCGGCGTGCTGTTCAGCAGGGTATGTCATGTGACCTACCGGTTCCGGGGGACAGGTCCCGATCTGTGGTCTAGACGAGAGGTCTAGACCACCACTCTAAGCGATTTGCACCCGGTCTGCGAGCCCGGTAGGGTTGCACTCCTGCTCGGGGATGAGTGGCATGGTCAGCATCCTCACTCAGCAGCAATCCAACTTTGTCAGAGCGCATCTCGGGGTCACTTTCTGCATGTCTGCAGGACGGTGGTCAGGGACTCGGAAAAACACTGATAGAGTCGGAGACATCGAAGGGAAGCGCCCGGAGGAAAGCCCGAGAGGGTGAGTACGAAGGAAGCGTCCGTTCCTTGAGAACTCAACAGCG
>NZ_JBVIIM010000062.1:0-11798 GCF_055569765.1 Streptomyces sp. NPDC031365 | reverse complement strand
CAAACCCCACACACCCGCCCGCACCGGATGCGTCAACCCATCACCCACACCCACCGACACCGCACCCGACGTCACCACCCACACACGCCCGGCCAAACCCGCATCCCCCACCGCCTGAACCAACGCCACCGACCCCACCACACCCGCAGGCAAGCCCTCCGAAAACTCACCCTCGTCCTGCCCCAGGAACGAGACCACCGTGCCGACATCGGCGAACTCCGCAAGCCGGCCGGCCAGCACCCCACGGTCCAGATCGTCGACACCAAGACGCAACCGCTCCACCCGAGCCCCACGCCCCACCAACTCACCCGCCAGCGCATCCGCCCACGGATCCACCAGACCCTCACGCTCCACCAGCAGCCAACCACCCGACACATCACTTACCTCGTCGGCGACGACCGGGCGCCATTCGACCTCGTAGCGCAGGCCGTCGTGCGTGGTCTGCTCCCGGCGCGGGACCGAGCCTTCGGGGTTCTGCATCCAGTAGCGCTCGCGGGCAAAGGGGTACGTGGGCAGGTCGGTGAGCCGTGCGCCGGTCGGGGTGTAGAAGGACTGCCAGTCCACCGGACAGCCGTCCGCCCAGAGATGGGCCAAGGCCCGGACAGCGGTGGCCGGTTCCGACCGGTCACGGCGTAGCGTGGACACGACGAGCGTCTCGCCCGCGCACGTCTCCTCGACGGCACCGACCAGGCTCGCGTCGGGACCCACTTCCACAAACCGCGTGCCACCGAGAGACCTCACGCGAGTGATCGCGTCGGAGAAGCGGACGGTGCCGCGGACCTGATCCGCCCAGTAGGCGGGGGTGAACTCCTCGACCTGCTCGCCGGTCAGCGTCGAAACGATCGGGATGCGGGGACGGGCATACGTCAACTCCCCCGCCACCGAAGCGAACTCGTCGAGCATCGGGTCCATCAGCGCCGAGTGGAAAGCGTGACTGACCTCCAGCCAACGGCCCTGCCGGTCGGACAAGGCGGACGCCACCGACTCGACGGCCTCCCGCGTACCGGACAGCACCACCTGCCCCGGCGCGTTCACCGCCGCCACCGACACACCCTCGACCAGCAACGGCGACACCTCGTCCACCGAGGCACGCACCGCCCACATCACACCACCCTCGGGCAGCGCCTGCATCAACGACGCACGCGCCGCCACCAGCCGACACGCATCCTCAAGCGACAGCACACCCGCCACATGCGCGGCCGCCAGCTCACCCACCGAATGACCCACCAGATAATCCGGAGTCACCCCCCACGACTCCAGCAGCCGGAACAACGCCACCTCGACCGCGAACAACGCAGGCTGCGCCCAGCCCGTCGTCCTCAACGCCTCCGCGTCACCGGACACCACCTCCCGCAGACCCTCGAACTGCCCGCACACCTCATCCAGAGCCGCGGCGAAGACCGGGAAGGCCTCCGCCAACTCCCCACCCATGCCCAGGCGCTGTCCACCCTGCCCCGCGAACACGAACGCGAGCCGGCCCCTGGAACGGCCCGTGGCCGTCCCCCGCACGATCTGCTCGGACGTGTCGTTCGCGGTGAGGGCGGTCAGGCCGGGAAGGGAGGAGACGGTGTCACTCGCGAGGACGACCGCGCGGTGCTCGAACGCGGCCCGTCCGTTCGCCAGGGTGTGGCCGATGTCCAGGGGGCCGGTCCCGGGGTGGGCCGTGAGCAGGGAGCGCAGGCGGGCCGCCAGCTTGGGCAGCGTCTCGGGCTGACGGGCGGACAGCGGCCACGGCACCACGGGCGGTGTCGTGGAGGGCCCTTCCGCCAGGGCGGGCTCGGCCGGTGCCTCCTCGATGATGACGTGGGCGTTCGTGCCGCTGATGCCGAAGGACGACACACCGGCCCGCCGCGGACGATCACCGCGCTGCCACTCCCGGGCCTCGGACAGCAGCTCCACCGCGCCGGACGACCAGTCGACGTGCGAGGACGGCGTGGCCGCGTGCAGGGTGGCGGGCAGCAGTTCGTGCCGCAGCGCCAGTACCATCTTCATCACACCCGCGACACCGGCGGCGGCCTGCGTGTGCCCGATGTTCGACTTGATCGAGCCGAGCCACAGCGGTTGGTCCTCGGGCCGGTCCTGGCCGTACGTGGCGAGCAGGGCCTGCGCCTCGATCGGGTCGCCGAGCGTCGTTCCCGTGCCGTGCGCCTCGACGGCGTCCACCTCGGACGCCGACAGACCCGCGCTGGTCAGCGCCTGCCGGATCACCTGCTGTTGCGAGGGGCCGTTGGGGACGGTGAGGCCGTTGGAGGCGCCGTCCTGGTTGACCGCCGTGCCCCGGACGACCGCGAGGACGCGATGGCCCGCGCGGCGGGCTTCGGACAGGCGCGTGAGGACGAGCAGGCCGACGCCCTCGGACCAGCCGGTGCCGTCGGCGTCGTCGGAGAACGCCTTGCAGCGGCCATCGGCGGCCAGGCCCTGCTGGCGGCTGAACTCGAGGAACATGCCCGGTGTCGACATGACGGTGACGCCTCCGACGAGTGCGCGCGAGCACTCCCCGGAGCGGAGGGACCGTACGGCCATGTGCAGGGCGACCAGGGACGAGGAGCAGGCCGTGTCCACGGTGACGGCCGGGCCCTTCAGCCCGAGCGTGTAGGCGATGCGGCCGGAGGCGACGGCCATGGAGTTGCCGGTGAGCAGGTACCCCTCGACGCCCTCGGGCAGTTCCGTGAGGTGGGAGCCGTATCCGGTGGAGGCGGCTCCGACGAAGACGCCGGTGTCGCTGTTCTTCAGGGTGGTGGGATCGATACCGGCGTGTTCGAAGGCCTCCCAGGAGGAGTGGAGCAGCATCCGCTGCTGCGGGTCCATGGCCAGGGCTTCGCGGGGGCTCATGCCGAAGAAGGCCGGGTCGAACTCGGTCGCGTCGTGGACGAATCCGCCCTCGCGGGCGTAGCTCGTCCCCGCCCGGGCGGGGTCGGGGCTGTAGAGGCGGTCCAGGTCCCAGCCTCGGTCGACGGGGAACGCGGACATGCCGTCGCCGGCCTGTCGGAGGAGCTGCCACAGGTCCTGCGGCGAGCGTACGTCGCCGGGGAAGCGGCAGCTCATGCCGACGATCGCGATCGGTTCGGTGTCGGCGGCCTCGATGTCGCGCAGCCTCCGGTGGGCCTGACGCAGGTCTCCGGTGACCTTCTTCAGGTAGTCGAGCAGCTTCTTCTGCTCGTCGCCGGATGCCGATCCTTCAGTTCCGCGCACAATCCGGTTCTCGCTCAAGACGCCCCACCAAATTCCCCGTCGATCAGTTTGAAGAGTTCGTCGGCCGTGGCCGACTCCAGTGCGTCCGCCGCGTCCTCGCCGTCCGCGGGTCCGCCGGCCGTGCTCGCGGCCACGGCCCACTTCGCGGCGAGTGCCTGCAGGCGCCGGTTGGCCACGTCGTCGAGCGTGCCGTCGTCGGCCGTCAGCCGGTCCAGTGCCCGCTCCAGCCGCTCGATCTCGTCGAGGGTGGTGGAGGGGGACTGGATGTCCCCGCGTCGGGCTCGGTCGTTCGTCCGGCCGTCGGCCCGGCCGCCGGGCTCGCCCCCTGTCCGGTCGTCGGCGGTGACGATCTCGGCCAGCAGGTGTTCCGCCAGCGCGGCCGGTGTCGGATAGTCGAAGACCAGCGTGGCGGGAAGCCTGGTGCCGGCCACGGTGCTCATCCGGTTGCGCAGTTCGATCGCGGTGAGCGAGTCGAAGCCGAGTTCGTTGAAGGCCTGGTCCGGATCGATCTCCTCGGCGGAGTCGTGTCCGAGGACGGCCGCCGCCTGGGCGCAGACCAGATCGAGCAGATGCTCGGCACGATCGGCGACGGGCAGTGCCCGCAGGCGGTCCGCCAGTGCGGCGGCCGGCTCCGGCGCGTGCCCTGCCGCCGCCGTGCGGCGCGGTGTGCCGCCCGCGAGGTGACGCAGCAGCGGCGGCACCGGCCCGGCGGCGAACGCCTCCGGTGAGGTGTCGAGGTGCATCGGGAGCAGCGCGGCCTCGTCGACGTCCAGGGCGAAGTCGAACAGCGTGAGGCCCGATTCCTCGGTGAGCGGGCGCAGTCCGGCTTGTTCCATCCGGGCGAGGTCGGTCTCGGTGAGGTGACCGGTCATGCCGCGGTCGGCGACCCACGGACCCCAGGCCAGTGCCACGGCCGGTACGCCACGGTGCCGGGCCCAGCGCGCGAACTCGTCGAGGAAGGCGTTCGCCGCCGCGTAGTTGGCCTGCCCCGCCCCGCCGAGGGTGCCGGCCGCGCCGGAGAAGAGGACGAAGGCGGCGAGGTCGGCGTCCTTGGTCAGTTCGTACAGGTTCACGGCGGCGTCGGCCTTCGGGCGCAGGGTGGTGTCCAGGCGTCCGGGGTCCAGCGACGCGAGTACTCCGTCGTCGACGACACCGGCGACGTGGACGACCGCGGTCAGCGGATGCTCCGCCGGTACGGTCCCCAGCGTCCGTTCGAGCGCGGCGCGGTCGGCCGCGTCGCAGGCCTCGATCCGTACCGTGGCGCCCAGCTTCTCGAGTTCGGCGACGAGCTCGGCCGCCCCGTCGGCGTCGGGTCCGCGTCGGCTGGTGAGGAGGAGGTGGCGTGTGCCGTACCGCTCGACGAGGTGCCTGGCCACGTAGCGGCCGAGGCCGCCGGTCGCGCCGGTCACCAGTACGGTGCCGTCCGGGTCGGGGCGGGACGGCAGGGTGAGGACGACCTTGCCGATGTGCCGGGCCTGGCTGACCTGCCGGTACGCCTCCGGCGCCCGGCGGATGTCCCAGGTCGTCACGGGCAGCGGACGCAGTGCCCCCGTGCCGATGAGGTGGAGCACCTCGGCGAGCATCTCGCCGATGCGCTCGGGGCCGGCCTCGATGAGGTCGAAGGCCCGGTAGGTCACACCGGGGTGCTGTCCGGCGACGGTCTCGGGGTGGCGTACGTCCGTCTTGCCCATCTCCACGAAACGGCCGCCGGTGGTGAGCAGCCGCAGCGACGCGTCGACGTACTCCCGGGCCAGCGAGTTCAGGACGACGTCCACCCGGCCAGCCGGGGCGTTCGCGCGGAAGCGTGCCTCGAAGTCGAGGTCGCGGGAGGAGGCGATGTGGTCGTCGTCGAGGCCGAGGGCGCGCAGGCTGTCGTGCTTGCCCTGGCTCGCGGTGCCGAAGACCTCGGCACCGAGGTGCCGGGCGAGCTGTACCGCGGCCATGCCGACACCGCCCGCGGCGGCGTGCACGAGCACCGACTCGCCCGGCCGGACCTTGGCGAGGTCGACCAGCGCGTAGTACGCGGTGAGGAAGACCACCGGGACGGAGGCGGCCTGGTCGAAGGACCAGTCGGCGGGTATGCGGGCGATCATCCGCCGGTCGGCGACCGTCACCGGTCCGAATGCCTTGCCGAACATGCCGAGGACGCGGTCGCCGGGCGCGAAGCCGGTCACGTCCGGGCCCACCTCGGTGATGACGCCGGCGCCTTCGACGCCCATCGGTCCGGGGTCACCCGGATACATGTCCAGCGCGTTCAGCACGTCCCGGAAGTTCAGACCGGCCGCGCGCACCGCGACCCGGACCTGCCCCGGGCCGAGGGGTTCCAGCACTTCCGGATCCCCGGCCAGGGTCAGGTTCGCCAGGCTGCCGCGTCCGGTGCTGTCCAGCCGCCA
This sequence comes from Streptomyces sp. NPDC031365, assembly GCF_055569765.1. Classification (NCBI taxonomy): domain Bacteria; kingdom Bacillati; phylum Actinomycetota; class Actinomycetes; order Kitasatosporales; family Streptomycetaceae; genus Streptomyces; species Streptomyces sp. NPDC031365. The sequence continues at coordinate 6,213 of NZ_JBVIIM010000062.1, read as the reverse complement.
GGCGTCCGCGTCGGCCGGGGGCAGCAGTGTGCCGTCCGGCGTGTACCGGGCGAGGCGTGCCGTGCGCACCGCGCCGTCCCGGATGACGATCTGCGGTTCGTCGGAGGCGAGGGCACCGGGCAGGGCCTCGGCGGACTGCTCGGCGTCGTCGAGGTCGACCAGCACGAAGCGGCCGGGCTCCTCGGACTGGGCGGAGCGTACGAGTCCCCAGACGGCGGCCGCCGCCGGGTCGGCCGGGCCGTCGGGATCACCGGCCGCGACCGCGCCCCGGGTCACGAGGACGAGGCGGGACGATGCCAGCCGGCGGTCGGCGAGCCAGCGCTGCAGCAGCGACAGCGCGTCGGCGGTCAGCGCGCGGGTGACGGCGGGGAGGGAGTCGGTGCCGGTGGGGAGCGGTCCGTACTGCGTCAGCACCGTGGCCGGTACCGGACCGTCGTGGAGTTCCGTCAGGTCGCCGATCCTGCGGGCCGCGAGTGCGTCCGCGAGGCCCAGGGGGTCGGCGCCGAGCACCGCCCAGTCGTGTGCGGGGGCCGGGAGGCCGGCGGCCGGTGACGCGGGCAGCCAGTCCAGGCGGAAGACGTCCCGCGGACGAGCGGTGCGCGCCTGCCGCAGCAGGTCCGCGGAGATCTGCCGCATCGCCAGGGAGGCGACCTCGGCGACCGGTTGGCCGGTTCCGTCGGCGATCGACAGGGCCAGCGCGTCGGATCCCGCCTGCGAGAGGCGTACGCGCAGGCTGGATGCGCCCGGGGTGTGCAGCGAGACCCCGGTCCAGGAGAAGGGGAGCCTGCTGCGGCCGCTGCCGTCGAGTGCGACGAAGGTCAGCGCCTGAAGCGCCGCGTCGAGCAGTGGCGGATGTATTCCGTAGTCCGTGGCCTCGGCCGCGTGCGGCTCGCTCAGCGCGATCTCGGCGAACACGTCGTCGCCCGTCCGCCAGGCCCGCCGCAGTCCCTGGAAGGAGGGTCCGTAGGCGAATCCGCCCTGCCGGTACATCTCGTAGAAGCCGGAGACGTCGATGCTCTCGGCGCCGGGCGGCGGCCAGGCGCCGAAGTCGTACGCGGGTGCCGCGCGTCCCTGGCCGAGGGATCCGGTGGCGTGCAGGGTCCAGGGGGCGTCGGCCGCCCCGTCGTCGGGCCGGGCGTACAGCCTCAGCGGGCGCAGGCCCGTGTCGTCCGCCCCGCCGACCGTGAGCTGGATCCGCACGGCGCCCTCGGTGGGCAGCACGAGCGGGGACGTCAGGGTCAGTTCCTCGACACGGTCGCAGCCGGCCTCGCCGGCCGCCCGCAGTGCCAGCTCCAGGAAGGCGGTGCCGGGGAAGAGGATGGTGCCCATCACTTCGTGATCGGCCAGCCAGGGCAGATCCCGTACACCGATCCGGCCCGTGAACAGGTACCCGTCGTCCCCGGCGAGCGCGACGGCCGCCCCCAGCAGGGGGTGTCCGGCGTCGGCCAGTCCGGCCGCGGTCACGTCGCCCGGCCTGCGCACCGGCGGCTGCGGCCAGTACGGCTTGCGCTGGAAGGCGTAGGTGGGCAGGTCGGTGACCGTCGCACCGGTCGGGCCGTAGAACGCGGCCCAGTCGACCTCGGCTCCGGACGCCCACAGCCGGGAGAGGGCCGTGACGGCCGCGGCCGGCTCGGGGTGCTTGCGGTGCAGCAGGGGTACGGCGAGGGCGTCGTCGCACGTTTCGTCGATCGCGCCGACGAGGGTGGCGTCGGAGCCGAGTTCGATGAAGCGGGTGACACCGAGGGACGCCAGGCGGGTGATCGCGTCGGAGAACCGGACCGTGCCGCGGACCTGGTCGGCGAAGTGGTCCGGGGTGAACTCCTCGATCTGCTCGCCGGTCAGGGTGGAGATGACCGGGATGCGGGGGCGGCCGTACGTCAACTCCCCGGCCACCGACGTGAAGTCGTCGAGCATCGGGTCCATCAGCGCCGAGTGGAAGGCGTGGCTGACCTCCAGCCAACGGCCCTGCCGGTCGGGCAGGGCGACGGCCACCGACTCGATGGCCTCGCGAACGCCGGACAGGACCACCTGGCCGGGCGCGTTCACCGCCGCCACCGACACACCCTCGACCAGCAGCGGGCTCACCTCGTCCAGCGAGGCGCGCACCGCCCACATCGCACCACCCTCGGGCAGCGCCTGCATCAGGCTCGCGCGGGCGCTGACCAGCCGGCAGGCGTCCTCGAGCGTCAGGACTCCGGCGACGTGCGCGGCGGCGAGCTCGCCCACCGAGTGGCCCACCAGGTAGTCGGGGGTGACCCCCCACGACTCCAGCAGCCGGAACGACGCCACCTCGACCGCGAACAGTGCGGGCTGTGCCCAGCCCGTCGTGTTCAGTGCCTTGGCATCGTCCCTCATCACCTCCCGAAGCTGCCGGTCCAGCAAGGCGTCGAAGTGCGCGCACACTTCGTCCAGGGCTGCCGCGAAGACCGGGAAGGTGTCCGCGAGTTCCTTGCCCATACCGGCCCGTTGGCCGCCCTGGCCGGAGAACACGAAGGCCGTCGGTCCCGTGCGGGCCGTGCCGGTCACGGTGTCCGGGGTCGGCTCACCGGTGGCCAGGGAGGTCAGCCGCGTGCGCAGTCCGGCCGTGTCCGGGGCAAGGGCCACGGCGCGGTGCTCCAGGGCGGCCCTGGTCGTGGCCAGGGAGAGGCCCACATCGACCGGGTCCGCGTCCGTCGTCGCCGCGTGGAGGCGTCCGGCCTGGCCGGTCAGGCCGGCGGCCGTCTTCGCGGACAGCATCCACGGCACCAGGGGCAGGCCGACCTCGGGCGCGGGTGCCTCGGTCTCCTCCCGAGGCGCGGGCGCCTCCTCGATGATGACGTGGGCGTTCGTGCCGCTGATGCCGAAGGACGACACACCGGCCCGCCGCGGACGATCGCCGCGCGGCCATTGCCTGGTCTCGGACAGCAGCTTCACCGCACCGGCGGACCAGTCCACATGCGAGGACGGCGTCTCGGCGTGCAGCGTCCTGGGCAGCTGCCCGTGCCGCATCGCCAGGATCATCTTGATCACACCCGCGACACCGGCCGCGGCCTGCGTGTGCCCGATGTTCGACTTCACCGAGCCCAGCCACAGCGGTCGATCCGCCGTACGCTCCTGCCCGTAGGTGGCGAGCAGGGCCTGGGCCTCGATCGGGTCACCGAGCGTCGTGCCCGTGCCGTGCGCCTCCACCGCGTCCACCTCGGACGCCGACAGACCCGCGTTCGCCAACGCGGCACGGATGACCCGCTGCTGCGAGGGACCGTTCGGGGCGGTCAGGCCGTTGGAGGCGCCGTCCTGGTTGGTGGCGCTGCCGGCCACCAGGGCGAGAACCCGGTGGCCGTTGCGGCGGGCGTCGGAGAGGCGTTCCAGTACGAGCACGCCGACGCCCTCGCCCCAGCCGGTCCCGTCGGCGTCGTCCGAGAACGCCTTGCACCGGCCGTCGACGGCCAGCCCGTGCTGACGGCTGAAGCCGACGAACGGTGCGGGCGTCGAGATGAGGGTGACGCCCGAGGCCACCGCGAGGGAGCACTCGTCACCCCGCAGCGCCTGTGCCGCCAGGTGCAGCGCGACGAGGGACGAGGAGCACGCCGTGTCGACGGTCACGGCAGGGCCCTCCAGGCCGAGGGCGTAGGCGACCCGGCCGGACAGCACACTGGCGGCGTTGCCGGTCATGAAGTAGCCGTCCGCGCCCTGCGGGGACGCCAGCAGCAGGCCGCCGTAGTCGGAACCGTTGCTGCCGGCGAACATGCCGGTCCGGCTGCCGGCCAGGGACAACGGGTCGATGCCCGCCCGCTCCGCGGCCTCCCAGACAGCCTCCAGCAGCAGCCGCTGCTGCGGGTCCATCGAGAGCGCCTCTCGCGGATTGACACCGAAGAGCGTGGCGTCGAACTCACCGATGGCGTCGACGAATCCGCCGTGCCGGGTGTAGGTCGTCCCGGGCTTGTCCGGGTCCGGGTCGTAGACGCCGTCGATGTCCCAGCCGCGGTCGCCGGGGAACGGGGAGATCGCGTCCACGCCGTCGGCGAGCAGCCTCCAGTACTCCTGCGGCGACGAGACACCTCCAGGGAGCCGGCAGCTCATGCCGATGACGGCGATCGGGTCGTCACTCGTGCCGCCGGCGCCGGTCGAGGCTCCCAACCGGTTGGCGGACGGAATGGCGGCCGTGGTGGGCAGCGGGTCGTCGGTGACCCCGATCTCCTGGCTCAGCAGGCGCACGAGGGCGTTCGGGGTCGGGTGGTCGAAGATCAGCGTCGTGGGCAGCCTGAGTCCGGTGGCCATGCCCAGCCTGTTGCGCAGCTCGACCGCGGTGAGCGAGTCGAACCCGATGTCGGAGAAGACATGGGTGGGCTCCACGTCGGTGGGAGCGGCGAAGCCGAGCACCCCGGCGACCTGCTTGCGGACGAGGTCGAGCAGTTCACGCTCCCGTTCGGCGCGGGTGAGCCCGGCCAGCCGCGCCGAGAGCGAGTCGGGGGTGCCGGCGAGACCGTCACCGTCGGCGGCCTCGAGGGCCTTGCGGGCCTCCGGAACGCCGTCGAGGAGCGGGCTGCGCCGGCTCGCCGTGAAGGCGGGCGCGTACGTGTCCCAGTCGACACCGGCCACGGTGAGCGTGGACTCACCGTCGCCGACCGCCTGTTGGAGTACGGCGATGGCGGCGTCCGGCGCCAGCGAGCGGACTCCGCCCTTGCGCTGCCGTGCCTCGATCGCGGCACTGTCCGCCATACCCGCGTCGGACCACGGGCCCCACGCGATCGAGGTCGCGGCGAGACCGGCGGCCCTGCGGTGCTCGGCGAGCGCGTCGAGCACCGCGTTCGCGGCCGCGTAGTTGGCCTGGCCCGGCCCGCCCCAGACACCGGCGGTGGAGGCGAACGTCACGAACGCGTCGAGTTCGATCCCGAGTTCACGGGTCACTTCGTCCAGGATGCGCGCGGCGCGGGCCTTGGGTGCCATGACCGCGGCGACGCGTTCGGGGGTGAGCGCGTCGAGGATGCCGTCGTCGAGTACACCGGCCGCGTGGACGACGGCCGTGAGGGGGGCGTCACCCGGCCCCTCGTGTCCGGGGCCGCCGGTCAGTCCGCCGAGCAGCGCAGCGACCTGCTCACGGTCTGCCATGTCACAGGCCGCAAGGGTGACTTCGGCGCCGAGCGCCTCGAGTTCCCTGGCGAGTTCCGGCGCGCCGGGGGCGTCCGCGCCCCGTCGGCCGGCGAGGACCAGGTGCCGGGCGCCGTGCCCGACCGCCCAGCGTGCGACGCGGGCGCCAAGAGCGCCGGTGCCGCCGGTGATCAGTACGGTGCCGGAGGGCGTCCAGGTGCCGTCCGCGCCGGGCCGGCGCGGTGCGCGCACCAGACGCCGGCCGAACAGGCCCGAGGCGCGCAGAGCGATCTGGTCCTCGTCCCCGGACGCGAGCGCGTCGACCAGCCGACGTGCGGCCGGTGCGTCCGCCTCGGCCGGTACGTCGACAAGGCCGCCCCAGCGGTCGGGGTGCTCCAGCGCGGCCACCCGGCCGAGGCCCCATACGGCGGCCCCACCGGGCCGGGTCACCGTGTCCCAGCGGGCGACCGAGACCGCTCCGGAGGTGAGCGACCACACCGGGGCGGCCAGTCCGGCGTCGCCGAGCGCCTGAAGCAGTACCGAGGTCAGGGCCAGACCCACGTCCAGCCCGGGCAGGCCGGCGCTTTCGCGCTCGTCCCAGGCGAGGAGCGACACGATTCCCGCGAGGTCGTCGATCCCGGTGAGCCGCTCGGCCAGCGCCGTGCGGTCCAGTTCGGCCTCGCCCAGTCGCAGCGGACGGGGGGCAGCGCCCCGTGCGGTCAGCTCCGAGGCGACCGACTCCGCCCACGCCCCGGCCGCGTCCTCCGCACCGTCCGAGGTCACGACCAGCCAGGTTCCGGTCAGCGGCGCCGCGTCCGTCACGGTCAGCGGTGTCCACCCGACCCGGTAGCGCCAGGAGTCGGTGGTGTCCTGCTCCTTCTGCCGCCTGCGCCAGCCGGCCAGCGCGGGCAGCAGCGGATCGAGTACGGCCTCGTCCGTGCCCAGCGTCTCGGCCAGCGCACCCGCGTCGGCCCGCTCCACAGCCGCCCAGAACTCACTGTCCGCGGCGGTGCCCGCCTCGTTGGGGGCGACCGTCTTCGAAAGGTCCAGCTCCGGCCAGTAGGGCTTGCGCTGGAAGGGGTAGGTGGGCAGGTCGACGGTCGCGGGACGGGCACCCTCGAAGACGGCCGTCCAGTCCACGTCCAC
>NZ_JBVIIM010000061.1:0-13157 GCF_055569765.1 Streptomyces sp. NPDC031365 | reverse complement strand
AAACCTGCTGGTCAGAGCACGACCTTTCGCCTTGGCGGCGAAACCCCGCTCCCTAACCTGCTCCGCAGGAGTCCGTTTCCTCACCGCCCTGAAGGACTCTGCTGAGGAATGCGTGATTCGGGCGTGGTCGTGTCGTTGGTCTTCCTGATCGGTTCGGTCGGTGAAGAGGGTAGGGCGGATGTCGTTGGAGTCGCGATCGGATGGCGGGGTGCCGCAGCTGACGGCGCGGGTGGTGCGAGCCGCGTTTCCCAAGGGGGCCCTGGCCATCCGGATCCGGGAAGCGCTGGGTCCGGTGTTCGATGACACGGCCTTCTCCGAGGCTTTCCTGGGGCGGGGGCGTCCGGCCATCTCGCCCGGAGCGTTGGCGCTGGTGTCGGTGCTCCAATACGCCGAGGGGCTGTCCGACCGGCAGGCCGCTGACCAGGTGCGGGCCCGGATGGACTGGAAGTTCCTCCTCGGGCTGGAGCTCGACGACCCGGGCTTTGACTTCACGGTCCTGGGTGACTTCCGCTCCCGCCTGATCGGCCACGGCCTGGAGGAGCGGGTCCTGGAGGTGGTTCTGGCCCGGCTGTCGGACGCCGGGCTGCTGCGTGCCGGCGGGAGGCAACGCACCGACTCCACTCACGTACTGGCCGCGGTGCGCACGCTGAACCGGATGGAATTCGTCGGCGAGACGCTGCGGGCGGCGCTGGAGGCCCTGGCCGCAGCCGCCCCCGATTGGCTGAGCCCTTTGATCGACTCCTCGTGGGTGGAACGCTATGGGGCCAAGGTCGACAACTACCGCTTCCCGAAGGGAGAGGACGTCCGCCGGGAATGGGCCGGGCAGGTAGGCCGGGACGGCTTCGCGCTCCTGGACGCCGTCGGCCAGGCCACTGCCCCGGTCTGGTTGTGTGAGATCCCGGCAGTGCAGGTCCTGCACCGCGCTTGGGAGGAGCAGTACCACCGGGACGGGCAGGGGGTGCGCTGGCGGGAGGGCAAGGACCTCCCGCCGGGCAGACGGCGGCTGGCCTCCCCCTACGACCTCGATGCGCGCTATGGCGTCAAGCGAGGGTCCGGCTGGACGGGCTACAAAGCCCACTTGACCGAGACCTGTGAGCCGGACGCGCCCCACCTGATCACGAACGTGGAGACCACGGACGCGACCGTGGACGACAACGAGATGACCCAGACCGTCCACCAGCGCCTGGGAAAGCGCCGGTTGACGCCTGACGAGCACGTGGTGGACTCCGGCTACGTCACCGCCGCCCACATCCTCACCGCCCGCAATGACCACGGCATCACCCTGCTCGGCCCGGTCGGCGCCGACACCCACCACACCAAACGCGGCGAAGCCGACGGCGCACCGGACCTGACCCAGGCGGCCTTCCACGTGGACTGGGACGCCAAGACCGTCACCTGCCCCAAGGGAGCGAGCAGCATCAGCTGGTCCGACCAGCGCAAGCCCAGCGGCACCCCTATCGCCCGGGCCCACTGTGCGCTCGCCGACTGCGGCCCATGCCTGCTGCGTCCCCGGTGCACCAAGGCCGCGAACGGCAAGTGGGGCCGCAGCCTGACCCTGCTGCCGCGCGAGCAGCAGCAGACCCTGGCCCGGCAACGTGCCGAGCAGCAGACCGCGGAATGGAAGGCCCGTTACGACGTCCGCGCCGGCATCGAGGGCACCATCTCCCAGGCAGTCCGCCGCACCCGACTGCGTCACACGCCCTACCGCGGCCAGGCCAAAACGCACCTCGCGAACGTCCTGTCCGCCACCGCCATCAACCTCATCCGCGTCGATGGCTGACTCAACAACACCCCGCTCGGCACAACCCGGCTCTCTCACCTCACCCGCCTCGACCTTGCCGCATGACCAGGCCAGGTAGCTCGAAACATGCATTCCCCAACGGAGTCCTTCAGGGCGGAGTATCCACGGAGCAATCTGATGAACGGCCCTCCGCGTTCTTGGCGACACCGCGCGCCCAGAGCACGAGGGGCAGTTGCAGCGGCAGCCGGCCGAAGGCCAGGGCCTTCTGCGGGGCGGGGCGGTGCCGCCAGTCGACGGCCATCTTCACGTTGGCGGGAAACACGCCGACGAAGAAGGCCGCCGAGGCCAGGGCTGCGGCCTTGCGGGTGCGGGGCAGTGCCACACCGGCGGCCAGCGCCAGTTCCACGGCGCCGCTGGCGTAGGTCCAGGTCCGCGGCGAGCCGGGCAGGGAGCGCGGCACCGTGTGGTCGAACTGGCGCGGGGCGGCGAAGTGGGCGGTGCCCGCGGCGGCCAGCAGGCCGGCGAGCAGCAGGGGCGAACGTTCAGACCGTGACACGGTTCCTCCTCCGGTGACCTGCCGCGCGACATTACCGGATGGTAAGTACCCTGCGGGGCATCGGGTCCCGGCGCCGGATCCGCGGGCGGATTCCGCTGTCAGGGGTGTCCGCGGGGTCCGCGTTGCCGTCGGCGGCACGGGCGAGGGAGTCATCGGCCCCGCGGTGGACGAGAGTGGCGGGCTGCCGCAGATCGTCGGGCGGCCGGAGGCCGGCGCCGCCCGCGTGCCCGGACACCGGACTCGGGGACCGGGGCGATGGGCTGCCGGCCCTCCCCGGTGAGCCCGATGCGCTCTGTGCGCGGCGGTCATCGGGGTTCGGGACACGGGTGACGGGTGCCGTGGCCCGGACTTCGGCGGCTGCCGCACCGCACGGGCGGCGTGCGAGGCCTCCGCACCCGGCCGCGCGGCCGGCTTCCCCGGCCGCATCGGCTCGGCGCCGGCCGTCTTCCGCGGCAGTGCGACCGCTGCCCGGTCCAGCGGCATCCCCGCCACGGCCCTCAGCCGCCCGTGCCGGCGCGCGCGGGAGCATCAGACGGGTGATGCGGTGGAGCGCGCTCGGTCCCGTCCACTTCCGCGGTGGCGGGGACGACGGGGAGCGGGGGGTGCGGAGCCACCCCCCGCCCTTCACCCTCTCGTCGCGTCACCCGACCGACCGACCGGGCTCCCCGCCGCCGTTCGGGCGAAACCCCGGCGGCCGGCGCGTGGCGCCCGGCGCGGGGGTTCACACCTCACCCGTGACCCTGCCCCTGATCCCACCCATGCTCGCCACATCGGGCTCTCTGCCGCCCCCGGCGGCGGACGCCCGCTGGGCCTACGAGACCAAACAGGACGGACAGCGGGCGGTGGTCTACCTCCCCGGGGACGGCACGCTCGTACTGCGGGCCCGCTCCGGCCAGGAGATCACGGGCGCCTACCCGGAGCTCAGCCCGCTGGCCACCGCCCTGGGCGCCACGCCCGCGATCCTGGACGGGGAGGTGCTCGCCCTCGACGCGGACGGCCGGGCGAGCTTCCAGCTGCTCCAGTCCCGGATGGGCCTGGCACACGCCCCCGGCAGGGCGGCCCGGCGGGCGGCGGCGGTCCCGGTCCATCTGGTGCTGTTCGACGTGATGCATCTGGACGGGCGGTCACTGATCCACCGGCCCTACGTCCGGCGCCGCGAAACCCTGCTGGACCTCCGCCTCGACGGGCCGGCCTGGTCCACCCCGGCCGCGATCGTCGGCCACGGCCCCCGAGCGCTGCGGGCCACCCTCGAGCACGGGCTCGAGGGCCTGGTCTGCAAGCGGCTGGACTCGGTGTACGAGCCGGGAGTACGGTCCCGCGCCTGGATCAAGATCCGCAACATGCGCAGCGAGGACGTCCTGGTCGGCGGCTGGCTGCCCGGCAAGGGGCGGCTGAGCGGGCTGCCCGGCGCCGTCCTGGCCGGGCAGCGGGCGGGTGGACGGCTGCGGTACGTCGGCGGCGTGGGCACCGGCTGGAGCGAGGCCGAACGGACCGAGCTCGCCGGGCTGTTGCGGGCGGCGGCCACCGACGTGTGCCCCTTCGACCCCGTGCCGTCCGTCGCGGGCGCGCGCTGGGTGGTGCCCCGGCTGGTTGGCGAGGTGCGTTACAGCACCCGCACCCGGGACGGCATGTTGCGCCAGCCGTCCTGGCTGCGCCTGCGGCCCGACCTGGCTCCCGAGGAGGCGGCGGCCGACATCCCGGACGAGATGGTGTGATCCCACGTCCGGCGGCGCACCTGTTGTCCCACGCTTCACCAGTGGTACGCCTGCACCCTCTTGGCATGTATGCGTCTAACCGGGATGCTGAACTCCCCTACCCCCCACAGCCGTTGGGCTGCGCCTGGGCCAAGAGGAGGACGCAGTGTCGTCGAGCACGTTCCGCACGCACAGCAGGAGGTGGCTGACCGGCCTGGCCGGCGCGGCCGCACTCGTCATCGCCTTCCCCGCCACCGCCTTTGCCGCTCCCCCACCCGCCCTGCCCGCCAGTGCCGACACGCTGGAGCAGACGTTCCAGCCCGCCTACGACTACGACACCGACGGCTGCTACCCCACGGCGGCGATCGGCCCGGACGGCGCCGTCAACCCCGGCCTCAAGCCGACCGGTGCCCTCAACGGCAACTGCCGCGACGCCGCGGACCTGGGCAACACCAACGGCTACGCCCGCTCCACGTGCAACAACGGCTGGTGCGCCGTGGTCTACGCCCTGTACTTCGAGAAGGACCAGGCCCTGCCGGGCACCGGTCTCGGGGGGCACCGCCACGACTGGGAACATGTCGTGGTGTGGGTACGGGACGGCGCCGCCCAGTACGTCGCCACGTCCAACCACGGCTCGTTCTCCGTCCACGCCCGGTCGGCGGTGCGCTTCGACGGCACGCATCCGAAGATCGTGTACCACAAGGACGGCATCGGCACGCACTGCTTCCGCCTCGCGAGCGCGGGCGACGAACCACCGGAGAACCACAGGGGCAGCTGGCAGTACCCGGCCCTGGTCGGCTGGAACGGCTATCCTGCGGGACTGCGCGACAAGCTCGCTTCGCACGACTTCGGCAGCGCCCACTTCGGCCTGAAGGACGGCAGCTTCGCCTCCCACCTCGCGGCCGCCAAGCCGTCGGGCATCCCGTTCGACCCCAACAGCTGACCGCGGCAGGCCCGTTGACGCCGGGCATGCCGTACGGTGTTCCCGGCACGGGAAGGGCCCTCCGAGGGTCTATCGTGTCCGGCATGCCGGTCCACGAACTGATCCGCATCGTCTCCCGCGACTCACCGATGGCGCTCGCCCAAGTGGACCGGGTCAGGGCGGAGCTGGCCACCGCCCATCCCGGTGTACGCACCGAAGTCGTGCCCGTCAGGACGACCGGGGACAGGTGGCCGGGAGCGTTGTCGAAGGTGGAAGGCAAGGGCGCGTTCACCAAGGAGGTGGACGCCGCTCTGCTCTCCGGCGAGGCGGATGTCGCCGTGCACTGCCTCAAGGACGTGCCCGCCGACCGGCCGCTTCCGGCGGGCACGGTGTTCGCCGCGTTCCTGGAGCGGGACGACGTCCGTGACGCCCTGGTGCATCCCGGCGGACTCCCCCTGGACGGACTCGCGCCCGGGACCCGGATCGGCACCTCCTCGGTGCGCCGGGCCGCCCAGCTGGCGCGCCGGGCCGCCCAGCTGGCCGCCACCCATCCACAGGTGCGGTGCGTGCCGATGCGCGGCAACGCGGGCCGGCGGCTGGAGAAGCTCGCGGCCGGGGAAGCGGACGCACTGCTGCTCGCCCTCTCCGGCCTGGAACGCATCGGCCGCACCGACGTGATCAGCCAAGTGCTCTCTCCCGAGGCCATGATGCCGCCCATCGGCGCGGGCGTCCTCGCCCTGCAGTGCCGCGAGGACGACACCGCTCTCATCGAAGCGGTCGGCGCCCTGGGCCATCCGGACACCCACCGCGAGGCCACTGCCGAACGCATGTTCCTGCATGTGCTGCAGGGGCACTGCAACAGCCCGATCGCCGGGTACGCGCGGGTGGACCGCGGCGGCGACCTCTCCCTGCGGGCCTGTGTCTTCACCCCGGACGGCAAGACCCGGCTGAACGCGCACGAGTGGGCGGGCCGGCTCGATCCGGCCACGCTCGGCACCTCGGTCGCCGTGGCCCTGCTGCATCAGGGCGCCCGTGAGATCATCGACGGCATCCCTCACTGACGTCCGCTCAGGAGGTGCCCTCCTCCGCCTGCTCCTGGAGGAAGACGCTCACCTGCTGGGCGAGGCTGTCCCGGCACGCGCCGACGGGCGTCCCCGCGGAGCCCTCCACCCCGACGCCACCCGTCCAGAGCCGGCGCCCGGCCCACTCGTCGTCGGCGCGCAGCTGCACCTGGACGTCGACCTGACTCAGAGACGCCTCGGGGCCGGCCGCGTAGAGCACAGCGGTGGCCCGGCGCAGCGGATGGACGTCGAATCCCTCAATGAACTGCGAGTTGCGCCAGTCGATGAATGCGCTCTCACCGTCGGGGCCGGTCCGAACGTCGATCTGGCCGTCCTCGAGATGGATGCAGAAAGGGCGATTCCCACGATTCTCGACGGTCACACGGACACTGAAGTACGCCAGCGACTCGGCGGCGTCGTCCCGTCCGCGCGGCGGCTCACCCGGTTCCAGACGGTGGACGCGGACCCGCAGACCGGCATGCTCGTCATACTCCTGCCAGTCCCCGACCACGTTCGGCTCGTACACGGTGCACCTTTCGACTTCTGTCCGCTGCTTCCTATCTGTGGGCTCAGCGCACTGTCAAATGGGCGGAATGCGCCGTGGTCAGGCAGTTCGCCCTAGCCGACCAGTGATCAAGCGCTGCGCTGGAGGAATCCCCCGGCCGGCCCGCCGGGGCCACCGCCGCGGCGTGCCGCACATCACGTCCTCCACCGTGATCGCAGCGCACCGCGGCAGCGGCCACGGCGCCGGACGCGGGGCGGGCCCGAGCCGCCCGCCGAGCCGGGCCCGCATTTCACGCACCGAATTCCCTTGATTCCAGAACGTACCCCTTACGGAATGCGGAGCAGGTGAATTCCGGAAGCCGTTTTGAAATGACGATGCACGGGGAATGGAATGTTCAGTGCTTCGGACAGGAGGCACGTCCGTGGGAACCGGTGCGCCGGCCCCGGGCCCGTCCGGTCCGAGTCGCCGCTTCCCACGGGGTCTGTCCATCCGGCACCCGCTCAGGGAGGTGCGCGTGATGCGTACCGTCAGTCCCAGGAAGCCGCACTCCCACGATGACGCCCCCGACACGGCCGGGGACTTCGCGCGTCTGGCCGGTCTGCCCGATGGGCCCGAGCGCCGCATGCTGCGCGACGAGCTGGTGACGGCCTGGCTGCCCATGGCAGAACGGATCGCCGTCCGGTTCCGGGGGCGTGGGGAGGCCCTGGAGGATCTGTACCAGGTGGCTGCGCTCGGTCTGGTGAAGGCCGTCGACCACTACGACCCGGCGCGCGGCAACGCCTTCGAGGCGTACGCCGTACCCACCATCACCGGTGAGATCAAACGCCATTTCCGCGACCACATGTGGACCCTCCACGTACCGCGCCGGGTCCAGGACCTGCGCAACCGCGTGCGGCACGCCGCCAAGGAACTGGCGCAGAGGACCCCGGGCCGGGCTCCCACGGTCGCCGAGATCGCCGCGTACGCCCAGCTGACCGAGGACGAGGTGCGCACCGGGACGGAGGCGCTGGAGTGCTTCTCCGCGCTGTCGCTGGAGGCGGAGATGCCGGGCACCGACGGATACGCCCTCGGGGACGCCCTCGGCGGACCGGACCCGGCCTACGACACCGTCGTCGACCGGGTGGCGGCACGGCCCTGCCTCCAGGCGCTGCCGGAGCGCGAGCGGCTCATCCTCTATCTGCGCTTCTTCAGGGGGATGACGCAGAGCGGCATCGCCGACCAGCTCGGCATCTCGCAGATGCACGTCTCCCGGCTGCTCAGCAGCTGCTTCACCCAGTTGCGCGAGGAACTGCGGTCCGAGACCGGCTGAGCGGGGGCCCGGCGCGGACGGTCAGCGCTCCGGCGGCGCGCCGGGAAGCCGGGTGGGGCCGAGCCGGCCCAGGACCTCCTCCAGCATCGTGCGCACCTCCGCCGGCAGCAGGCCGGTGCGCCCCCAGACGAGAATCATGTCGGCGACGTTGCGCAGTTTGATGTTCGTGCGCTGGGAGACCTCCTTGAGTACCGCCCAGCCCTGGTCGGGCGAGACCCGCCCGAGTGCGACGATCATGCCGATCGCCTGGTCCACCACCGCGTGCGAGACGACCGCGTCCTTCAGCTGCTGTACCTCTTCCTCCAGCTGGAGAATCCGGTCCGCGCCCCCGTCCGTGGGCATGGTCACCTCCGGGTCCGGTGTGCCGCTCTCGTGGTGCCTTCGCATAGTGCTTGAGTGCCTTCACCCAGTGTCCGATCCATCCATCGTCGCTACTGGTGCCGCCCCGTGCCACCGGGGCGGTCCGGGGGCGTGCGGGGTCACCGTTTCGGGGCCGCCGCCGGGGTACTCGGCAGGCGCCCGGGCCGGTACCCGGCGGACACTGGTGCCATCAGGGTGGCTGCCAGGCCGACGAGATCAGGACACGACTGCCATGAACCACGACATGCCCTCCCCCGCCGCGACGGAAGTCTTCTCGACGCACTCGGTGTTCGGTGCGCCCTGCTGGGTGAGCCTGACCAGCCGAGACGTGCGGACCACCGAGGAGTTCTACGGGGCGGTGCTGGGCTGGGAGTGGCGCCCGATGCGCCTGGGCGACCAGTTCCGGGTCGCGCTGGCCGACGGCCGGCCGGTGGCCGGTATCGCCGCGGTCGCGGGCATGTGGCAGATGGCGGTGGCGTGGACGCCGTACTTCGCGGTGCGCAGCGCCGACGAGGCCGCGGCACGGGTGCAGGAGCGCGGTGGCACCGCGGCGGTCGGTCCCCTCTCCCTGCCGCCCGGGCGTGCGGCTCTGCTGGCCGACCGGGACGGGGCGACGTTCGGCGTGTGGGAGGGGGAGCTGTTCACCGACTGGCCCGCCTGGCACCGGGCGCAGCCCGCGTTCTTCCGGCTGCACACCCGGGATGCCTTCGACGCCGCGATCTTCTACGGCGAGGTCTTCGACTGGGCGTCGGCCGAGGCCGGCTACTGCGAGGTCGACTACGAGGGCGAGGAAGTGGTGCTGCGCAGCGGCGGGGAGGTGGTGGCGCGCATCGAGTCGGGGGCGCTGGGATCGGCTCCCGACCCCCGGATCCGGCCCCACTGGCAGGTCCATTTCGCGGTGGAGGACGTGGCGGCCTGCGCACGCGCCGCCGAGCGGCACGGCGGCAGTGTGCTTTTCGAGGGCCCGGAGGAGGCCGTGCTCCGCGACAACGAGGGGGCCCAGTTCACGGTGACCTCACGCCGCGGGCGCTGACGCCTTCCGGGTCCGCCCTTCACGGTGACGTGCGGGACGGGCGGGACAGCAGAACCAGGCTCCGGGCGTCGACGGTGAGGGTGGTGCCGGCCTTGTGTTCCGCCTCGTCGGGAGTGCCGTCCGGGTCGGCGGTGTCGATCAGGGCCGTCCAGCGTTCGCCGTAGGAGGCGTCCGGCAGCCGGAAACCGACCGGCTCCCAGTGGCTGTTGAGGAGCAGCAGGAACGAGTCGTCGACCAGGCGCCGGCCGCGCGGGCCGGGTTCGGCGATGGCGTCGCCGTTGAGGAACACGCCGACCGAGTGGGCGTCGGAGCGCTGCCAGTCGTCGTCGGTCATCTCCTGTGCGTTCGGCAGCAGCCACACCAGGTCGGGCAGCGGCTGGTCCGCGTGCCGCACCGTCTCGCCCCGGAAGAAGTGGCGGCGGCGCAGCACCGGGTGGGTGACGCGCAGGGAGATGAGCGTACGCGTGAAGTCCAGCAGACCGCGCTGTTCCGCGGTGAGCCGCCAGTCGATCCAGCTGGTCTCGTTGTCCTGGCAGTAGGCGTTGTTGTTGCCGTGCTGGGTGCGGCCGAGTTCGTCGCCGTGGGAGAGCATCGGGATGCCCTGGGACAGCAACAGCGTGGCGAGGAAGTTGCGCTGTTGGCGGGCACGCAGTTCCAGCACGGCCGGGTCGCGGGTGGGGCCCTCGGCGCCGCAGTTCCAGGACCGGTTGCTGCTCTCGCCGTCCCGGTTGCCCTCGCCGTTGGCCTCGTTGTGCTTGTCGTTGTACGAGACGAGGTCGCGCAGGGTGAAGCCGTCGTGCGCGGTGACGAAGTTGACGCTGGCGCGGGGCCGGCGTCTGCTGTGCGCGTACAGGTCGGAGGAGCCGGTCAGCCGGGAGGCGAACTCGCCGAGCGTGTGCTCCTCCCCGCGCCAGAAGTCCCGTACGGCGTCCCGGTACAGGCCGTTCCACTCCGACCACAGCGGCGGGAAGTTGCCCACCTGGTAGCCGCCCTCGCCCACGTCCCAGGGTTCGGCGATCAGCTTGACGCGGCTGATCACCGGGTCCTGCTGGATCAGGTCGAAGAACGCCGACAGGCGGTCCACCTCGTGGAACTGCCGGGCCAGGGTGGCCGCGAGGTCGAACCGGAAACCGTCGACGTGCATCTCGGTGACCCAGTATCTGAGCGAGTCCATGATCAGTTGGAGTACGTAGGGGTGGCGCATCAGCAGGCTGTTGCCGGTGCCCGTGGTGTCGTAGTAGTGGCGCCAGTCGCCGTCCACCAGGCGGTAGTACGAGGAGTTGTCGATGCCCCGGAAGGAGAGCGTGGGACCCTTCTCGTTGCCCTCGGCGGTGTGGTTGTAGACGACGTCCAGGATCACCTCGAGCCCGGCCGCGTGCAGGCTCTTCACCATGCTCTTGAACTCGGTGACCTGCTGTCCGCGGGTGCCCCGGGCCGCATAGGCGTTGTGCGGGGCGAAGAAGCCGATGGTGTTGTAGCCCCAATAATTGGTCAGGTCACGGCCCTGCAGCACACCGTCCTGGACGAACTGGTGCACCGGCATCAGTTCGATGGCGGTGACGCCCAGCGAGGTCAGGTGCTCGACCACGGAAGGGTGCGCCAGCCCGGCGTAGGTGCCACGGAGTTCGTCGGGGACATCCGGGTGGGTGCGGGTCATTCCCCTGACGTGGGCCTCGTAGATCACCGTGTCGGAGTAGGGGCGGCAGGGCGGGGTGTCGTCGCCCCAGTCGAAGGCCGGGTCGGTCACCACGCCGAGCATGGTGTGGCCGGCGCTGTCGGCCGGGTCGGGACCGTGCGGGCTGCGCTCGTACAGGGAGGGGTGGTTGTCGATCTGACCGTCCACCGCGGTGGCGTAGGGGTCGAGGAGGAGTTTCGCCGGGTTGCAGCGGTGGCCGGCCGCCGGGGCCCACGGTCCGTGGACCCGGTAGCCGTAGCGCTGTCCGGGGCCGACGCCAGGGAGGTAGCCGTGCCAGACGAAGCCGTCGACCTCGGTGAGCCGTACGGTGGAGTGCCGGCCGGCGTCGTCTACCAGGACCAGTTCGACGCGTTCGGCGACCTCGCTGAACAGCGCGAAGTTGGTGCCCTCGCCGTCGTAGGTCGCACCCAGCGGGTAGGGGCGCCCGCTCCACGCGGGCGCCCCTTTCCGGGTCTGTCGCCGGGTCACCGGACCTCCTCCAGGAGGCCGCCCGGCGCTCGGACCCGGCCGGTGACCGTGAGAGCGCTCAGCTCGCGGGGCAGGTCCAGACCCTCGCTCTCGCGCGGGTCGGGCGCGGTCGGCACGAGTGGGACGCGCTCGCCCGCGCGGGCGCGTTGCGAGAACCAGATGACCTTGCTGCCGGTCTCGGTGGCGCAGCAGCCCCAGCCGTCGCTGCTCGCCGCGATGTGCTCGAGACAGCCGCGCAGCTCCTGGTCGGGGCGCAGGGCGCGGTCGTGGTCCCCGATGGCCGTGATGAGGTGCTGGCCGTTCCACCACATCTCGATCGACGTGTTCTTGTCGGTGGCGTGCTCGTCGATGGCGCGCAGCAGCATCTCGGCGCCGCCGCAGACGGGTTCCATCAGGTTCTCCAGGTCCCAGAACCGAAGGTGAGCGGCCAGTATGCGACTGACCTGTCCCACCTTCTCCGGGCTGACTTCCACGTCGAGGTGGTAGTAGCAGGGCACTGCGGTCTTCATGGTCGTTGGCTCCTCACCGCGAAGCTCCCGTTCTTCCTCGCCCCTGCGGGACGAGCCCCCGGGCACGGAACGTGAGCGGGTATCGCTTCTGAGTCACCTTCAGAGTGAGGGGGTTGGTCCATTCGTGCAACACGAGCGCACGACTGAGCCGCACGGGCCGACAGCTGAGCGCGGGACGGGCGGGACGCGGCCCACCCAGAGTCATTGAAAACCCAACAAGACGTTGGGTTATCACCCGTGCACCATGTGTGAAGACCTCGATCGCCGTTACGGGTCCGTGCATCTGTGCGTACGGTCCCGCCCGACCGTCGGGACAACGCGCCCGGAATCGAGCCCCGGAAAGGTGAACGGCGCATGCTGCTACCCGCCAAAGCCGAAGTTTCCCGGCAGTTGCGTCGCTACCGGGCCTGGGAACGCGTGATGCTGGCGGCCCCCACCGACCACACGGTGCGGGCCACCTTCGAGGACTCCGGCTACACCCTCTGTGTGCTGATGGGCAAGCGCTGCGCGCGGGAGGCGGCGGACGCCGCCGAACGGTACCTGCGCACCACCGTCGTCACCTACTTGCAGGAACAGAAGGACCGGCCCCGTCCGGCCGCCACGGCTCGACGGGGCCCGCCGGCCGTCGAGCGGCGCTCCCCGGCGGGAAGGCAATGACCTTCCCGCCGCTGTTTGGTCCCACGCCCGGGCGCCGGCCCGGGCGCCGAGCACGGCGGAGGTGCGAAGACCCATGAAGACGACCCGGACCATCGGTCGTGTCCCGGTACGGGACGTCCGGCCGTCCGTCGACTGCGGCAGGCGGCCGGCGAAGGCCGTCGTGGGCGAGACGTTCGAGGTCACGGCCACCCTCTTCCGGGAGGGGCACGACGCGGTGGCCGCCAACGTGGTACTGAAGGATCCCGAGGGACGTCCGGGGCCGTTCACCCCGATGCGGGAGCTGACACCCGGCACGGACCGGTGGGGCGCCGAGGTCACCGCGCACGCCCCGGGGCAGTGGACCTATCGCGTCGAGGCCTGGGGCGACCCCGTGGCCACCTGGCGAAGGACCGCCGCCATCAAGGTTCCGGCGGGCATCGACACCGGCCTGGTCCTGGAGGAGGGCGCCGATCTCCACGAGCGAGCGGCGGCCGGGGTGCCGCGGGACGACGGCCAGGACGTCGTCCTGGCCGCGGCTGAGACCCTGCGCGACGACTCCCTGCCCTGTGCCACCCGGCTGGCGGCGGCGTTGACGCCGGAGGTGGACGCGGTGCTGGCCCGGCATCCGCTGCGGGAGCTGGTCACCAGCAGTGATCCGCTCCCCCTG
>NZ_JBVIIM010000060.1:0-14411 GCF_055569765.1 Streptomyces sp. NPDC031365 | reverse complement strand
GCACGGACGAGGCCGTACTCGATCCGCTGCTGCCCGCGCTGGCCGGCTGGCGCAGGCGGCAGAAGGAGCAGGACACCACCGACTCCTGGCGCTACGAGGTGAAGTGGCGTCCGCGCGGTGGCGCCGGTGAGCGCCCCGTGCTGGAAGGGGAGTGGCTCATCTTCCAGCCCGCGTCCGAGGCGGGTACGGAGCGGCAGGCGGCGGTCGTCGACGCGCTCGGCGCTCACGGGGCCGACGTCCGCGTGGTGACCCTCTCCGACGAGCAGTGCGACCGGCAGGTCCTCGCCGAGTCGTTGGCGGACATGCCGGCGGTGGCGGGCGTGCTGGCGCTGACCGCGCTCGACGAGCGTCCGCACCCCGACCTGCCCGCTGTGCCCTGTGGCACGGCGGCCACCGTCGCGCTGGCGCAGGCGCTCGGTGACGCGGACATCACGGCACCGCTGTGGATCGTCACGCGCGGGGCGGTCGGGATCGGCCCCTCCGACCCCGTGCTCAGCATGACGCAGGCGGCCGTCTGGGGACTCGGCCGGGTCGTCGGGCTGGAGCACCCCGACCGCTGGGGCGGACTCGTCGACCTGCCCGAGCTCCTCGACGCCCGGGGAGCGGAGCGGCTGGCCGCCGTCCTCGCCGACGGCGGCGAGGACCAGGTCGCGCTGCGCCCCAGCGGCACGTTCGTACGCCGACTCGTACACGCCCGGTCCGGCGGCACCCGTGTCCGGCCCTGGCGTCCGCACGGCACCGCACTG
The DNA here is from genome assembly GCF_055569765.1 of Streptomyces sp. NPDC031365. Lineage (NCBI taxonomy): Bacteria > Bacillati > Actinomycetota > Actinomycetes > Kitasatosporales > Streptomycetaceae > Streptomyces > Streptomyces sp. NPDC031365. The sequence goes on along the minus strand of NZ_JBVIIM010000060.1, from coordinate 13,665 downwards.
ATCACGGGCGGTACCGGCGGCATCGGCGCGGAACTCGCCCGATGGCTCGCGGCAGAGGGCGTCGACCATCTGATCCTGACCGGCCGCCGCGGCCCCGAAGCACCGGGAATGCCCGAGCTGCGCGACGAACTGAGCGCCCAGGGCGTCGGTGTCACCATCGCCGCCTGCGATGTCGCCGACCGTGAAGCCCTGGCGGGCGTACTCGACCTCGTGCCCGGGGAGCACCCGCTCACCGCGGTCGTGCACGCCGCCGGCGTCGGCGAGTTCGCGCCGCTCGCCGAGCACGACCTGACGGACCTCGGGGACATCCTGCGCGCCAAGACGCTCGGCGCGGCCCACCTCGACGACCTGCTCGGCGACCGGCCGCTGGACGCGTTCGTCCTGTTCTCCTCCAGCGCCGGAGTCTGGGGCAGCGGGGGCCAGTCCGCCTACGCTGCCGCCAACGCCTTCCTCGACGCCCTCGCCCAGTCCCGCCGCGCCCGGGGCAGGGTCGCCACCTCGGTGGCGTGGGGCGCCTGGGGCGGCGGATCGGGCATGGTGTCCGACGAGGGCATGGCGCGTCATCTGGGCGCCCGGGGCATTCGTTCGATGCCGCCCGCGTCGGCGCTCGCGGCGCTGCGTGACGCGGTCGAGCGGGACGAGTCGGTCGCCGTGGTCGCCGACATGGACTGGGAGCGGTTCGCGCCTGTTTTCACCGCCGCCCGGCCCCGGCCGCTCCTCGACGAACTTCCCGAGGTCACGCGTGCCCTTGAGACCGGGGCCGCGGACACCGGCCGGGAGGCCTCCGGCGACGACCTGCGTCGTCTGCTGATGGGCCGGTCCCCGGCCGAACAGCAGCGGACACTGCTGGACCTCGTCCGCACCCACGCCGCGGCCGTGCTCGGCCACGACGGTGCCGACGCGATCGAGCAGGGCCGCGCCTTCCGGGACCTCGGCTTCGACTCCCTCACCGCCCTGGAACTGCGCAACCGGCTGACGGCCGCGACCGGACTGCGGCTGCCGGCCACGCTGGTCTTCGACCACGCCCGGCCCCAACTGCTCGCCGCCCACCTGCGCACGGAACTGGTCGGTGACGGCGAAGGACAGGACGCCCCGACGCAGAGCGGTCCGGTGGACGACGAGCCGATCGCCATTGTCGGGATGAGCTGCCGCTACCCCGGCGGCGTACGCTCCCCCGAGGACCTCTGGAACCTGCTCGCCGACGGCACCGACGCGTTGTCGCCACTGCCGACCGACCGCGGCTGGCCGTCCTCGGTCTCAGGCGTGAGCGAAGGCGGATTCGTCTACGACGCCATCGACTTCGACGCCGGCTTCTTCGGGATGAGCCCCCGCGAGGCACTGGCGACCGATCCCCAGCAGCGGCTGCTCCTCGAAGCGTCCTGGGAGGCGTTCGAGAACGCCGGCATCGCCCCGACCTCCGTGCGGGGCACGCGCACCAGCGTCTTCATCGGCTGCAACAACATGGGTTACGGCAGCGGTCTGCGGACCGTTCCGGACGAGCTTCAGGGCCACCTCCTCGTCGGCAACGCCACCAGCGTCGTCTCCGGCCGCGTCGCCTACACCCTGGGCCTCGAGGGCCCGGCGGTGACCCTCGACACGGCCTGTTCCTCCTCGCTGGTGGCCCTGCACTGGGCCGTCCAGTCGCTGCGCTCCGGTGAGTCCACGATGGCCCTCGCCGGCGGTGTGGCAGTGCTCATGACACCGGACAGTTTCACCGAGTTCAGCCGCCAGGGCGGACTGGCGTCCGACGGCCGGTGCAAGGCGTTCTCCGAGGACGCCGACGGCACCGGCTGGGGCGAGGGCGTCGGCGTGCTGGTTCTGGAGCGGTTGTCGGACGCGCGACGCAACGGACACCAGGTGCTGGCGGTCGTGCGCGGTACCGCCACCAACCAGGACGGTGCCTCCAACGGCCTCAGCGCGCCCAGCGGCCCCGCCCAGCAGCGGGTGATCCGGCAGGCGCTGGCCAACGCAGGTCTGTCGTCCGCCGAGGTGGACGTGGTGGAGGCGCACGGCACCGGCACCAAGCTCGGTGACCCGATCGAGGCTCAGGCCCTGCTCGCCACGTACGGTCAGGACCGGGCCGAGGACCAACCGCTGTGGCTGGGCTCCGTGAAGTCGAACCTCGGGCACACGCAGGCCGCGGCCGGTGTCGCGGGTGTGATCAAGACGGTGCTGGCGCTGCGGCACGGGCTCATGCCGAGGACGTTGCACGCCGAGACGCCGTCGTCGCATGTGGACTGGTCGGCGGGTGCGGTGGAGTTGCTGTCCGAGGCGCGGGAGTGGCCGCGCGGGGAGCAGCCGCGCCGGGCGGGTGTCTCCGCCTTCGGCGTGAGCGGCACGAACGCGCACGTGATCATCGAGGAGGCGCCCGCGGTCGCCGAACCCGGGGCCGTCGCCTCGGACGTCGAGCTGCCGGTGGTCCCGTGGCCGGTCTCGGCCCGGACCCGCGGTGGCGTCACCGCGCAGGCGGGCCGGCTGGCCTCCGCGGTGGCGGGCCGGGCCGCGCTGGACGTGGGCCTGTCACTGGCCACGACCCGGGCCGCCCTGGAACACCGGGTGGTCCTCCTCGGCACCGACACCGACGAGCTGTGTACGCGGCTTTCGGCGCTGGCCGCGGGTGAGGTCACGCCGGACGCCGTGCGAGGCACGGCCGGGGACGGCCCGACCGGGTTCGTCTTTTCCGGACAGGGTGGCCAACGTGTCGGCATGGGCCGCGAGTTGTCCGAGGCGTTCCCCGTGTTCGAGCTGGCTCTGGACGACGTGTGCGCGCACTTCGACGCGTTGCTGGAACGACCGCTGCGGGAGGTGATGTCCACCGATGCGGAGGCGTTGAGGACGACCGGGTGGGCGCAGCCTGCGTTGTTCGCGGTCGAGGTGGCGTTGTTCCGGCTGCTGGAGTCGTGGGGGGTGACTCCGGATTATCTGGTGGGTCATTCGGTGGGTGAGCTGGCGGCCGCGCATGTGGCGGGTGTGCTGTCGCTTGAGGATGCGTGTCGGCTGGTGGCGGCGCGTGCGTCGTTGATGCAGGCGCTGCCCGAGGGTGGTGTGATGTGGGCGGTGCGTGCCTCGGTGGACGAGGTGTCGCCGTTGCTGGTCGAGGGTGTGTCGGTGGCGGCGGTGAACGCGCCGGGGCAGGTGGTGCTGTCCGGTACGCGGGAGGCCGTCGAGTCGGTGGCGTCCGCCTTGTCCGACCGGCAGGGCCGGTGGCTGGAGGTCAGCCATGCCTTCCACTCCGCGCTGATGGATCCCATGCTCGGCGAGTTCGCCACGGTGGCGGGGGAGTTGACGTATGCGCGTCCCCGCATCCCGATCGTCTCGACGCTGACCGGCGAGCAGGTCGAGGAGTTCACCCCGGAGTACTGGGCGGATCAGGTCCGCGGCACCGTCCGTTTCGCGGACGCGATCACGCACATGGCCTCCCTCGGTGTCACCCGCTTCCTCGAACTCGGCCCGGACACCAGCCTGGTCGCCGCCGTCGGTGAGACATGCGAACCGGCCCTGGCGGTAGCGGCCCTGCGCCGCGACAAGCCGGAACCCGCGACCGCCGTCGCCGCACTGGCCCACCTCTGGGCGGCCGGGGCCGAGGTCGACTGGGCCGCGTTCTACGGGCCCACCGGTGCGAAGGTCACCGGCCTTCCCACGCAGGCCTTCGAACGCCGGCGTTACTGGCTGGGTCCGGAGCCCTCCCGACCGGAGGAGAACTGGACGTACCGGGTCGCCTGGCGACGGATCGCCGACCCGAACGGGCGACCGACCGGCACCTGGCTGCTGTTGACGCCCGACGCGGACGGCGCCCTGATCGCGTCGCTCACCGAAGGACTCCGCGCGCACGGCGCGCTTCCCGAACCGGTCGTCGTCGCCCCGGACCTGGATCGCGCGCGGGCCGCGGAACTGCTCGGTGCGCACACCGACGTGGCGGGCGTGATCTGCCTGCCCACCCTGGACGCCGGGACCGGTGCAGAACCGACCGCCTGGCTTGCGGACGTGGTGCGGGCGCTCGGCGACGCGTCGGTGACCGCACCCCTCTGGTGTGTCACGAGCGGTGCGGTGTCGACCGGCACCGGGGACACCGCACCGGTGCCCGAACTCGCCGCCGCCTGGGGACTCGGCCGGGTCGCCGCGCTCGAGCACCCCGACCGGTGGGGCGGACTGGCCGACCTGCCGGCCACACCCACGGAGCGTGACATCGAACGGCTGATCGGCCTGCTGACCGGGGACACGGACGAGACCGAGGTCGCGATCCGGCCCGCAGGAGTGTCCGTGCGGCGGCTGGAGCGCGCTGCCGCCTCCACGGCGAACGCCGCGCGAGCGACCGCGGATCACCCGTCCGGGAACGGCGACCCGTCCACGGGCGGCGCCTCGCCCCACCAGCACCTCGCCGGCACCGTACTCGTCACCGGGGGCACCGGCGCCCTGGGCGCGCACATCGCCCGCAAGCTGGCCGGGGACGGCACCCGGCACCTCGTACTCGTCGGACGGCAGGGCCCGGACGCGCCCGGCGCGGCACAGTTGCGCACGGAGCTGAACGACGCCGGCGCGCAGGTGACGGTCGCGGCGTGCGACGTCTCGGACCGGGCCGCGCTCGCCGCGCTGATCGACGGACTCGACGACGACGGCGTCCACATCGACGCCGTGGTCCACACGGCCGGCGTGGTCGACGACGGACTGCTGCACACGATGACCCCGCGGCAACTGGCCACCGTGTGGGAGGCGAAGGCGACGGCGGCCGGACATCTGGACGAACTGCTGCGCGGACGGGAACTGACCGCGTTCGTCCTGTTCTCCTCGCTCACCGGCACGCTCGGCGCCGTCGGCCAGGCAGGCTACGCGGCCGCCAACGCCTACCTGGACGCCCTCGCCGAGAGGAGACACCGTGAGGGACTGCCGGCGCTGTCGGTGGCCTGGGGACCCTGGGCCGGTGACGGCATGGCCGCCGTCCACGGTCTCGCGGAGAGGATGCGGCACACCGGCCTGATCCCGATGGCCGCCGAGGCCGCGCTGGCCGCACTGGACCGCACCCTGAGCGACGACGCGCCGTGCACGGTGATCGCCGACATCAGCTGGCAGCACACGGCCACGGGCGGGCCCGTCCCCCTGCTCGCCGAACTGTCGGCGCCCGCGGAATCCGCCGCCACCGGCCGGGGGGACGCCGCGGCGACGCTGCGGCACGACGTACTCGCCCTGCCGGCCGAGGCGCGGCACGACGCGCTCCTGGACGCCGTGCGCGCCCAGGCCGCCGAGGTGCTCGGGCACGGCTCCGTCGACCCGGTCGAGCCCGAGGCCGCCTTCTCGGCACTCGGCTTCGACTCACTGCTCGCCCTGGACCTGCGCGGCCGGCTGAGCGGACTCACCGGGCTCGCCCTGCCGGCCACCCTCGTCTACGACCATCCGACCGCCGGCGCCCTCGCCCGCCACCTGCTCGGCGAACTGTCCGGCGCCCGGCGGGAAGAGGCACGCCCACCCGTGCCCGCCGCCGGGCGGGTCGAGGACGAGCCGATCGCCGTGGTCGCCATGAGCTGCCGCTTCCCCGGCGGGCTCGCGGCACCGGAAGACCTGTGGCGGCTGCTCGCCGACGGGGCGGACGCGATGTCCCCGTTCCCCGAGGACCGCGGCTGGGACACCGCGAAGCTCTACCACCCCGACCCCGACCACGAGAACACCTCCTACGCACGCGAAGGCGGCTTCCTGCACGCGGTGGGCGCGTTCGACGCCGACCTGTTCGGCATCAACCCACGAGAAGCGCTCGCCATGGACCCGCAGCAGCGGCTGCTGCTGGAATGCTCCTGGGAGGCGCTCGAACGGGCCGGCATCGACCCGAAGTCGGTGCGCGGCACCCGCATCGGCGTCTTCGCGGGCACCAACGGCCAGGACTACCCCGCCGCCCTGCACAACTCCGAAGAGAACGTGGCGGGTTACGTCGCCACCGGTAGCTCGGCCAGCGTGTTCTCCGGCCGGATCTCCTACACGTTCGGCCTCGAGGGCCCCGCGATGACGGTCGACACCGCCTGCTCCGCCTCACTCGTGGCGCTCCACCTGGCCTGCCAGGCGCTGCGGTCGGGGGAGTGCGAAGCGGCCCTGGTGGGCGGCGCCTCGGTGATGAGCACACCGGGCGCGTTCGTGGAGTTCAGCCGCCAGCGCGCACTGTCGCCGGACGGCCGCTGCAAGGCGTTCTCCGACGACGCCGACGGCACCGGCTGGGGCGAGGGCGCCGCCGTCGTCATGGTGGAACGCCTCTCGGACGCCCGCCGGAACGGACACCCCGTCCTGGCCGTGATCCGCGGCACGGCCGTCAACCAGGACGGTGCGTCCAACGGCCTCACCGCGCCGAGCGGCCCCGCCCAGCAGCGCGTCATCCGCCAGGCACTCGCCGGCGCCGGACTGGCCCCCCAGGACGTCGACGCCGTCGAGGCGCACGGCACGGGCACCACGCTCGGCGACCCGATCGAGGCCCAGGCGCTCATCGCCACCTACGGACAGGACCGGCCTGCCGACCGGCCCCTGTGGCTCGGCTCGGTGAAGTCGAACATCGGACACACCCAGGCGGCCGCCGGGCTCGCCGGCGTCATCAAGACGGTCCTGTCCCTGCGCCACCGCGTCCTGCCGAAGACCCTGCACGTTTCCGCGCCCAGCTCGCACGTCGACTGGAGCGAGGGCGCCGTACGGCTGCTCACCGACGAACGCGCCTGGCCCGACCACGGCCGGCCGCGCCGCGCGGGAGTGTCGGCGTTCGGCGTCAGCGGCACCAACGCCCACGTCATCATCGAGGAGGCACCGGAACCGCGGGAAGAGCCACCCACACCCGCCGAACCGCCCGCCCCCGCCGCCCCGCGACCCGGTCTCGCCCCGCACACCCTCGTCTGGAACCTCTCCGGCAAGACACCCCAGGCACTCGCCGGGCAGGCCGCGCGCCTGCTCGCCGCCGTGACCGGCCCGGACGCGCCCGCACCCGCCGACGTGGCCTGGTCCCTGGTCACCTCGCGCGCGGCACTCGACCACCGGGCCGCCGTCATCGGCGACACCCCCGGCGAACTCGCCGCGGGCCTGGCCGCCGTCGCCGACGCCCGGGAGGCCGCAGCCGCGGTCACGGGCCCGGCCGGCTCGCCCGGCAGGACCGTGTTCGTCTTCCCGGGCCAGGGCGCCCAATGGGTCGGCATGGCGGCCGAACTCATGGACACCTCAGAGGTGTTCGCCGCGCGGATCGCCGAATGCGAGGCCGCACTGGCCGAGTTCGTCGACTGGAACCTCACCGACGTCCTGCGCGGCGCCCCCGGCGCTCCGGACCACGACCGGGTGGACGTCGTACAGCCCGCCCTGTTCGCGGTGATGGTCTCCCTGGCGGAGCTGTGGCAGGCGTGCGGAGTGCGCCCGCACGCCGTCATCGGGCACTCCCAGGGCGAGATCGCCGCCGCCTGCGTGGCCGGTGCGCTCTCCCTGCGCGACGCCGCCCGGGTCGTCGCGCTCCGCAGCGCCGCCCTGACCACGCTCGCCGGGAGCGGCGGCATGGTGTCCGTGGCGCTCGCCCCCGACACCGCCGCGGACCTGGTCGCCGCCCACGACGGCCGCCTCTCGGTCGCCGCCGTCAACGGCCCCGCCTCCGTGGTCGTCTCCGGCGACGCGGACGCGCTGGACGACCTGCTCGCCGTGTGCGCGGACCGCGGCGTCCGGGCACGGCGCGTCCCCGTCGACTACGCCTCCCACAGCGCCCACGTCGACCGCATCCACGACGAACTGACCACCGCGCTGCGCCCGACCAGGCCGGGACATCCCACGATCCCGATGCTCTCCACGGTCACCGGTACCTGGATCGGCGACGGCGAACTCGACGCCGACTACTGGTTCCGCAATCTGCGCCACCCGGTCGAGCTCGACCCGGCGGTACGCACCCTGGCCGGGCACGGCCACCGCACCTTCCTGGAGATGAGTCCCCATCCGGTCCTGACCGTGCCGGTGCGCGAGACCCTGGACGACCTCGCCGGCACCTCCGGCCGGACCTTCGCGGGCGGCTCCCTGCGCCGCGACGACGGTGGCCCGCGCCGCTTCACCACCTCGCTCGCCGAGGCGTACGTGAGCGGCGTCGACGTCGACTGGACGGCCGTACTCGCCGAGACCGGAGCCGGCCACGTCGACCTGCCCACCTACGCCTTCCAACGCCGTAACCACTGGCCGCGCGCGGTGGCCGGCGCCCCCGTCCGGACCGTGGGCGACCCGGTCGACGACTCCTTCTGGACGGCCGTCGAGCAGGAGAACGCCTCCGGCCTCGCCGACACGCTCGGCGTGGAGGCCGCCGCCCTCACCGACGTGCTGCCCGCACTGTCCGCCTGGCGCCGCAGCCGGCGCGAGGCGGCCGCCCTGGACCACTGGCGTCACCGCGTCGCCTGGCGCCCTCACACCGACCGGCCGCCGGCCCGACTGGCGGGAACCTGGCTGCTGCTCACCCCCGAGTCACCCGACGCGGGGCATCCCGAGTGGCGTGCCGCCGTCGCCCGTGCCCTGGACACCCCCGGCGTGGAGGTGCGCGAGCTCACCCTCGACACCGCCCACACCGACCGCGAGACGCTCACCGAGCACCTGCGCACCCACCTCGGGCAACCCGGCACCGTCCGAGGTGTCCTCTCCCTGCTGGGCGACGACGAACGACCGCACCCCGCCCACCCCGCGCTGCCGGCCGGCGTCGCGGCCACCCTGCGGCTCGCGCAGGCCATGGCCGACACCGACACCGACGCACCGCTGTGGCTGCTGACCCGCGCCGCCGAACTCGTCACACCGGCCGACCGGCTCGACGGCACCGTGGGGCGGCAGATCTGGGGACTCGGACGCGTCGTCGGCCTCGAACATCCGGACCGCTGGGGCGGACTGCTCGACCTGCCGCCCGAGCTCGACGACCGCACGGCCGAACGGCTGCGCCAGGTCCTGGCCGACCCCGGCGACGAGGACCAGCTCGCCGTCCGCCGCCACGGTGCCTTCGTCCGGCGCCTCGTGCCCGCCCCGCTCGGCGACACGCCGCCGAGCCGGGACTGGCGGCCCCGGGGCACCGCCCTGATCACCGGCGGGACCGGCGGCCTCGGTGCCCAGGTCGCCCGCCGCCTCGCCGAAGCGGGCGCCGAGCACCTGGTCCTCGTCGGCCGCCGGGGCGCCGACACCCCGGGCGCCGACGCACTGCGCGGCGAACTGACCGCCCTGGGCGCCCGGGTGACCCTTGCCGCCTGCGACGTGTCCGACCGCGACGCCCTCGACGGACTGCTGCGCGGTCTCCGGTCGGACGGCGACCGCATCCGCACCGTCGTCCATGCCGCGGGCATCGTGCAGGCGACCCCCCTGACCGAGATGAGCATCGCCGAGTGCGCGAGCGTCCTGGCCGCCAAGGCCCTCGGCGCCACCCACCTCGACGAGCTCCTCGACGACATCCTCGACGAGGACGAACTCGACGCGTTCGTGCTCTTCTCCTCCAACGCCGGCGTCTGGGGCAGCGGTGGCCAGGCCGCCTACGCCGCGGCCAACGCCTCCCTCGACGCCCTCGCCCAGGCCCGCAGGGCCCGCGGCCGGGTCGCGACCTCGGTGGCCTGGGGCGCCTGGGCCGGCTCCGGTATGGCCGCCGACCCGGCGGCCGAGGAACAACTGCGCCGCCGAGGCGTCCTGCCGATGCCGCCCGGCCAGGCACTCGCGGCCCTCACCCAGGCCCTGGACCACGACGAGACGGTCCTCACCGTCGCCGACGTCGACTGGCCCCGCTTCGCGACCGCCTTCACCGCCGCTCGCCCCCGCCCCCTCCTGGCCGAACTCCCCGCCGCTCAGGAGGCCCTGGCGGAGGCGACACCGGAGAGCACGCACACGGCGGGCACCGACCCCGGCGAACAGCTGCGCGCCCTGCCGGCCGCGGAACGCGACGCGGTCCTGCTCGACCTGGTGCGCTCCGCCGTCGCGGCCGTCCTCGGCCACGACGACCCCGCGTCCATCGACGTGGGCCGCGCCTTCAAGGATCTCGGCTTCGACTCCCTGACCTCCGTCGAACTGCGCAACCGGCTCACCGCCGCAACCGGACTGACCTTGCCCGCCACCCTGGTCTTCGACCATCCGACACCCCTGGACCTCTCCGGCCTGCTGCGTGCCGGATTCGCCGGGGACCGGACCTCGCAGGTCTCGCCGGACCAGGCAGTACTCCAGGAACTGGACAAGCTCGAAGCCGGAATTTCAGCTCTTTCCCCAGACCACGATCTCGACGCCGTTCAGGCCCGGCTCCGGAGCCTAATGTCGCGGGTGGGGGACAGGCAGGCCGCGAACGACGACGTGCCCGTGACCCGAAAGCTGGAAACAGCCACCGACGACGAGCTGTTCGAATTCATTCACAGGGAGTTCGGTAAGTCTTCCTGAGCGGAAGCCCAAGCGCCGACTCCCGTGGCGACGCCAACAGGAGACGGTCCGTAAGTGAACGAGGACAAGCTTCGCGACTACCTGAAGTGGACGACGGCCGACCTTCACGAGACGCGTCAGCGGCTCCGTGAGGTCGAGGACGCGGCCCGGGAACCCATCGCCGTCGTGGCCATGAACTGCCGGTTCCCGGGCGGCGTCCGCTCCGCGGACGACCTGTGGCGGCTCGTCGAGGACGGCGTGGACGCCCTGGGCCCGGTACCGCCCGACCGCGGTTGGGACCTCGGCCTGCCCGGCCTCGCCGCCGACACCCGGGCAGGCTTCCTCCCCGACGTCGCCGACTTCGACGCCGCCCTCTTCGGGATCACCCCCCGCGAAGCCCTGGCGATGGATCCGCAGCAGCGACTGCTGCTGGAAGTCGCCTGGGAGTCCCTGGAACGCGCGGGCATCGCCCCCCTGTCCCTGAAGGGCGAGAAGGCCGGCGTCTTCATCGGCGGTTCCCCCTCCGGCTACGACAGCCTCCTCGCCGGCCAGGACGGCGTCGAGGGTTATGTCATGACCGGCAGCTCGGGCAGTGTCCTCTCCGGCCGCCTGTCCTACGCCCTGGGCCTCGAAGGCCCGGCCGTCACGGTGGACACCGCCTGTTCGTCCTCCCTGGTGGCCCTCCACCTCGCCGTGGGCGCCCTGCGCTCGGGCGAGTGCTCCCTCGCACTGGCCGGCGGCGTCACCGTCATGACCACCCCCGCCGCCTTCGTGGAGTTCGATCGGCAGGGTGGGCTGGCCGGGGACGGCCGGTGCAAGGCGTTCTCGGACGACGCGGACGGGACCGGCTGGGGCGAGGGTATCGGCGTCCTCGTCCTGGAGCGGTTGTCGGACGCGCAGCGCAACGGCCATCGGGTGCTGGCGGTGGTGCGTGGCTCTGCGGTCAACCAGGACGGTGCGTCGAACGGGCTGACCGCCCCCAACGGTCCGTCGCAGCAGCGGGTGATCCGGGCGGCGTTGGCGAACGCGCGCCTGTCTGCGTCCGAGGTGGACGTGGTGGAGGCGCACGGTACGGGGACGACGCTGGGTGACCCGATCGAGGCGCAGGCGCTGCTGGCGACGTATGGCCAGGACCGGCCGGAAGAGCGCCCGTTGTGGCTGGGCTCGATCAAGTCGAACATCGGGCACACGCAGGCCGCGGCCGGTGTCGCGGGCGTGATCAAAATGGTGCTCGCGATGCGGCACGGGCGGATGCCCAAGTCGCTTCACGTGGGCACCCCCTCCACCCACGTGGACTGGTCCGCGGGCGCGGTGGAACTGCTCGCCGAGGCCCAGGAGTGGCCGCAGGGGGAGAGCCCGCGCCGTGCGGGCGTCTCCGCCTTCGGTGTGAGCGGTACGAACGCGCACGTGATCCTTGAGGAGGCGCCCGCGGTCGCGTCGCCGGAGCCTGCTCGGGCTGGTCTTGACGTGCCGGTGGTGCCGTGGGTGGTGTCGGCGAAGTCGGCCGGTGCGGTGGCGGCGCAGGCCGGGCGGTTGCTGTCCGCGGTGGATGGTCTCAACGCGGTGGATGTGGGTGTCACGCTCGCGACGACTCGCGCGGGTCTGGAGCATCGGGCGGTGGTGCTGGGTGCGGATGCGGACGAGCTGCGTACGCGGCTGGCGGCGCTGGCGGCCGGGGATGTGGCGCCGGTGGTGGCCCGGGGTGGGCTGACCGGGTTCGTGTTCTCCGGCCAGGGTGGACAGCGCCTGGGCATGGGTGGGGAGTTGGCGGAGGCCTTCCCGGTCTTCGCCGCGGCTCTGGATGAGGTGTGCGCGCACTTCGATGCGTTGCTGGAACGACCGCTGCGGGAGGTGGTGTCCGGTGACGCGGAGGCGTTGAGGACGACTGGCTGGGCGCAGCCTGCGTTGTTCGCGGTCGAGGTGGCGTTGTTCCGGCTGCTGGAGTCGTGGGGGAGCACCCCCGACTACCTGGTGGGCCACTCGGTGGGGGAGCTGGCCGCCGCACACGTGGCTGGCGTGCTGTCGCTTGAGGATGCGTGTCGGCTGGTGGCGGCGCGTGCGTCGTTGATGCAGGCGCTGCCCGAGGGTGGTGTGATGTGGGCGGTGCGTGCCTCGGTGGACGAGGTGTCGCCGTTGCTGGTCGAGGGTGTGTCGGTGGCGGCGGTGAACGCGCCCGGGCAGGTGGTCCTCTCCGGTACGCGGGAGGCCGTCGAGTCGGTGGCGTCCGCCCTGTCCGACCGGCAGGGCCGGTGGCTGGAGGTCAGCCATGCCTTCCACTCCGCGCTGATGGACCCGATGCTCGACGAGTTCGCCACGGTGGCGGGGGAGTTGACGTATGCGCGGCCGCAGGTCCCGATCGTCTCGACGCTGACCGGTGAGTTGGTTGAGGAGTTCACCCCGGCGTATTGGGTGGATCAGGTTCGGGGCAGGGTGCGTTTCGCGGACGCGGTGACGCGGGTGAAGTCTCTTGGTGTCACGCGGTTCGTGGAGGTGGGGCCTGACGCGAGCCTGGTGGGTGCGGTCGGTGAGGTGTGCGAGGACGACGTGTTCGTGGTGTCGTCGTTGCGGCGGGACCGGTCGGAGCCGGGTGCGGTGGTGGCTGCGGTGGCCGGGGTGTGGGCGGAGGGCGGCCGGGTCGACTGGTCCGCGTTCTACGCACCGGCCGGCGCGGTGGTCGTCGATCTGCCGACGTACGTCTTCCAGCACCGCCGCTACTGGCCGCAGCCCCGGCCGACCGAGACGCTCACGACGGGCGGCCCGGACGCCGAACTGTGGCACACCGTCGAGCGGGGTGACGCCAATGCGTTCGCCGACGAACTCGGCATCGACCTGGAGACACCGCTCAGTGAGGCGCTGCCGGCTCTGTCGGCCTGGCGTCGTCGGCGTGAGGAGCGCGCTGCTGTCGACAGGCTGCGGTATGAGGTGACGTGGACGCCGGTTGACCTCACGTCCGGCACGAGTGTCTCGGGTGGTTGGCTGCTGGTGGAGCCTGAGGGTCTGGTGGATCCGTGGGCGGATGCGCTGGCGGGTGAGTTGGTGGGGCGTGGGGCTCGGGTGGAGCGGCTGCGGGTGGCGGCTGGTGAGCTGGACCGTGGGGTGCTGGCCGGCCGGCTTGCGGAGTTCGCGGATTGTGGTCGTGTGGTGTCGCTTCTCGGTCTGGGTGACAGTGAGTTGCCTGCTTGGGATGTTGCGGCGTTGGTTCAGGCGGTGGGGGATGCGGGTCTGGCCGGGCGTGTGTGGGTGGTGACGTCGGGTGCGGTGTCGGTGGGTGTGGGTGATGGGTTGACGCATCCGGTGCGGGCGGGTGTGTGGGGTTTG
>NZ_JBVIIM010000059.1:0-15196 GCF_055569765.1 Streptomyces sp. NPDC031365 | reverse complement strand
CGGGTGTGGGGGTGCTGGCCGCGGAGGGTGTGTCGCGGTACGTCGAGCTCGGGCCGGGTGGTGTCCTCACCGCCATGGCCCAGGACAGCCTCGACAGCCTCACCCAGGAGACGGACAGCAGCTCGGTCATCCACGGCTGCACCACGCTCCTGCGCCCCGACCGCTCCGAGGAGCAGGCCGTGGCTGAGGCGATGGGCACACTCTTCCTCTGGGACGTCTCCGTGGACTGGGCCGCCTACTACGGCCCGGGGATGACGGATGCCGTGGACCTGCCGGCCCGTCCGTTCCGGCGGGACCGCTGCTGGCCCCGGCCGGGGACCGGTCGGGGCGGGGAGAGCGGGGGCCATCCCCTGCTCGGTGCGCCGTTGCGCCTTGCTGATTCGGATGATCTGCTCTTCAGTGGCCGCGTCTCCGGGCGTACGCACCCCTGGGTGCTCGACCACACGGTGAACGGCACCGTCGTCCTCCCCGGCACCGCGTTCGTGGAGATCGCGCGGTACGCGGGCCACGAAGCGGAATGCCCGCACCTCGAAGAACTCACCGTGCTGGCGCCGCTGGTCCTGCCGGCCGGTGCGGCCGTGGACCTGCAGGTGACGGTGAGTCCGCTCGCCGACGCGGGCCGACGGTCCGTCACCCTTCACGCCCGGCCCGCCGCGGAACCGGAGGCTGACTGGACCCGCCATGCGGTGGGAGTCGTGACCGAGGTGAGCGAACCGGCGGTCGCGGACGTCCCGGGCCCCTGGCCGCCTGCCGGTTCCGAGCCGGTGGACGTCGAGGAGACCTATCGGCGCGCCGAGGTCATGGGCTTCGACTACGGCCCCGCGTTCCGCGGGCTGCGCCGGGCCTGGCGGCTCGGCAACCAGGTCTTCGCGGAAGTCCGCCTCGACGACGACGTCGCCCTGGACGCGGGCGGTCACGCCCTGCACCCGGCACTGCTCGACTCGGCCCTGCACACGGGCTTCGTCGACACGCCGGGAGCTTCCGACGTGGCGGGACGGCTCCCGTTCTCCTGGCAGGGACTCACGGTCCACCGGCCAGGGACGGCCGAGATCCGGGTCCGGCTCGACCGGCCCGGCGAGGACGAACTCGCCCTGCACATCGCGGACCGCGACGGCGAGCCCGTGGCCGTTCTCCGGTCCCTCAAGCTGCGCGGCATGGAGATTCCGGAACAGCAGAACCACCAGGGCTCGTTGCTGCGGGCCGGCTGGGAAGCGGTGCGGCACGACGAGGAGTTCACCGGGACCGTGGCGGTGGTGGGCGCCGGGGCGGCCACCACGGCCGACGCCCTGGCGGCCACGCGTCACCCGGACCTGGCGTCCCTGGAGGAGTCGCTCGAGTACCCCGACCTGGTGATCCGGTCCCTCGACGACGTGCTGCCGGCCGATGGTGCCGGTGACGACCCGGTCGGACGGACGAACGAAGCGGTGTGGCGGACCGCGACCCTGCTGCGGGAGTGGGCCGAGAGCACCCTCTACTCCACAGCCCGGCTGCTCCTCCTCGTCCCCCCGGCGAGGAGCGGCTCCCCGGCGGATACCGCCGTGCGCGCCCTGGTGCGCACCGCGCAGTCCGAGCACCCCGGCAGGATCGGCGTGCTGGAGAACGGGGACGACGCCCTGCCGCTACGCGTCGCCCTGACCGCACCTTATGAGGAACTGGCTCTGGTCGACGGGCAGCTGGTGACCCCCCGGCTCGTCCCCGCCCAGCCTGCCAGGACCAGGTCGGTGCCCCTGGGGGACGGCGCGGTGCTCGTCACCGGCGGCACCGGTGGACTCGGTGCCGTGGTCGCCGCCCACCTGGTGGCCCGGCACGGGGTGCGCGACCTCGTCCTGGTCAGCAGGGGCGCCTCGGAGCAGGAGCACGCCGCACTCGTCGCCCCCCTGCGTGAGTCGGGCGCCACCGTCACGCTCGCGGCCTGCGACGTCACCGACCGAGCCGCCCTCGAGACGGTGGTCGCCGGGCTGGGCCGGCCGCTGACCGCGGTGATCCACGCGGCGGGTGTCGTGGACGACGGGCCGCTCACCACGCTCACCCGGGAGCGGTTCGACCGTGTGATGCGCGTCAAGGCACAGGGCGCCCAGAACCTGCACGCCGTCACCGAGGGGCACGACCTGACGGCCTTCGTCCTCTTCTCGTCGGCGGCCGGAGTCTACGGCAGTCCGGGCCAGGCCAACTACGCGGCGGCCAACGGCTTCCTGGACGCCTTCGCGCAGTGGCGGCGCGGCCTCGGACTGCCCGCGCTCTCCCTCCAGTGGGGGCCGTGGGCGGAGAAGCGGGGACTGGCCGGGCGGCTCGGCGAGGACGCGATCGCCCGGATGGCCCGCCGCGGCACCGCGCCCCTGGATACCGGCGAGGCGCTGGCCCTCCTGGACGCCGCCCTCGCCTGGGCCGACGCTCCGGCCGCGTTGGCCGCAGTGCGGCAGACGTCGCCCGCCACCCGTCCCGGTCGGGCCACCCGTGGGCGTGGCACCGTCGGGCAGACGCCCAGCCGTTTCTCCGGCGAGCGGCTGCGGGGCGCGGACGAGGCGACCCGCAGGCGGCTGATCGCCGACCTCGTCACCCAGGAGACGGCGGCCGTGCTGGGGCACCGGAGCGGTGAACGGGTCGGCGTCGAGCGGTCCTTCCAGGAGCTGGGCCTGGACTCCCTGGCCGCCGTTGAACTGCGCAACCGGCTGAACGATCAGACCGGCCTGCGTCTGGGACCGGCACTGGTCTTCGACTTCCCCACGCCCGCCGCAGTCGCCGACCACCTCGCCGACGAACTGACGCCCACACAGGAGGTGCCGTCCCCGTCGATGATCCGCATCCTCGACCAGCTGGAGGCGGACCTGGGGACGGCTGAAGCCGGTTCGGCCACCGGGCGCTACGCCGAGCAACGCCTGCGGGCCCTGGTGGCGCTGCTGGACGGCAGGGCGGGCGGCTCCGACGCCTCCGCCTCCGACATCGGCGACGTCACCGACCAAGAGCTGTTCGACATCCTGGACGGAGAGATCGGGATCTGACCTGCGGGTCGCCCGGGGACCACTCATGGCACACATCGCATTCCTCAGCGTGGCCGCGCACGGCCATGTCTCGCCCACCTTCGGCATCGTCGAGGAACTCGTCGCACGAGGTCACGAGGTCACGTACTTCACCACGGGGTCTTTCGCCCCGCGTCTGGAATGCCTCGGGGCGACAGTCTGCCGCTACGACGTCGCCACCCCGCCGAACCAGTCGCCGCGCGCCTTCGTCGACAACGACCCGAGCGCGCTGCCGCTGTTCTTCCTCCAGGGCAGCGCGGACAGGGTCGCCCTGGCGGAGGAACGATTCGGTGTCCGCCCCCCGGACGCGGTCGTCTACGACAACACCGTTCCCTTCGCGGGCCGTGCCCTTGCGCGCAGGTGGGGCTGCCGGGCCGTCCAGTTCTTCCCCAGCATGGCGTCGAGCCGACGCTACGCGCTGATGGACGCGATGCTCGCACGCACCGGTCGCTCCGCGGCGTACGACGAAAACCAGGCGGAGTTCGGGCGGCGCCTGGGGGAGTACCTCGCCGCGCTGGGACTCGGCGGTGTCTCTCCCGAGGACTTCATGGACTTCGAGGAGGAACTCAACATCGCCTTCCTGCCCCGTGCGTTCCAGCCGGAGCAGGAGACCTTCGGCCCCCACTACCGGTTCGTCGGCCCCAGCCTCACCGGCCGGGCCGACGAAGGGGAATGGCAGCGGCCCGACGACGGCCGACCGGTCGTGTTCGTCTCGCTCGGTACCGTCTTCAACCAGGCCACCGACTTCTACCGTGCCTGTCTCGACGCCTTCGGGGGCACCGAGTTCCGGCTGGTGATGTCCGTCGGCGAGGACACCGACCCGGCGTCTCTGGGAGTTCTGCCGCCGAACGTCGAGGTGCACACGCGGGTCCCCCAGATGTCCGTGCTGAGGCAGGCCCGCCTGTTCGTCACCCACGGCGGGATGGGTTCGACGATGGAGGCGCTCGCCTTCGGAACGCCCCTCGTCGTGGTTCCCCAGATGGTCGAGCAGGAAATCGTCGCCGACCGGGTGGCGGAACTCGGCCTCGGCCTGCGGCTGGACCGGACGGCTTCCGGGGCGGTGCTCCTGGACGCCGTGCGCACGGTGCTCGGCGACACCGCTACCGCGGACCGCCTGTCACGTATGCGGGACCGGGTGGCGCAGGCGGGTGGCGCCCGCGCGGCGGCCGAGGCGATCGAACAGCATCTGCGCCACAGCGACCAGGAGGCGGCGGCGAAATGAGCACACCCGAGGTTCTCGTCGTCGGCGGCGGAGCCGTCGGCTCCCTGCTCGCCTGCGACCTGCTCGGCCAGGGGATCCGTGTCCGCATCGTCGAGCGCAGGCCCTCCCTCGACGACGGTGACCCGCACTCACGTGCCGTGATGATCTGGCCACGGATGCTGGAGCTCCTGGAGAAGACGGGCATCACCGAGGAACTCATCACCCGCGGCCGGCCGGCCCACGACGTCAGCTTCTTCGCCCAGGGCCGCCGTCTCGCGACGGTTCCCCTCCAGCACCTGGACGCCGCCCACCCGTTCGGTCTCGGAATCGACCAGCGTGAGCTGGAGGACCTCCTCCGCAAGCGCCTGGTCGAACTCGGCGGCGCCGTCGAGTGCGGCACCGAGCTCACCGGGCTCGACAACTCCGGTGAGCTGCCCCGGGTCACGCTCACGCGTCATGACGGCGCCACCGAGCAGATCGAGGTGCCCTGGCTCGCGGGCGCCGACGGCGCGGGCAGCCTCACCCGGCGGCTGCTGGACATCCACTACCCCGGCCTGCTCTTCCCCCTGGGCATCTCCCTCGGTGACTTCCCCGTCGAGGGACCGGTGGTCTCCGGCGTCGAGTACCACTACGCCCCGACCGGTCTGCTGCCGCTCGTGCACCTCCCTGACGGGGTCTGCCGTCTGGCCACCATCGTGACCCCGGACGAGGAGGACTGGGCCGACAGACCCCTCGCCGACTGGCAGGAGATGGTCGACCAGCGCTCGGCCCTGCCCTACCGGCTCGGCGAGGCGCTGTGGAAGCGCACCTACTTCCCGCGCCCCGGGGTGGCCGAGCGCTTCCGTGACGGAAGGGCCCTGCTCGTGGGCGACGCCGCCCACTCCGTGGTGCCGCTCGGCGGTCAGGGACTCAACCTGGGCCTCCAGGACGCCCTCAATCTCGGCTGGAAGCTCGCCGGCGTGGTGCGCGGCGCCTACGACGCGAGTCTTCTGGACACCTACGACAGGGAACGACGCGACGCCGTGGGACAGGTGCGGACCGTCATCCGCACCGAGATGGACCTCTCGGCCCCGCAGAGCCCGGAGGAGGCCGAGCGGCGGAACGAGACGCTGAGAGCCGCCGAGGCCTCCGGCTTCCTGCGCAAGGTCGTCGCTCCGCTGATGAGCCAGACCGGGCTGAGCTACGCCCAGCGTGACGAACCGCTGTGGCGGACGCCGCTCCACCGGCGTCTGGCGCCCGGCGACCGGGTCCCGTTCCACCACACGACCCGCCGTGACCCCGGCGCGCCGCTGCTCCCGCAAAGCGGCCACCTGGCGCTGTTGTGGCCCGGCGAGCACATCGGCCCGCAGTGGAGGGATCTCGCCGGTACGGCGGCCGCGACGATCAGGCCGCACGCCGCGGTGCACGACCTGGCCGCACTCGGCGACCGGATGCGCCGCGACCTGCTCGGCCGGTTCGGTCCCCGGGCGGTGATCGCGCTGGTGCGGCCCGACGGCCACCTCGAAGCCGTGGTTCCGGCCCATCGTGCCCAGGAATGCGTCGACCGGCTCGTCCGGCTCGCGCCCCGGCCCGACGGCAGGAAGTGAGTGAGCGCGTGCGTACCTTGCTGATCGACAACTATGACTCGTACACCTACAACCTGTTCCACCTCCTCGCACAGGTCAACGAGGAGGAGCCCGTCGTCCTGCCGAACGACACGGCCGACTTCCCGGACCTCGACGCGTACGACAACGTGGTGATCTCCCCAGGCCCCGGCCACCCCGGGCGGGCCCGCGATTTCGGCATCTCCACCGACGTGCTGCGCAAGGCCGCGGTGCCGGTGCTCGGGGTCTGCCTCGGCCATCAGGGACTGATCACCTCCGAAGGGGGCGCGGTGGTGCCGGCGCCCCAGGCACGCCACGGCCACGTGACGACAGTGAGGCATCAGGGCGACCCGTTCTTCGCCGGGATACCCGAGGAGTTCCGCGCCGTCCGTTACCACTCGCTGGCCGCCGGAGAGCCGCTGCCGGACGGACTCGAGGTCACCGCGCGTGCCGAGGACGGCGTCGTCATGGCGCTGCGCCACCGGCACCTGCCCCGCTGGGGGGTGCAGTTCCACCCGGAGTCCGTCGAAACCGAGTTCGGGCTGCGGATGATGTCCAACTTCCGCGACCTGACACGGCAGGACCAGCGTCTCACCGGACGTGCCGCCGCCGCGGTGACCTCCGGGCCCGCCCCGCGGACCCCCCGCCCGGTCCTCGGAGACACGGAGCGACGGCGCTATCGCCTGCACACGCGGGAACTCGCACACGCCGTCGACACCGAAGCGGCGTTCGACGCGCTCTACGCACGGTCCGCCGACGCCTTCTGGCTGGACAGCGCGCGCGTGGAGCAGGGCACCTCGCGCTTCTCCTTCCTGGGCGACGCTTCGGGTCCGCTTGCGGAGGTCGCGCGCTACTCGGTGGACAGCAAGGAGGTCCGGGTCGACTCCGCCGAACCCGCCATGCACCACGAGTCGGTCTTCGACTACCTGCGCCGAGAGCTGCGGCGCCGTGAGATCGACGCGCCCGAGCTGCCCTTCGACTTCACCGGAGGCTACGTCGGCTACCTCGGCTACGAGGTCAAGGCCGACTGCGGCTCGCCCAACGCGCACCAGGCATCCACACCCGACGCCGTGTGGCTGTTCGCCGACCGGTTCCTCGCCGTCGACCATGAGAAGGACCGCACCTGGGTCCTCGCCCTCAGCGCGGGCGGCGATCGTGAGCCGGACGCTGAGAGCTGGCTGGACGAGACTGCGGCCCTGCTGACGGACCTGCGCCCGCTTCCCGAGCCGCAGCCGGTGGAGGCCGCCGCCGTGGAACCCTTCCTGCGGCTCACCCGCCCCGCGTACACCGCGGCGGTCGACGCCTGCCAGGACTACCTGCTGCAGGGCGAGAGTTACGAGATCTGCCTGACCAACTCCGCTGAAGTGCCCGGCGGGGACGGGGGCTGGGAGACCTACCGCAGACTGCGACGGCTCAACCCCGCCCCCTACGCGGCCTTTCTGCGCCTCGGCGACATGGAGGTGGCCTGTTCCTCGCCCGAGCGCTTCCTGAAGATCGACCGCCAGGGCCTGGCCGAGACGAAGCCCATCAAAGGGACCACCCCCCGTGGAGCGACCCACGAGGAGGACGAGGCCATCCGCCGGGAACTGGTCCGCAGCACCAAGACCCGGGCCGAGAACCTGATGATCGTCGACCTGCTCCGCAACGACCTCGGCAGAGTCTGCGAGGTCGGCAGTGTCCAGGTGCCGGTGCTCATGGCGGCCGAGAGCTACGCCACCGTCCACCAGCTGGTGTCGACCGTCCAGGGACGTCTCACCGGGGACGGCGACACCGTCGACTGCGTGCAGGCCTGCTTTCCCGGCGGCTCGATGACGGGTGCGCCCAAGCTGCGCACCCTGGAGATCATCGCGTCCCTGGAACAGCGCGCCCGCGGCGTCTACTCCGGTTCCCTCGGCTTCCTGGCCTGCAACGGCAGCGCCGACCTCAACATCGTCATCCGCACCATGGTCCGCCGGCAGGACCGCTGGACGCTCGGGGCCGGAGGAGCCGTCGTGCTCGCCTCGGACCCGGACGACGAGTACGACGAGATGCTCCTGAAGGCCACCGCCTCCGCCCGCGCCTTGCGGATCACCGCCGGGGAAAGCGCCGGGGAAAGCGCCGAGGAGAGCGCCGAGGAGAGCGCCGCACACCGCGGCACGAGAGGACGTGACGGCACATGACCACCAGCGCGAGAACTCTGCGTACCCCGGTGTGTGTCATCGGCGCCGGCCCCTCGGGGCTGATCCTGTCCCGCCTGCTGAGACTCAACGGCATACCGTCCCTCGTCCTCGAGCGGCGCTCCCGCGCACACGTGGAGAAGCGGGTCAGAGCGGGGCTTCTGGAACAGGGCACCGTCGAGACGCTGCGCGAGGCGGAGGTGGCCGGGCGGCTCGACCGGGAGGGACTCGTTCACGAGGGCTTCGAATGGCGCCTCGACGGTGAGAAGCACCGGCTGGACTTCAAGGCCCTCAGCGGCGCCTCGGTGTGGATGTACGGCCAGCAGGAGGTCGTCAAGGACCTCCTCGCCGCCCGGGACGCCGACGGCGAGAGCGAGTATCTGCACTTCGGCGTCGATGACGTCCGCATCGCCTCGGTCACGGCCGACGGCGCCCGGGTGCTGTGCACGCTCGACGGCGTGCCCACGGAGGTCGAGTGCGAGTTCCTGGCCGGCTGCGACGGCTTCCACGGAGTCAGCCGTGCGGCCGTCCCGGCCGGTGACCGCGTGGAACTCGGCCACCGGTACCCGTTCGCCTGGCTCGGGGTGCTCGCGGCCGCGCCCCCGATGTCCCCCGAGCTGATCTACGCGGTCAGTGACCACGGCTTCGCCCTGCAGAGCATGCGCTCGAGCACGGTGAGCCGCCTCTACCTCCAGGTGGGGCCCGATGAGGGCATCGACGACCGCAGCGACGAGGAGATCTGGAGGGAACTGGACGCACGCCTCGCCGGCGGCACCGGTTCGCTTCCGACCGGCGAGATCCTGGAACGCGCCCTCGTCCCGCTGCGCAGCCATGTCACCGAGCCCATGCAGCACCGACGGCTGTTCCTGGTCGGCGACGCCGCGCACATCGTGCCGCCCAGCGCCGCCAAGGGCCTCAACCTCGCCGCAGAGGACGCCAGGCTGCTCGCCGAGGCGCTCACCTCCTGGTACCGGGCAGGCAACCGGGACGCACTGGACTCCTACTCGGACACCGCGCTCAGACGCGTGTGGCTCGGCCAGGAGTTCTCCGACCACATGACCACGCTTCTGCACGTGACCCCCGACGAGCCGCTCCTCGCGCGCAGACTTCGCCGCACGCGTTTCGACCGGCTGCTGACCTCCACGGCGGAGACCACGTCCTTCGCCCAGCAGTACACCGGCGTCGCGCGCCGCTGACCCACGCGCCGCGCCCACGCCCCGCCCCGGCGGTGATTCGACCTTGACCGACTGGAGTCCGCACGCCATGACAAACGAACAGAAGCTGCTCGACAACCTTCGGTGGGTCACGTCCGAACTGCACCGGACCAAGGAGAAGCTGCGCTCGGCGGAGGAGTCCGACCCGATCGCGATCGTCGGCATGGCCTGCCGCTACCCGGGAGGAGTGACCTCCCCCGAGGAACTCTGGCGGCTGGTCCTCGAAGGCCGCGACGCCGTCGGCCCGTTCCCCACCGACCGGGGCTGGGACCTCGACGCCGTCTACGACCCCGACCCCGACCGGCAGGGCACCTCATACGTCCGCGAGGGCGGCTTCCTCGAGGACGCCGCCCGCTTCGACGCCGCCTTCTTCGGGGTGTCCCCGCGTGAGGCCCTCGCCATGGACCCCCAGCAGCGGCTGCTGCTGGAAACCTCGTGGGAGGCCTTCGAGAAGGCCGGCATCGACCCGGAGACCGTGCGCGGCAGTCGTACCGGCGTCTTCGCCGGCATCATGCACCACGACTACGTCTCCCGCCTCGGCACCCTGCCCGAGGGCGTCGAGGTGTACGCGGGCAGCGGCAACGCCGCCAGCGTCGCCTCCGGGCGCATCGCCTACACCCTCGGACTGGAGGGACCGGCGGTCACCGTCGACACGGCCTGCTCCTCCTCGCTGGTCACACTGCACCTGGCCGCCCAGGCGTTGAGGCAGGGGGAGTGCACGCTGGCACTGGCCGGCGGTGTCACCGTGATGTCGACGCCCGACCTGTTCGTCGACTTCAGCCAGCAGCGGGGCCTCGCCGCCGACGGCCGCTGCAAACCCTTCGCGGCGGCGGCCGACGGCACCGGCTGGGGGGAGGGAGCCGCCATGCTCCTCCTGGAGCGGCTCTCCGACGCACGGGCCCACGGCCACCCGGTCCTCGCGGTGCTCAAGGGCTCCGCGGTGAACCAGGACGGGGCCAGCAGCGGACTGACGGTGCCCAACGGGCCGGCGCAGCAACGCGTGATCCAGCAGGCACTGGAGAGGGCCGGACTCACCCCCGACGACGTCGACGCGGTCGAGGCGCACGGCACCGGCACCGGCCTGGGCGACCCGATCGAGGCCAACGCCCTGCTGGCGGTCTACGGCCGGCAGCGACCGGAGCGGCGCCCGCTGTGGATCGGTTCCGTGAAGTCCAACATCGGACACACCCAGGCCGCGGCCGGCGCGGCCGGCATCATCAAGATGGTCATGGCCCTGCGCGCGGGTGTTCTGCCGCGCACCCTGCACCTCGACGAGCCCACCCCGCACGTCGACTGGAGCGCGGGCACCGTGCGCCTGCTGGCCGCGCGCACCGACTGGCCCGAGACCGGCCGCCCACGCCGCGCGGCCGTCTCCTCCTTCGGCATCAGCGGAACCAACGCCCACGTAGTGCTGGAACAGGCCACCGACGCCGACCAGCAACCGCGGGAGGTGTCCGGGCCCGGCGCGTCCCCCCGAAACGGCGCCGAATCCCGCGTCCCGCCCCTGTACGCGTGGACGCTGTCGGCGAGGACCCCGGAGGCCCTCCGCGGGCAGGCGCGCGCGCTGGCCGCCCACGACCAGGAGGCGGCCCCCGAGGACATCGCCCTCTCCCTGGCCACCACACGCACGTCCTTTCCCCGCCGAGCCGTCGTCCTGGGACGCTCCACGGCCGAACTCCGCACCGGGCTCACGGCGCTCGCCGACGGAGCCACGTCCCCCGGCCTCGTCGGACCCGGCGCCCCGCCGGCGCGCCCCGGGAGCCGCACCGCCTTCCTCTTCACCGGCCAGGGCTCCCAGCGCCCCGGCGCCGGGAGCGAACTGTACGCGGCCCACCCGGAGTTCGCCGCGTCGTTCGACGCCGTCCGTGCCCAGCTCGACCGGTACTTCGACACCCCCGTGAAGGACGTCGCGTTCGCCGAGCCGGGCAGCGAGCAGGCCGCGCTGCTGGAGCGCACCGACTACGCGCAGGCGGTGCTGTTCGCCCTGGAGGTCGCCCTCTTCCGGCTGACCGAGCACCAGGGCGTGCGCCCGGACGTCCTGCTCGGGCACTCCGTCGGAGAGATCGCCGCCGCCCACGTGGCCGGCGTGCTGTCGCTGCCGGATGCCTGTGCCCTGGTGGCGGCGCGGGGCACCCTGATGCAGGCACTGCCCGCGGGCGGTGCCATGCTGGCGGTCGAGGCCTCGGAGGACGACATCCGCCCCCTGCTGGCAGGCCGGCAGGACCAGCTCGACATCGCCGCGGTCAACGGACCGCGCGCCGTCGTGGTCTCCGGCGAGGCGACCGCCCTCGACCAACTCGCCGCCCGGCTCACCGCGTACCGCACCCGACGGCTGAAGGTCGGCCACGCCTTCCACTCACCGCTGATGGAACCGATGCTGGAACGGTTCCGCAACGTGGTGTCCCGGCTGCCCTTCCAGGATCCGGCCGTCCCCGTCGTCTCCAACGTCCACGGCCGGATCGCGGCCGCCGGAGAGTTGCGCGACCCCGAGTACTGGGTGCGGCACGTGCGCGAGGCTGTGCGCTACCACGACGGCGTCCGGGCACTGGTGGCCGACGGTGTCACCGCCTTCCTGGAACTCGGCCCGGACCCGGTCCTCTCCACGCTCGGTCAGGGCGGCGAGGACACGGCCGGTCCGTGCTGGACCGCGGTGCTGCGCCGCGACGAGGACGAGGTGCTCAGCCACGGCCGTGCCCTCGCGGCGCTGCACGTCCACGGAGTGCCCGTCGACTGGGCCGCCCGGTACGCCGGAGCGTCCCGGGTCGACCTGCCCACCTATGCCTTCCAGCGCGCGCGGTACTGGCTGCGCGCGGAAGACGATTCCGCCGACGTGGCGTCGGCGGGGCTCGACACCGTGCGGCATCCCCTGCTGCGCGCCGCCGTCCCGCTCGCGGACGACGACGCCTGGGTGTTCACCGGGCGCCTCGGCCCCGGCGCTCACCCCTGGACGGCGGACCATGTCGTGGACGGGGTGGCGCTGCTGCCCGGGACCGCCTTCGTGGAACTCGCGCTGCGTGCCGGAGACCGGGTGGGATGCCCACACCTGGAGGAACTCACCCTCGCCGTCCCGTTGGCCCTCCCCGAGCACGGCGAACTCCGCCTGCAGATGGCGGTGGGGAAGGCGGACGGCGTCGGCCGGCGCCCCGTGACCGTGTACGCGCGGCCGGCGGACGGCGACTGGACGCGGCACGCCGACGGCGTGCTCGCTCCGGCCGGGGCCGGGGCCGGAGCCGGAGCCGGAGCCGGAGCCGCCGGTCGTCCGGCACCGCCCTGGCCCCCGGCCGGAGCCCGCGAGACCGACCTGGACGACCGCGCCTCCGGCGCCGACGGTCTCCTGTACGGCCCCGCCTTCCAAGCGCTGCGCCGGGCCTGGACGCTGAACGGGGAGACTCTCGTCGAGGCCCGCCTCGACGAGACCACGGCACAGGGAGCCGGCCGGTTCGGTCTGCACCCCGCCCTCCTCGACTCCGTCCTGCAGGGCGTCGCCCTCGGCGACCTCCTGCCCGACGACGGGGCCCGTCGGCTGCCCTTCACGTTCCGCGACGTGACGCTCCACGCCTCGGGAGCGACGGAACTGCGGGCACGGCTGCACCGGGTCCGCGACGAGTCGGTCTCGCTCACCGCGGTCGACGCGGACGGCCTGCCCGTCCTCGACATCGGCGAACTCGTGCTGCGTCCGGTCGCGCCGGGTGACCTCGCCCCCCTTCCCGACGTGCTGTACCGGCTCGCCTGGGAACCCGTCCCCACCGTCACCCGGAACGCGCAGCAGGAGCCGACGGTCCTGTTCGACGTCGACACCTCGGGCGGAGTCCGGGATACCCTCCGACGGGTGCTGGCGGCCGTGCAGGAGGCACTCGCCGAACCGGACGGGCCGCGCACGGTGTTCGTCACCCGGGGAGCGGTCGGCCCGGGCGCGGACTCCGACCCGGCCGGTGCTGCGGCCTGGGGGCTCGTCCGCTCCGCGCAGTCCGAGCACCCGGGCCGCTTCGGCCTGCTCGACACCGACGGCTCACTCGACGCCACCTTGGTCGCGACAGCCGGTGAACCCCAGTCTGCGGTGCGCGCCGGTACGGTGACCGTGCCCCGGCTGATCCGGGCAGGCCGTCCCTCAGGGCGACCAGCGGGAGACGCGCCCGAGGATGCGCCCCCCGCGACCGCGGGCAGCTTCGGTTTCGACGGGACGGTCCTGGTCACCGGGGGCCTGGGCACGCTCGGCAGGGCAGTGGCCCGCCATCTGGTGACCGCTCACGGCGTGCGTGCGCTCCTGCTCGTCGGCCGGAGCACGGGAGCCCCGGGCGTGGCCGAGGAACTGACCGCCGAACTCACCGCACTGGGCGCCATGTCGGTCCGCGTCGAGTCCTGCGACGTGGCCGACCGCGACGCACTGGCCCGACTCCTCGCCACGATCCCCGGCCACAGCCCGCTCCGCGGCGTGGTGCACGCGGCCGGAGTGCTCGACGACGGGGTGGTGCAGACCCTCACCCCCGCGCGTCTCGACGTCGTGCTGCGGCCCAAGGCGGAGGCCGCACACCACCTGCACGAACTGACCGAGGGTCTTGGCCTGACCGCGTTCGTGCTGTTCTCCTCCGCGGCCGCGATCCTCGGCGCGCCGGGACAGGCCGCCTACGCCGCCGCCAATTCCTTCCTCGACGCCCTGGCCGTCCACCGCCGCGCACAGGGGCTGCCCGCGCTGTCCCTGGCCTGGGGCATGTGGGCCGAGCGCAGTGCCATGACCGGCGGGCTGGGCGACGCCGAGTGGCGACGGATGACACGCGGCGGCATGTCGCCGCTGGCCACCGACGAGGCACTGGCGCTCTTCGACGCGGCCCTCGTCGGGGACGAGGCCGTGCTCTGCCCGATGAGACTGGACCATGCGGCACTGGCGGCTGCTCCCCGGACGCCGCCCGTACTCCGGGCGCTCGTTCAGGCGCCCACGACGGACCGGCCGGCCGCCGCCGGCGGCGTGTCCGGCGGGGGCGACGCGACGGGGGGCGAGACCGGCACCCCGTTCACCCGGCGGCTCGTGACACTCGACGCCGAGGAGCAGGAGCGGGCGCTGCTCGACCTGATCGGCGCCGAGGTCGTCTCCGTCCTCGGCCGCAACGCCGGGGAGGCGCCCCGCTCCACCCAGGTGTTCAAGGACCTCGGTTTCGACTCCCTCACCGCGGTCGAACTCCGCAACCGGCTCAGCGCCGCCACCGGCCTTCGCCTGCCCGCCACGCTCGCCTTCGACCGGCCGACCCCCGGCGCCCTCGCCGCGGACCTGCGGGAACGGCTGCTCGGCAAGGCCGGCGCGGTACCGGTACCCGGACCGAACCCGGCGGAGGGCACGCCGGACCCGACCGACGACCCCGTGGTCATCGTGGGGATGGGCTGCCGCTTCCCCGGCGGAGTGCGGTCCCCTGAGGACCTGTGGCGGCTGGTGCGGGACGAGACCGACGCCATCGGCGGTTTCCCCACGGACCGTGGCTGGGACCTCGGCTCACTCTTCCATCCGGACCCGGACAACGTGGGCACCACCTACGTCGACGAGGCCGGCTTCCTCGACGGCGCCGCCGAGTTCGACCCCGCGCTCTTCGGCATCTCGCCCCGCGAGGCCCTGGCGATGGACCCGCAGCAGCGCCTGCTGCTCGAGACGTCCTGGGAAACCTTCGAGAACGCGGGAATCCCCCCGCACCGCCTGCACGGCAGCCGCACCGGTGTCTTCGCCGGCGTGATGTATCACGACTACGCCAACCTGGTCGCCGGGGAACCGGGCGTCGAGGGCTACGCCGGCAACGGCAGTGCGGGCAGCGTCGCCTCCGGCCGTATCGCCTACGCGTTCGGCCTGGAAGGACCGGCGGTCACCGTCGACACGGCCTGTTCCTCCTCCCTGGTCGCGCTCCATCTGGCGAGCCAGGCACTGCGCGAGGGCGAATGCTCCCTCGCTCTCGCGGGTGGTGTGACGGTCATGTCGACGCCCGCGTCTTTTGTGGAGTTCTCGCGGCAGCGGGGTCTTGCGGCTGATGGGCGGTGCAAGCCGTTT
>NZ_JBVIIM010000058.1:0-16126 GCF_055569765.1 Streptomyces sp. NPDC031365 | reverse complement strand
CCCTCAACACCCCGCAACACACCCGACAACGACCAGTCCACAAACCCCGACAGCGCCGACTCACACTCCGCCAACCGCGCAGCGAACACCGGCGAAGCATCCAACAGCTCCACCGCCATCCCCGCCCACTGCGCACCCTGACCCGGGAAGACGAACACGGTCCGGCCAACAGCACCCGCGACCCCCGACACCACCCCACCCGCAGGCTCACCCGAAGCCAACGCCTCAAGCCCCACCCCAGGCGAGCCCACCACCACGGCCCGATGCTCAAAGCACGACCGCGTCGACACCAACGACCAACCCACAGCCGCCGGATCGGCCTCCTCGGCGAGCGGCAGCAACGCCCCGGCCTGAGCACGCAACGCAGCCTCGTCCCGTCCGGACAGCAGCCACGGAACCACCGGCAGTTCCACACTCGGTCCGGCCTCATCGGCCGCGGGCGGCGCCTCCTCCACGATCACATGGGCGTTCGTGCCGCTCACACCGAAGGCGGACACACCCGCCCGACGCGGCTGCTCCCCGCGCGACCACTCCCGCGCCTCGGACAGCAGCTCCACCGCACCCGCCGACCAGTCCACATGCGACGACGGCGTCTCGGCGTGCAACGTCCTGGGCATGACACCGTGCCGCAGCGCCAGCACCATCTTCATCACACCCGCGACACCCGCCGCGGCCTGCGTGTGCCCGAGGTTCGACTTCACCGAACCCAGCCACAACGGCCGGTCCTCCGGACGGTCCTGACCGTACGTGTCGAGCAGCGCCTGCGCCTCGATCGGGTCACCGAGCTTGGTGCCGGTACCGTGCGCCTCCACCACGTCCACCTCGGCAGGCGTCAGCCGCGCGTTCGCCAGCGCCTGCCGGATCACCCGCTGCTGCGAGGGACCGTTCGGCGCGGTCAGCCCGTTGGACGCACCGTCCTGGTTGACCGCGGTGCCCCGGATGACCGCCAGCACCTGGTGCCCGTTGCGCCGCGCGTCCGACAGCCGCTCCACGAGGAAGACGCCGGCGCCCTCGGAGATGCCCATGCCGTCCGCATCATCGGAGAACGCCTTGGAGCGGCCGTCCTCGGCGAGGCCGCGCTGGCGGCTGAAGCCGATGAAGCCCAGCGGGGAGGAGCCGATGGAGGCGGCGCCGGCCAGGGCGAGCGAGCACTCGCCGGCGCGCAGTGCCTGGGCCGCGAGGTGCAGGGCGACGAGGGCTGAGGAGCACCCCGTGTCCACGGTGACCGCGGGGCCTTCGAGGCCGAGTGTGTACGAGATGCGCCCGCTGGCCACGCTCGTCGCCGTGCCGGTGATGAGGTGGCCCTCCACGCCTGCCGGGAGCTGACGCAGGCCGGTGCCGTAGCCGCCGTTGCCGACGCCGACGAAGACACCGCACTCGCTGCCGCGCAGGGTGTGCGGGTCGATGCGGCCGTGCTCGATCGCCTCCCAGGAGGTTTCCAGGAGCAGCCGCTGCTGCGGGTCCATCGCCAGCGCCTCGCGCGGCGAGATGCCGAAGAAGGCGGGGTCGAAGGCGCCCGCGTCGTGGACGAAGCCGCCCGTACGGACGTACGTGTGTCCCTCGTCGTCCGCGTCCGGGCTGAAGAGCCGTTGCAGGTCCCATCCCCGGTCGTCGGGGAAGGCGGTGATGACGTCCTCACCGTCGGAGATCAGCCGCCACAGGTCCTCGGGGCCGGTGACTCCACCGGGGAACCGGCAGCCCATGCCGATGACCGCGACGGCGTCGTCGTCCGGGTCGGCGCCGGTGGTGAGCCGGGCGACGGGAGTCCCGGCGGAGGGCCGCTCGCCGAAGAGGGCAGTGTGCAGATGCTGGGCCAGGCGGATGACGTTGGGGTGGTCGAAGACCACGGTGGTGGCGAGTTTCAGGCCGGTGGCGGTGCGCAGGGCGTTGCGCAGGGCCACCGCGAGGAGCGAGTCGAAGCCGAGGTCGCGCAGCGGCCGCCCGTCCTCGATGGTGTCCGCGGTGGCGTGTCCGAGGACCGTGGCCGCGTGGGCACGCACCAGGTCGCGCAGCGCCGACTCACGGTCCGCCACGGACAGGGGGCTCAGCCGCTCCCGCAGGGTGTTCGCCTCGCTGGTGCCGGTGTCCTCCTCCTCTGCGGCGCGGGCGGCCGCAAGGGCGGCTTCGGCTTCCGGGATGTCCTTGATGAGCGGGCGGGGACGGGCGGCCGTGTAGGCGGGTGTGAAGTCCGTCCAGTTGACGTCGCCGATGGCGAGGAACTCCTCGTCGTCGGCCATCGCCCCGCGCAGGCCGTTGATCGCGACTCCGGGCTGCATGGCGGACAGGCCACGCCAGTTGAGGGAGTCGTCGTCGACGGTGTCGCCCAGGCCGCTGCCGTCGGCGGCCCACAGTCCCCAGGCGATCGTCGTGCCGGTGAGGCCGCGGGCGCGCCGGGCGCGGGTGACCGATTCGAGGTGGGAGTTGCCCGCCGCGTAGGCGCCGTGGCCGCCGGCGCCCCAGACGGCCGCGACGGAGGAGTACAGGATGAACGCGTCCAGGTCCGTGCGGTCGAAGAGGCGGTCGAGATGGGTGGTCCCGGCCAGCTTCGCCTCCGCGTCGGCCGCGAAGTCGGCCAGGTCGGTGCCGGTCAGGGCGGCGGGCCGGCCGATGCCCGCGCCGTGCACCACGGTTCTGATCGGCGGGCCGTCGGCCTCGATCCGCTCGACGAGGCGGGCGAGGGCCTCGTGATCGGCGACATCGCAGGCGGCGATCGTCACCTTGGGGCCGAGGGCGCCCAGTTCCTCGGCGAGTTCGCGGGCGCCGGGTGCGTCCGGTCCGCGCCGGGAGGTGAGGACGAGATGCTCCGCGCCGGCCTCGGCCAGCCAGCGGGCGGTGTGTGCGCCCAGTTGCCCGGTGCCTCCGGTGATCAGCGCCGTGCCGCTGGTACGCCACGGCCGGCCGCTCGACGCCGACGCCGGGGCCCGCCGCAGTCGCCGTGCCAGTGTGCCGCCCGCGCGGATCGCCACCTGGTCCTCGTCGCCGCCCGCGCCGAGTACGGCCGCCAGGTGTGCCAGGTCGTCGGTGCCGGGGTTCTCCGGAAGGTCGACGAGACCGCCCCAGAGGTGCGGGAGTTCGAGGCCGAGCACGAGGCCGAGGCCCCAGGTGCTGCCTTGTGCGGGGTGGGTCACCGGGTCGTCGCGGTCGGCCGTGACGGCGCCCCGGGTGCACAGTCGCAGCGGGGGTGCGTCGTCCTGGGCGGCCAGGGCCTGGGTGAGCAGGACGTTGAGCGCGAGCCCTGTGGTGAGGACGGGATGGCTCGGGTCGGGACTCTCGTCGAGGGCGAGCAGGGACAGCACGCCGGTCGCCCCGGAGTGCGCGTCCAGCAGCTCACCGATGCGCTGCCGGTCGGCGTCGGCGTCGAGCACCAGCTCGGCCACCTCGGCGCCGTGTTCCCGCAGCGCCCTGCCGATCGCCTCGACCGTCTCCGCACGGTCCCGCTGTCCCTCCGACGTCACCAGCAGCCAGCGCCCGTCGAGGGGCTGCTCAGTGCGCTGTGGGCACGGTGTCCAGGTGATGTCGTAGCGCCAGGATTCCAGCAGGGAGTCCGTGCGGCGGCGCGCCCGCCAGTCGTTCAGCGCCGGGAGTACGGCGTCGAGGGCGTCCTCGGCCACGCCGAGCACGTCGGAGAGTTCACGCGCGTCGCCGGTGTCGACGGCCGTCCAGAACGCGGCGTCGGCGGGGTCCTGGCCGGGTCCGGCCGGCTGCTGTTCCATCCAGTAACGCTGCCGCTGGAAGGCATACGTCGGCAGGTCGACGGCGCGGGCACCCGTCGGCGCGAAGAAGGCGGCCCAGTCGACCTCGGCGCCGTCCGTCCACAGGCGGGCGAGGGCGGTCACGGCGGTGACCGGTTCGGGGCGCTTTCCGTGCAGCACGGGGACGACGCAGGTGGCCTCTTCGTATGTTTCACCGATGGCGCCGACGAGGCTCGCGTCGGGGCCGAGTTCGACGAAGCGGGTGACGCCGAGGGACGACAGCCGGGTCACGGCGTCGGCGAAGCGGACGGTGCCGCGGACCTGGTCGGCCCAGTAGGCCGGGGTGAACTCCTCGACCTGCTCGCCGGTCAGCGTGGAGACAATCGGAATCCGCGGCCGGGCATACGCCAACTCCCCCGCCACCACCGCGAAGTCGTCCAGCATCGGGTCCATCAGCGCCGAGTGGAAGGCGTGACTGACATCGAGCCGGCGGCCCTTGCGGTCCGGCAGTCGGGCCGCGACGGCTTCCACGGCGGCACGTTCTCCGGACAGCACGACCTGGGTGGGGCCGTTCACCGCCGCGAGGGACACCTCGTCGGTGAGGAGCGGGGTCACTTCGTCGACGGTCGCGCGTACGGCCCACATGGCGCCGCCTTCGGGCAGTGCCCCCATCAGGCGTGCCCGGGCTGCGACGAGCCGGCACGCGTCCGCGAGGGACAGCACGCCGGCGACGTGTGCGGCGGCCAGTTCACCGACCGAGTGCCCGACCAGGTGGTCGGGCCGCACGCCCCACGACTCCAGTAGCCGGAACAGGGCGACTTCGACGGCGAAGAGGGCGGGTTGCGCCCATCCGGTGTCGTTCAGGTCCTCGGCTTCGCCGTTCAGGTCCTCGCCGTTCATGACCTCGCGCAGCCCGTCGAAGTGCGCGCACACCTCGTCCAGAGCCGCTGCGAAGACGGGGAAGGCCGCTGCCAGTTCCCGGCCCATACCGACGCGCTGGCCGCCCTGGCCGGAGAAGACGAAGGCGGTCAGTCCGTCCCCGGTCGTGCCGGTCACCACGTCCGGCGCGGGTGTGCCGGTGGCGAGGGCCGTCAGCCGGGCACGCACCTCGTCCGTGTCCGGGCCGAGGACGACCGCCCGGTGCTCCAGGGCGGCCCGGGTGGTGGCCAGGGACAGTCCGACGTCCGCCGGGTCGAGGCCCGCCGTGCCGGCCGCCAGCCGGTCGGCCTGTGCGGCCACCGCGTCCGGGGTGCGGGCCGAGACCGGCCAGGGCACCACCGGCAGTCGGCCCGTGGGGACGTCGGCGGGGGCGTCGGTCTCCTCCGGTTCCGGTGCCTCCTCGACGATCACGTGGGCGTTCGTGCCGCTGGCGCCGAAGGCGGAGACTCCCGCCCGGCGCGGTTGCTCACCGCGCGGCCAGTCCCGGGTCTCGGACAGCAGTTCCACCGCGCCGGCCGACCAGTCGACGTGTGAGGACGGGGTGGCGGCGTGCAGGGTGGCGGGCAGCAGTTCGTGCCGCAGCGCCAGCACCGTCTTGATCACACCGGCGACACCGGCGGCGGCCTGCGTGTGCCCGATGTTCGACTTGACGGTGCCGAGCCACAGCGGCCGGCCGTCCGCACGGCCCTGACCGTAGGTCGCGAGCAGCGCCTGGGCCTCGATGGGGTCGCCGAGCCGGGTGCCGGTGCCGTGTGCCTCGACCGCGTCCACCTCGGACGCGGACAGGCCCGCGTTCGCCAGTGCCTGGCGGATCACCCGCTGCTGCGAGGGACCGTTGGGCGCGGTCAGCCCGTTGGACGCACCGTCCTGGTTGACCGCCGAGCCCCGGATCACGGCCAGCACCCGGTGCCCGTTGCGGCGCGCGTCCGACAGCCGCTCCAGCAGCAGGACGCCCACGCCCTCGCCCCAGCCGGTGCCGTCGGCGTCGTCCGAGAAGGCCTTGACCCGTCCGTCGACGGCGAGCCCGGACTGCCGGCTGAACTCGGTGAAGTTGCGCGGTGAGCCCATGACGGTGGCACCCGCCGCGAGGGCGAGCGAGCACTCGTCGTCGCGCAGTGCCCGGACCGCCAGGTGCAGGGCGACCAGGGACGACGAGCACATGGTGTCGACGGTGACGGCGGGGCCTTCCAGCCCCAGGGTGTAGGCGATCCGGCCGGAGAGGACGGCGCTCGAACCGCCGGTGAGCAGATGGCCCTCCACACCTTCGGGCGCGGTGCCGGCCGACGCGGTGTAGCCCTGGTCGCCGGCCCCGACGAAGACGCCCGCCCGCTCACCGCGCAGGGTGTCCGCGTCGATGCCGGCGCGCTCGACGGCCTCCCACGCGGCCTCGAGGAGCAGCCGTTGCTGCGGGTCCATCGCCAGCGCCTCACGCGGCGACACCCCGAAGAAGGCGGCGTCGAACTCGGCGGCACGGTCGAGGAAGGCTCCATGCCGGGTGTAGGTGGTGCCGGGGTGGTCGGGGTCGGGGTGGTAGAGCCGCTCCGGGTCCCAGCCGCGGTCGGCCGGCAGGTCTCCGACGAGGTCGGCGCCGGCCGCGATCAGCTCCCAGAAGTCCTCGGGGGTGTCCGCGCCCGGGAAGCGGCAGCTCATCGACACGATCGCGATGGGCTCGCGCCGCTTGTCCTCCAGCTCCTGGAGCTTCCTGCGGGTCGTCCGCAGGTCCGCGGTGACCCGGTTCAGATAATCCCGCAGCCGCTGTTCGTTCCCGCCACTGCTCATCGGATGCCCAACTCCCGGTCGATCAGGTCGAAGATCTCGTCGTTCGTCGCCGCCGCCAGGTCCTCGCGCGGGTCGGCGGCCTCTGCTGTGGGTTCGGCGCGGCGCAGCAGCGCGCGCAGCCGGTCGGCCACGTCGTGGCGGGTCCACTCCTCGTCCGGCAGCGCCGCGAGAGCGGCCTCGAGGCGGTCCAGGCCGGCGAGTACGTCGGGGGTCCCACCGGACAGTTCGCCCCGCAGGTGGCGGGCGAGCGCGGCCGGGGTGGGATGGTCGTAGACCAGGGTCGCGGGCAGCCGCAGTCCGGTCGCCGTACTGAGCCGGTTGCGGAACTCCAGGGCCGTCAGGGAGTCGAAGCCGAGCTCCTTGAACGCCCTGCGGGGCCGGACGTCCTCCGGACGGCCCGCCTTGAGGACCGCGGCGGCCTCCCGCCGGACGATGTCCACCAGCACGGTCTCCCCGTCCTCGGCGGACAGACCGGCGAGCCGGTCCGTGAGCGCCGTGGACTGGTCCCGTCCGGACTCGTCGTCGTGCTGCGGCTGCCGGGGCACGGCCTGCGCCGCGGTGAGCGCGGCGACCAGCCGGCGGTCCCTCGTCATGGTGTAGAGCGGCAGGAACCGGGCGAGGTCGAAGGCGGCCACGGCGATGGCGGCGTCACCGTGGCCGACGGCCTGCGCCATGGCCCGTACGGCCTGTTCCGGCCGCATCAGGCGCATCCCGCGCCGGGTGAGCAGGTCGGCGACGTCGCCTTCGACCATGCCGCCGCCGCCCCAGGCGCCCCAGGCGACCGACGTGGCCACCGCGCCGCGGGCGCGTCGCGCCTGCGCGAAGGCGTCCAGGTAGGCGTTGGCGGCGGCGTACGCGGCCTTGCCGGCGTCGCCCCATGTCCCGGCTCCGGAGGAGAACAGGACGAAGGCGTCCAGGTCGAGGCCGGCGGTCAGGGCGTCCAGGTTGCGGGCGCCCTCGGTCTTGGCCCGGACGATCCGGGCGAGGTCGGCGGCGGACAGGTCCGCGACGGGAATCTCCGGCTGGGTGACCCCCGCGGTGTGCACGACCGCGGTGAGCGGCTCGGTGTCGTCGATCGCCCGGAGGACGGCGGCGAGCGCCTCGGCGTCGGCGACGTCGCAGGCGGCGACGGTCACCCGGGCGCCGAGGGCCGTCAGTTCCTCGCACAGTGCGGCCGCGCCGGGTGCCCGGTCACCCCGGCGGCTGGTGAGGACCAGGTGGGTGGCGCCGTGCCGGGCCGCCCAGCGGGCCACGTGTGCGCCCAGGGCGCCGGTGCCGCCGGTGATCAGGACCGTGCCGCGCGGCTGCCACGGCTCTGCCTCGGGCGCCGGGTCCGGGACCAGGCGCCGCCCGAGGGCATGCGTGCCGCGCAGGGCGACCTCGGTCTCGCCGGAGGATCCCGACAGGGTCGCGCAGAGCTGGGCGAGGATTTCCTCCTCGTTCGCCGGGTCCCCCTCGTTCGCCGGGTCCCCCTCGTTCGCCGGGTTCTCCGGGTTCGGCGGGTTCTCCGGGTTCGGCGGGTTCTCCGGGTGTTCCTCGTTCGGCCCGCCCGGCAGGTCGACCAGCCCGCAGAGCCGGCCGGGCTCGTCCAGGCCGAGCACCACACCGAGGCCCCACACCTGTGCCTGAAGGGGATTACGGACCGGGTCGTCCGGCCCGGTGCCGACCGCGCCCCGCGTCGCCAGCCACAGGGGGGCGTCGCCGGTCCGTCCGGCGAGGGCCCGTACACAGGCGACCGTGTCGGTCAGACCGGTGGTGAGGTCCGGCTCGGTGGCGTCGGGCCGCTCGTCGAGGGCCGCCAGGGACAGGACGCCGTCGACGTGGTCCGGCAGCGGGGTGTCCTCCTGGGCCAGTTGGCGCGCCGTGACCGGGTGCGGGGTGGCGCCGTGCCGGGCGAGCCCGGCCAGCACCGCCTGGACCAGATCCGGTGCGACCTCCTCGTCCGGGGTCACCACGATCCACTGCCCGCCGAGTTCCGGCGTGGCGCCCGGGGGTGTCCCCGGGGTCCCGGCCGGCACGGGGGTCCACACGACGCGGTGGCGCCAGCTGTCGACGAGCGTCGCCTCCTGGCGCGCGGCGACCTCGGCGGGCGTCCGGATCCAGTGGCGCCGCCGCTGGAAGGGGTAGGTGGGCAGGTCGACCGCGCGGGCCGGGACGTCCGGTAGCGCCCGGCTCCAGTCGACGGGCGCGCCGCGCACCCATGCCTCGGCCAGCGAGAGCAGGAAGCGCTCGGTGCCTCCCTCGCCCCGGCGCAGCGACCCCACGGCGAAGGCGTCGTCCCGGTCGGCCAGCGTCTCCTCGATCGCGGCGAGCAGCACAGGGTGCGGACTGCTCTCCACGAAGAGCCCGAAGCCGTGTTCGGTCAGGGTGCGCACCGCGTCGGCGAAGCGCACCGGCCTGCGGAGGTTCGCGCACCAGTACGCCGCGTCGAGCACCGGGCCGTCGATCCACTCACCGGTGACGGAGGAGAGGAACGGCACGTCGGGGCGTCGGGGCCGTACCGGCGCCAGCAGGGTGGCGAGTTCATCGAGGATCTTGTCGACGTGAACCGAGTGCGAGGCGTAGTCGACCGGGATCATCCGTACCCGTACGTCGCGCTGCGCGCAGGTGCGGGCGAGTTCCTCCAGTGCGTCACGGTCGCCGGAGAGCACCACCGAGCCGGGCCCGTTGACCGCGGCGACCGACACCCTCTCCCCGTAGGGAGCCAGCAACTTCGCGACGCCGTCCTCCGGCAGTGCGACGATGGCCATGCCGCCTGTTCCGGTGACCGCGGTGATGGCCCGGCTGCGCAGGCACACCACCCGTGCCGCGTCCTCCAGCGACAACGCCCCCGCCACACACGCCGCGGCGATCTCACCCTGCGAATGCCCCACCACCGCAGCCGGCACCACACCATGCGAACGCCACAACGCCGCCAACGCCACCATCACCGCGAACGACGCCGGCTGCACCACATCCACACGATCCAACGACGGAGCACCCTCAACACCCCGCAACACACCCGTCAACGACCAGTCCACAAACCCCGACAGCGCCGACTCACACTCCGCCATCCGCGCAGCGAAGACCGGCGAAGCGTCCAACAGCTCCACCGCCATCCCCGCCCACTGCGCACCCTGACCGGGGAAGACGAACACGGTCCGGCCGACCGCACCCGCGACACCGGACACCACCCCACCCGCAGGCTCGTCCGCAACCAGGGCCTTGAGCCCCACCGCAGGTGAACCCACCACCACGGCCCGATGCTCGAACCGCGCCCGCGTCGACACCAACGACCAACCCACAGCCGCCGGATCGGTTTCACCGACCAGCGGCAGCAGCGCCTCGGCCTGATCGCGCAGCGCTTGCGGGGTGCGGGCCGACAGGACCCAGGGAAGGACTCCGGCGGGCGGCTGCCCGGCCGGAGCGGGTTTCGTTTCCGTCGCGGGAGCCTGTTCCAGGATGACGTGGGCGTTGGTGCCACTGATGCCGAAGGCGGAGACGCCGGCGCGGCGTGGCCGGCCCGTCTCGGGCCACGTGCGGGGTTCGGTCAGCAGCCGGACGGCGCCCGAGTCCCAGTCGACGCGCGAGGTGGGCTCGGCCGCGTGCAGGGTGCGCGGGAGGATCCCGTGGCGCAGCGCCTGCACCATCTTGATCATTCCGACAACACCGGCCGCGGCCTGGGTGTGCCCGATGTTCGACTTCACCGAGCCCAGCCACAACGGCTGGTCGGCGGGCCGGTCCTGACCGTACGTGGCAAGCAGGGCCTGCGCCTCGATGGGGTCGCCGAGCCGGGTGCCCGTGCCGTGTGCCTCGACCGCGTCCACCTCGGACGCGGACAGGCCCGCGTTCGCCAGGGCCTGCCGGATCACCCGCTGCTGCGAGGGACCGTTGGGCGCGGTCAGCCCGTTGGACGCACCGTCCTGGTTGACCGCCGAACCGCGCACCACCGCCAGCACCTGGTGCCCGTTGCGCCGCGCGTCCGACAGCCGCTCCACGAGGAGGACGCCCACGCCCTCGGCCATGCCGAAGCCGTCCGCGTCCTCGGCGAAGGACCGGCAGCGTCCGTCGGCGGACAGGGCGCGCTGCCTGCTGAAGCTGACCAGCGGGGTCGGTGTCGACATCACGGCGGCGCCGGCGACCAGGGCGAGTCCGCACTCGCCGGACTGGAGCGCGCGGGCCGCCATGTGCAGGGCGACCAGGGAGGAGGAGCAGGCGGTGTCGACGGTGATCGCGGGTCCGGTGAACCCGTAGGTGTAGGAGAGCCGTCCGGAGGCCACGCTGGGGGCGCCGCCCGTGACGTGGTAGCCCTCCAGTTCGCCGGGCATGCCGTGCGGCTGTCCGTAGTCCGGCGCCAGCACACCGGCGAACACGCCCGTATCGGCGCCCTTCAGGTCCGCGGGCACGAGTCCCGCGTTCTCGAACGCTTCCCAGGATGCCTCGAGGAGCAGTCGCTGCTGTGGGTCCATCGCCAGCGCCTCGCGCGCCGAGATGCCGAAGAACTCGTGGTCGAACTCGGTGGCGCCGTCCAGGAATCCGCCCGCCCGGGTGTAGCTGGTGCCGTGCCGGTCGGGGTCGGGGTCGTAGAGGGAGTCGAGGTCCCAGCCCCGGTCCGTGGGCAGGGCCCCGGTCGCGTCGGTGGCGTCCATGAGCAGGCGCCACATCGCGTCCGGGCCGGTGATGCCGCCGGGCAGCCTGCAGGCCATGCCGATGACGGCGAGGGGTTCGTCGGACACGCCGCGCCCGGGCCCGGCCGCCGTGCGGTCCGGCAGCCCGCCGTACGCCTGCCCCCACAGGTGTTCGGCGAGCAGGGCGGGGGTCGGGTGGTCGAAGACGAGGGTGGTGGGCAGCGGGGTTCCGGTGACCTTGGCCAGCCTGTTGCGCAGTTCGACGGCGGTCAGGGAGTCGAATCCGAGGTCCTTGAAGGCGCGGTCGTCGGCGAGGGCCTTCGGGTCGCCGTGGCCGAGGACCGCGGCGGTGTGCTCGCGCACCACGTCGAGGACGGCGTCGCGTTGTGCGTCCTCGGGGAGTTGGTCGAGCCGCTCCCGCAGGGCCGAGGCGGGACGGTCGGCGGGCCGGGGCTGTGCCGCCCCCGCCGGGTCGGTGATGAGTTCGCTCAGCAGCGGGCTCGGGCGCGCGGCCGTGAAGACCGGGGCGAAGCGGTCCCGGTCGAGGTCCGCCACGGTGAGGGCCGTCTCGTCGTGGTCGAGGACGAGCCGCAGTGCGTCGAGGGCGTGGTCCGGGTCGAGGACCGGGAGTCCGGTCGCGGCGAGGGTAGCCCAGCGGCTTTCGTCGATCATGCCGCCGCCGCCCCACGGGCCCCAGGCGATCGAGGTGGCGGTGAGTCCGCGGGCGCGCCGCCGTTGGGCGAGGGCGTCGAGGAAGGCGTTCGCGGCGCCGTAGGTGCCGTGTTCGGCGACGCCCCAGACGGCCGAGACCGAGGAGAACAGTACGAAGGCGTCCAGCGGGGTGTCGGCGAGCAACGCGTCGAGGTGGCGTGCGCCGTCGGTCTTGGCGGCGAGGAGGGCCGGCAGGTCCTCGGGCCGGACGTCCTTCAGCAGGCTCAGCTCGCAGACGCCGGCCGCGTGGAACACCGCGGTGAGCGGCCGGTCCGCGGGGATTCCCGCGAGCAGATCGGCCAGTACGGTGCGGTCGGTGACGTCACCGGCGGCCACCGTGACCTCCGTGCCCAGCTCCCGCAGTTCGTCGGTGAGGGTGGTGGTCCCGGCGGTGTCGCCGCCACGACGGCCGAGCAGGATCACGTGGGCGGCGCCGCCCTCCGCCAGCCATCGCGCGAGCCGGCGGCCGAGTGCGCCGGTGCCCCCGGTGACCAGGACGGTGCCGTGCGGCTGGTAGGACCGTCGCCCGTTCGCCGGACGCCGTGCCTCGACGAGGCGGCGGGCGAACACGCCGGCGGGCCGGACGGCAGCCTGGTCCTCCTGGCCGCCGCCGGTGAGGACCGCGGCCAGTCGGTCGCGGACGCGGGCGTCCCAGCGTTCCGGCAGGTCGACCAGGCCGCCCCAGGTACGGGGATGCTCGACTGCCGCCGCCCGCCCCGCGCCCCAGACCGCCGCCTGCGCCGGTTCGGGGGCCGGGTCCGCGGGCCCGGTGGAGACGGCGCCGCGTGTGGCGCACCACAGGGGTGCGGTGACGCCGGCCCGGTCCAGGGCGCTCAGCAGGGTGGCGGTGGCGGCCACGCCCGCTGCCGGGTCCGTACGCGCGCGCAGGGCGCGCAGCGACAGCACCCCGGCGAGCGGCTTGTCGGCGGCCACCCGCGCGAGCGTCCCGGCGTCGACGTCGCCGTCGGGCAGCACGCACAGGACGACGTCCGCCCCCGCGTCGCGCAGGGCGCGGGCCGCCTCCCGGTGGTCGTCGCCGTCGGTGTCCCGTGCCACGACCAGCCAGCGGCCTGCCGGTACGGAGGCAGGGGTGTGCGGTGCCGGGCGCCACACGACGTCGTAGCGCAGGTTCGCGGCCGGGTGCCTGTCGGCGGCGAGGGCAGAGGGGGCGGGCTCGGGTGGCGTCCACCAGTAGCGCTGCCGGTCGAACGGGTACGTGGGCAGCTCGATCCGGCGGCATGCGTGGCCCGCGAGCACCTCCTCCCAGTCCGGTTCGACACCGTGGACGTGCAGATGGGCGAGCGACTCGTCCAGCCGCCCCGGTCCGCCGTCACCGCGGCGCAGGGAGCCGATGGCGACACCGTCGCCGAGCCCGGCGCCCTCAAGGGTCTGCTGCACGGCGATGGTCAGGGTCGGGTGCGGGCTCGTCTCCAGGAAGATCCGGTGCCCGGAGCCTGCCAGGCTTTCGATGGTCTCGTCGAAGCGGACGGTGCCCCGCAGATTGCGGTACCAGTAGTCACCGGTCAGTTCGCTGCCGTCCAGTACGGTCCCGGTCACCGTGGAGTGGAAGGGCACCTCGGCGCGTCGCGGTTCGACCGGGGCGAGGAGGCGTGCCAGTTCCTCCTCGATGGCCTCGACCTGCGCGGAGTGGGAGGCGTAGTCGACGGGGATGGCGCGGGCGTGGACGTCCTGCCGCCCGCACTCGGCGAGGAGTTCGGCGATCGCTTCGGTGTCGCCGGAGACCACGACGGACCGGGGTCCGTTCGTCGCCGCGACGGAGACCCTGCCGTCGAACCGTTCCACCAGTTCGGTCACCCGGTCCACGCTCTGGAAGAGGGACGCCATCGTGCCGCGCCCCGACAGCGCGAGCAGCGCGCGACTGCGCAGGGCCACGACGCGTGCCGCGTCCCGCAGACTCAGCGCGCCCGCCACACAGGCCGCCGCGATCTCCCCCTGCGAGTGCCCGACCACCGCGGAGGGCCGGACACCCCGGGACCGCCACAGTTCGGCGAGGCACACCATCGTCGCCCACAGCGCCGGCTGCACCACGTCGACACGGTCGAGGGAAGGGGCGCCCTCGGCACCGCGCAGCACGTCGGTCAGCGACCAGTCCACGAACTCGTCCAGCGCCTGCTCGCACTCGGCGGCGCGGGCCGCGAAGACCGGCGAGGAGTCGAGCAGCTCGGCGGCCATGCCGGCCCATTGCCCACCCTGCCCCGGGAAGACGAACACCACCCGGTCGTCGCCCACGGAGGCGCCGCGCACGAGTCCGGTCGCCTCGCCGTCCTCGGCGAGCACCGAGAGTCGCCGGTCGAGTTCCGCGGAGGAACCGGCGAACAGCACGGCACGCTCGTCGAACCTGGCCCGCCCGGTGGCCAGCGTGTACGCGATGTCGGCGGGCCTCGCGTCCGGCGCACCGCCGCGCAGCGCCGTACGCAGGCGCCGCGCCTGCTCGCGCAGGGCCTCGGGGGTACGGGCGGACAGCACGTGGGGCAGGACACCTGCCCCGTCGGCGTTCCCGTCGTCGGCGCCCGTCCCGGTCAGCTCCCGTGGCTCCGCCAGGATGACGTGCGCGTTGGTGCCGCCCACCCCGAACGCCGACACCCCCGCCCGGCGCGGACGGTCTCCGTCCTGCGTCCAGGGCACGGGTTCGGTCAGCAGCCTGACCTCACCGGCCGTCCAGTCGACGTGCGCGGAGGGAGTCTCCGCGTGCAGGGTCCGCGGCAGCAGTCCGTGGCGCATCGCGAGCACCATCTTCATCACGCCGCCGAGCCCGGCTGCGGCCTGCGCGTGCCCGATGTTGGACTTCAACGATCCCAGCCACAGGGGTCGTTCGGCCGGACGGCCGTGCCCGTAGACGTCGATCAGGGAGGTCGCCTCGATCGGGTCACCGAGCCGGGTGCCGGTGCCGTGCGCCTCCACGGCGTCCACATCGGCCGGCGTCGCGCCCGCGACCGCGAGCGCCTGCCGGATCACCCGCTGCTGTGCGGGACCGTTCGGCGCGGTCAGCCCGTTGGACGCGCCGTCGGAGTTGACCGCCGTACCCTCCACCACAGCCAGCACGCGGTGCCCGTTGCGCCGAGCGTCGGACAGCCGCTCCAGTACGACGGTGCCCACGCCCTCCGCCCAGCCGGTGCCGTCGGCGTCGTCCGAGAACGCCTTGCAGCGGCCGTCGGGCGCCAGCCCGCGCTGTCTGCTGAACTCCACGAAGATGCCCGGCCGGGACATCACGGTCGCCGCCCCGGCCAGCGCCAGCGAGCACTCGCCGCCGCGCAGCGACTGCACCGCCAGGTGCAAGGCGACCAGCGATGCCGAACACGCCGTGTCGACGGTCATCGCGGGCCCTTCCAGGCCCAGTACGTACGAGATCCGGCCGGACGCCGTGGATCCCGTCGTGCCGGTCAGGGCATAGCCCTCGACACCGTCCGACGCCTCGTGCAGCCGGGGCCCGTATTCCTGGGCCATCGCCCCGACGAACACACCGGTCCGCGTGCCGTGGAGCCGGGACGGCTCGATCCCGGCCCGCTCCAGCGCCTCCCAGGCCGTTTCCAGGAGCAGCCTCTGCTGCGGGTCCATGGCCAGGGCCTCGCGCGGGCTGATACCGAAGAAGTCCGCGTCGAAGTCGCCCGCGTCGTAGAGGAATCCGCCCTCCTGGACCGTCGAGCCCCCGGGGGCGTCCGGGTCCGACAGCAGCCGATCGAGGTCCCAGCCCCGGTCGGCGGGGAAGGGCCCCACGGCGTCCGTGCCCGAGCGCACCAGTTCCCACAGGTCCTCGGGCGAGCGGACGCCACCCGGGAAACGACAGCCCATGCCGACGATCGCGATCGGCTCGTCGTGGGCCGGCCGCGTCAGGGGCGCCGACACGTCCCGCCCCGTCGCCGTACCGGACAACGCCTTCAAGTACTCGGCCAGTTGGATCGGCGTCGGCTGGTCGAACAGCAGGGTGGTGGGCAGGTCGGCGCCGAGTGCCTCACGGAGCCGGTTGCGCAGCCGGAGGGAGGACTGGGAGTCGAAACCGAGGTCCTTGAAGGACGCGCGCGCGGAGATGGCGGCCGCGTCCTCGTGACCGAGTACGGCAGCCGCGTGCGCGGACACCAGGTCCAGCAGAATCCGCCGCCGCTCGTCCTCGTTCGCGGCCGCGTCCAGACGGGCGGCCACGCCGCTCGTCGCCGTCTCCTCACCGGAGTCCGGGGCCACGGTGTCGAACCA
This sequence comes from Streptomyces sp. NPDC031365, assembly GCF_055569765.1. NCBI lineage: Bacteria > Bacillati > Actinomycetota > Actinomycetes > Kitasatosporales > Streptomycetaceae > Streptomyces > Streptomyces sp. NPDC031365. The sequence goes on along the minus strand of NZ_JBVIIM010000058.1, from coordinate 189 downwards.
GTGCCGACGGCGCTGGAAGGGGTAGGTGGGCAGGTCGACGGTCGCGGGACGGGCACCCTCGAAGACGGCCGTCCAGTCCACGTCCACGCCACGGACCCACAACTCCGCCGCGCTGGACAGGAAACGGTCCATGCCCCCGTCATCACGACGCAGCGAACCGGTGACCACAGCGTCCCCGGCCGTCTCCTC
>NZ_JBVIIM010000057.1:0-16812 GCF_055569765.1 Streptomyces sp. NPDC031365 | reverse complement strand
AACCACCCTGAACCAGCTACTCGCCGTGACCGAAGTCGTGGATGCCCAGCGAATACACGACACCTCAACATGCGAGCTCACCAGTATCAACCCCCGCTTTCTCCGGGGGGTGTCTGACCCCCGCCGTCCCGTCCCTCCCGTCACCGTCGCCGGGGCTGCGCCCCGGACCCCGCCTTTCGGCCCTGGACGGCCTCGTCCTCACGCGCCGGACGGGCTGGGGGTCAGGCCGCCGTTTCCAGGGCGGGGCGGGGGGTGTTCTTCGTGGGGAGCGGGAGGGGGGCGGTCGAGCGGCGGGTGTGCCACAGGTGGCCTGCGGTGATGGACGTGGCGATGATCAGGCCCCCGGTGATCAGCGCGCCGCGCGGGCCGGCCAGTTCCATGAGGAGGCCGAGGGCGGGCGGGCCGCCCAGGCCCCACACGGTGCCGACGCTGCCCCAGACGCCGAGCACGCGTCCGCGCAGGTGGGCGGGCGGGTCGGTCTGCAGGACGGCCGTTCCGGCGGTGTCGGAGACCGACTCGACGACGGCCATGGGCAGGACCAGCACCAGCAGCACGGCAAGCGACGGTGACATTCCCGCCACCACCTGGAGCAGCGCGCCCGTCGCCGCGAGGGCTCCTACCAGCCGCACCGACGGCCTGCGCAGCCGCGCGCCGAGCACCGCACCGAGGATCCCGCCGACGGCGAGGACCGTGGACACCGTGCCGAATGCGCCCGCGCCGCCCGCGAGCGGCCCGGTGACCAGGACGGCGAGCGTGAGCCCGTAGTTGCGTCCGAAGACCGCGCTGACGCCGGTGACCCCGGCGAGCGCCATCAGCCGGGGCCGACGGGCGAAGAAGGTGAGCCCTTCACGGACGGTCATGGGGGCCCGGGGGCGTTCTCCCTTGTCGGCGACGTGGCGGACCGCACCCGCCGCCGGGCGCAGGAACGGGATGACCGCGGTCACGAAGAGGAAGGAGAACCCGTTGGCGAAGTAGGCGGCGGCGGTGCCCAGGAAGCCGACGGTCACACCGGCGAGCGCGGCACCCGCGAGCCGGCCCGCGTTGAAGACCAGGGCACCCACTCCGATGGCGGAGGGGACGTCCTCGGCGGGGACGAGATCGTTGCCCAACAGGGCGCAGGCCGGGTTGTCCACGGTGGCGACCATGCCGGTGACGGCGGCCAGCACCATCAGGGACGTCAGGTCCAGCCGGTCCAGCGCCACGAAGACCGCCGTGGTGAACGCGATCGCCGACAGCAGGGCCTGGCTCACGGCAGCCGTCGGTTTCCGCGGCCAGCGGTCGACCGCCGCGCCGCCGAGGACACTCATGAGCAGGGCGGGAGCGGCCTGCACGGACATGGACAGACCGGTGGCGGCGGCGGAGCCGGTGATCTGCAGGACCAGCAGGTTCTGCACCGTGAGCTGCATCCACGTACCGGCATTGGACACGAAATTGGCGACGGACCACCAGCGCATGCTGCGGTGCCGCAGGGACCGCCAGGGCGAGCGGGAGACGGGCTGGGCAGGGGCGTGTGAGGAAGACACAGTGCGCTACTCGGAGACGAGCCGGAGGGCTCAGCGAAGGGGGCGCGGGAAGCGGAACGCCGGCTGCGCTGCGCGGCGGCTCCCCCGCCTGGACTGGGCGCGGACCATCGTGGCAGAAGAGAGCGCCGAGTCGGCTCCGGGCAGCCGGGGATCACCGGGGTGCGCACGTCAAATGTGCTGTGGTCGCCGGGGAGTTGCGGTGACGAGTGTGGTTGCTCACAAGGGGCGGGCAGGCGTGAGGGCCCGCCGCTCGAAGCGGCGGGCCCTCACCACGCGGTTTCAGGTGGACTTGCCGCGTCCGCTCAGGGCGTCCCGGAGCCGGTCGACCATTCCGACGCCCGGTGCCAGCAGCTTGTTCGCGGGGGGCTTGTCCGGGGCGGACGGGTGCGGCCGGGTCGGGGCCGACTTCTTCGCCTGCCGGACCTTGTCACCGAGCTCGTGGAGTTGCTCCGGGGAGCAGGCCGCGCGCAGCTTCGGGAAGAGGTTCTGCTCCTCGTCGGCGATGTGCTCGCGGATCTCGGCCATCAGCGCGCCGATGAGCCGGTCGAACTCGGCGTCGCCCGCGTCGCAGCCCTCCAGGTCCTTCATGGTCTGCTCGGCCGTGGCGTGGTCCTCGAGCTCCTGGTCCGCCAGAGCGCCCCCGTTCGGCACATGCTCGCGCACGGCCGGGTAGAGGTAGGCCTCCTCGGCCACGGAGTGCCGGACCAACTCGATCGTGGCCTGGTCGGCGTACACCTTGCGGTCCTTGTGGCCGGGTGGCAGTGCCTCGATCTTGCCGAAGAACTCCTCGACTTCCCGGTGATCGGTCACCAGTTCGTCGATGACGTTGCCTCCGTGTCCCATGTCCTTCACCTCCGGTTCGTGGTGGCACCCGGCCGGGCCCACTCCGCCCCCGGGTCCCCCCGCCGTCTGAGTGCTAACGCGCCCGGTGGGTCAGCAGGACAGCCTGGCCCGGACACGGCCGGCCATCGCGGCGGGGCCGGCGCCGGCCCGGACGGAGTGGCGCACGAGGTGGGCGTCGCGTCGCAGGTCGTGGGCGGCGTGCCGGCCGCGCCACAGCAGCGAGGGTGCGGAGCCGGTGTCGTCCGCCGCGATCAGCAGACCGCCGAGCATGGAGAGGTTCTTCAGGAAGTGGATGCGCTGCTGGGCCTTCTGGTCGGGGTCCTCCTCCTCCCAGAAACGGTGCGCGGCCAGCGTCGTGGGAACCAGCGTGAGGGCGATCGCGAGCGCGGCCGGGCGGGACATGCGTCCGGTGGCCAGCAGCAGCCCGCCCACGACCTGGACGGCGCCGCTGAGGCGTACGCAGTCCTCGGTGCTGTCCGGCAGCAGCGGGACGCGATCGGTGACGGACCGTACGACGGGCTCCGCGATGCCTGCGACGTTCCGGGGGTGACGGACGGAATCCAGCCCGCCCGCGACGAACATCGATGCCAGCATCGGCCGGCCGAGGACACGCAACAGACTCATGCCTACTCCTGGGAGTGTCGGTGGTGCGAACGCGCCGGGTTCCCCCCGGGGGCGGGAGGCAATCGGCGTGCCGTCACCAGAACCGGGTGGTGAGCGCGGGCTGGTGGACAGCCTCGACGGCGTCGCGCAGGCAGAGCGCGACGCCGATCGTGGTGCGCAGGACCGAGGGGCGCACGGTCTGCGCGGTCTCCGTGGCCAGGACGAGCAGACAGCCCGCCGCCTGTTCGACCACGGAGACGGGGAGGGTGTAGTCGCTGTCGGCGGCCGCACGGAACGCCTTCAGCGGGATTCCGGCTCCGTCGACCGTCCGTCTGGCCGCCTGCTCCAGGTGCAGTGCGGCCTTTTCACAGAGCGAGGCGGGCAGGGTGAGGGTGCGCTGGAACGATGAACTCGTCATGCTCCCACTGCTCCCCCGGCGCGGCGCCGTTCGATCGGCGGGCGCGGGGATTTCACCGTCCCGCGTGAGCGTTCGGCGGCGGTCGGGCTCGTACGCCGGGCATCACCGCGTAGGTGAGGAGCCCGCGCACTCGCCTGTTCTCCGGTCCGGCCGGCCGGGACGGTGACGGGCCCGGGCCCGTCACGACCCGGGCCCGTGGCGGCCCGACTCACCGGACGGACGGCCACGGGGCGCGGACGCTGTCCGGTTCGCTCACCGAGACAGCCCTCGACGGGCGGGTGGGGGGCGTCCAGCCCGCCCGAGGCGCGGACGCCGTCCGGGCCGGGACGGCGGCCCACGGCGGGCACCGGCAGACCGGCCTCGCCATGCTCGCCCTGTTCGGCTGTGCCCATCCGGACACGGTCCTGGACGGCCACCGGCAGGCGGAGCCGCTAGCCGACCGGAGGCGCGCGTCGGCGTGCACCAGCCGTTCCCGCTGCTGGTGCACGCCGCGCTGTTCGGCCGCGGCTACGTCGGGCAGGTGCTCACGGTGGCGCCGGCGGCCGCTGCCGGGCGGCAGCTCAACGGGTCACCACGTGCCGTTCGTTGGGGACGCAGTGGGTCATGGTGAGCCCTTCCACGTCGCGCGGCGGATTGTCGCCGAGGCTGGCCAGCCGCTTACGGTCGTCGTCCGTGAGGTCCTGGCCCGCGAGCGGTTCCAGGTGGGCGACGTCCTCGGGCATGATGCCGAGGCCCTCGCCGACCCGGCGGCCGAGGTCGTTCTCGGCCAGGAGGCAGTGCCAGACCATGCGTTCCTGCACCTCGCGGTCGCACTGGGCGAACAGGCCGGTGAAGTTCTTCACCAGGTCGTCGCGCTCCCAGTCCTCCATCAGGCAGTAGCGCTGGCCCGCCTGGAGGTAGTCGTTGGTGCGCGGGATGCGCTTGCGGGTGAGCCGGCCCACGATCTCCGGGCCCTGGTCGTCGTGCGTCGGGTACTCGCCCTCGCGCAGCCCGCCGGTGATCGACGGCTCGTAGTTGACCTGCGGGTTCTCCCCGCCGTCGTCGACGTGGTACGCCATCTGCCCGTCGCGCTGGTTGGTGCGCACCTCGGCGTTCTTCGCCTGGTTGACGGGGAGTTGCAGGTAGTTCGGGCCGACCCGGTGACGCTGGGTGTCGCTGTAGGAGAAGGTCCGGCCGACGAGCATCTTGTCGTCGGAGAAGTCCAGGCCGTCGACGAGGACGCCGGTGCCGAAGGAGATCTGGTCGTTCTCGGCGAAGTAGTTGTCCGGCATCCGGTTGAGCACCATGCGGCCCACCGGCTTCGGGGGGAAGTCCTGCTCGGGCCAGGTCTTGGTGTCGTCCAGCGGGTCGAAGTCGAGCTCCGGGTGGTCGTGGTCGTCCATCATCTGGACGAGCAGCTCCCACTCGGGGTGGTCACCGCGCGCGACCGCCTCGTACAGGTCCTTGGTGGCGTGGCCGAGGGAGTCCGCCTGGACGTTCGCGGCGTCCTCCTCGGTCATGGAGCGCACACCCTGCTTGGGCATCCAGTGGTACTTGACCAGCTTGGTGTCACCCTCGGCGTTGACCCACTTGTAGGTGTTCACGCCGAAGCCCTGCATGTGACGGTAGTCCGCCGGGATGCCGCGCGGGCTGAAGAGGTTGACCAGCATGTGCATGGACTCGGGCGTCTGCGACATGAAGTCGAAGATGCGCCGCGGCTGCTGCTCGAAGGTGACCGGGTCCGGCTTGAGGGCGTGGATGACGTCCGGGAACTTGATCGCGTCCCGGATGAAGAAGATGCCCAGGTTGTTGCCGACGAGGTCCCAGTTGCCGTCCTCCGTGTAGAACTTCACGGCGAAGCCGCGCGGGTCGCGGGCCGCCTCGGAGGAGTCACGTCCGCCGATGACGGTGGAGAAGCGGACGGCCACGTCGGTGCGCTTGCCCTGCTCCTGGAAGAGCTTGGCCCGGGTGTAGCGGGAGACGGGCTCGTCACCCCACTTCCCGTACGCCTCGAAGAACCCGTAGGCGGTGACCCCGCGCGCGTGCACGACGCGCTCGGGGATGCGTTCCCGGTCGAAGTGGCTGATCTTCTCCAGGAACTGGTAGTTCTCCAGCGTGGCGGGGCCTCGGGCACCGACCGTGCGCTGGTTCTGGTTGTCGTAGACCGGATGGCCCTGCCGGTTGGTGAGTACCTTGCGGTCGTCGCCCGGAGCGGGACCCCGGCTCGAAACGTCCGTCATGATGGTGGGCTCCTTGCGCTGCTCGTCATCCCCCCGGTCGCGTGCGTACGGGGGTCATGCTGCCGCGCATCACCGCGGGCGGCGACTCGGAGCGGTCGGCTGTGCGGGCGTACGGGGGCACGCCGGGTGAGGAAGCGGTCCAGGGCCGCGGTGAGTTCCGGGGGCTTCCACCGGGAGTTCGTGGCCCGCGTCCAGGATGCGGACCTCGGCGTCCGGGTGGCCGTTGGCCCTGCGCAGCATCTGGTGCGCAGGGAGCCGGATGCAGTGGTGGCCGTGCACCATCAGGGCGGGTCCGCGGATCCCGCCCGCCCGGTCGAGGACATCGAAGGCGCGCCGGATGTCGGCGGCGAGGAACAACCGGAACGGCACCCGGGTGGACGCCGCCATCAGAAGTCCCCATGACCTGCTGTGGGCCATCCGGTGGTCCCGGCGGTGCCGGTCCGCGGTCCAGCCGTGGATGATCATCAGGGGGACGCTCCCGGCCTTCCGGGGACCCTCGTCGTCGTACGTCGGATCCGCGCCGTCGACAGCGGGTTCAGGCATGGGGCGTCGCCCCCGGAGCACCTGTGGCTCCTGACCAGTAGGGCACCAATCGCCCACCGGGCCGTGGGCGTCGTGCACCGGACAGGTGCGAGGCGGGCCGGAACACGGCGCGGCCCGGACACCGTGCCGTGCACGGTGACCGGGACCGGTGCGGCAGCGGCTTCAGCCGCCGTTCAGACGTGCGCGCAGCAGCCCCTTGCCCAGTTCCGCGCCCTTGCGGCTGTCCGCCTGGGCCTTGCGGAACAGGTCGGCCACCTCGGTGTCCTTGGCGCGCTCGGCATCCTGGATGTAGCCCTCCAGGCGCAGGGCGTTGCTCAGGCACGCCTCGACGTACCAGATCAGGTTGTAGTCCTTGTCCTGCGTGCCGGTGGCGCCGCCGGTCTCCGTCTCGCTGGTCATCGGGCCTCCTCCTCGCGGTGCTCGTCAACCGCCCGTCCGATCCGTGATGCCGGAGGGGCGGGCCTTCACAGCCGCGCTCGGGTACCCGTCCGCGGCGCTGGCACACGGCGGCGAGGAGACGGACGCGCCCTGGCGAGCAGAAAGGCGTGTTGCGGCGTGGACAGAAGGGTGCGCGGCGGCGAAGGAAAGGGCGCGCCGCGGCCAGGGGCGGAGGCGCGACCGGTCCCCCGTTCCGGTCGTGCCCCCGCCATGACTCGAAACTAATCGGAGCGCGGGCGCCTGTGTATCGCACCGATGCCCGCTGCGGCCGGCGGAGGACTCATCCGTGCACAACTGAGCCCGAAAGGTCCGCTTTGCTCCGCCCTACTCCGCCGTGAGCACCGGCTGCTCCAGATCGCCCACCGCCAGATGGGCCAGCACGACCTCGTAAAGATCGGTTCCGGTGGCCAGCAACTGGCGTTCGAGGACCGGTTCGGCGCTGCGCACGTGCTCGCGCACGGTCTGGGCGTGGACGCCCAGGGTCTGCGCGGCCCGCTCGGCGTTGCCCCCGGCGGCGATCCAGGTGCGCAGGGTGCGGCGTACGTTGCGGGCATCGCGGTCCAGGCGACCCAGCAGTTCCCGGGCCCAGGCGCCGACGGCCGGGTCGGCCAGCAGACCGGCGAGGCCCGGGGAGTGCGTGCCCGGGTGAGGCCCCGCCTGCCCGTCCAGGAGGTTGATCTGGGTGTGGAGCGCCAGATGGACGACGGCGCGGGCGGTGATGTCGTCGAAGTCGACGCCGAGCGCGGCCTCGACGCGTTCCATGCGGGCCCGCACGGTATTGCGGCTGACGCCGAGGATCTTGGCGGTGTTCACGGCGGTGAACTCCAGGCCGAGACGGGTGGTGGCGAGGAGTTCGGCCCGGGTGTGGTGGGCCAGCGCGTCCAGCGGACGCAGCACCCGGCCCGCCCAGCCCCGCAGGGCGGCGGGGTCCATCAGCCGCTCGGGGTGGGTGCGTTCGGCGTACACGGCCGTCTTGTCCGCCCGGAAGCGCGCCACGGCGAGCGCGCTGACGGCCTGTCCGTACGCGGTGGCGGTACGGGCGAGGCTCTGCCACACGCTGCCACCGAGGAAGGTGCCGGGGTGCTGTCCGACCAGTGACCGCAGATCGGACGCGGTGCTCGGGCGGGGGCTGACGACGATGACATGCCCGTCCATCGCGGGGCACCGCACGACCAGCGCCTCGTCCCGCGTGGTGTCCAGGCACTCCGCCACGAGCCGTTCGCGCCGGTCGGGTGCGGACTCGACGACGTAGACGCACGCCGTCTCGGCGTCCAGCAGACCCGGCCAGAGTCCCGCGGCCACCCGGCGGGCCGCCACGGTGTCCTCGACCATCAGCAACTGCAGGATCGCCAGCCGCAGATCGGCCGTGGCCCGCCGGAGCCGGCGCCCGGCCGCGGTGGTCTCGTGGGCGGCCAGCAGGAGCTCGATCACCTGGGCGGTGTGGATGACGACGTCGGCGATGTGCCGGTCGAAGGGGGTCTCGCGGGAGACGGCCAGCACACAGGCGCCCGTGGGACGGCCGATGCTCACCAGGCGCTGATGGCGTCCCTCCCCCTCCCAGGCGGCGGAGGCGATCCGGCCGGATCCGAGGTCGGCGACGAGGGACTCGTCCAGTGGCAGCCGGGTTCCGGCGAGGAGGGTTCCGGCGGCATCCTGGAGGGAGACCTCCGCACCCGCGGTGCCGGCCAGCCAGTCGACGACCCTGCGGGCGTCCCGCCCGGCCGGCCGCAGATGCTCCAGCAGCTCCTGTGCCCAGGTCGAGGGCTCCCCCGTCGCCCCCGGCGTCCGCCGGATTCCGTCGTCACGGCCTGCCACCTCGGATTCCCCTTCGTCTCGTCGCCGTCCCGGCCCAGGTCGGGGACGTTACCGCACCCGTGTGCGCGGCCCACGCGGCGCGGCACCACGCCCCGGACGCGAGGGCGCGGGACCCTGCGGTGTGCGGTGCTCCCGTGCGGGCGGCATAAGCTCGGTGAATGGCGAAGTACTTCGACGTGCACCCCGACAACCCCCAGCCGCGCACCATCGGCCAGGTCGCCGACAGCATCCGCTCCGGCGCCCTGATCGCGTACCCCACGGACTCCTGCTACGCGCTCGGCTGCCGGCTGGGCAGCCGCGACGGCATCGACCGGATCCGCACCATCCGCAAACTGGACGACCGGCATCACTTCACCCTGGTGTGCCGGGACTTCGCGCAGCTCGGTCAGTTCGTACGGATCGACAACGACGTGTTCCGCGCGGTCAAGGCATCCACTCCGGGCAGCTACACCTTCATCCTGCCCGCGACGAAGGAGGTGCCACGCATGCTCCAGCACGCCAAGAAGAAGACCGTCGGCGTACGCATCCCCGACCATGTCGTCACCCAGGCCCTGCTGGCGGAACTCGGTGAGCCCCTGCTGTCCAGCACCCTGTTGCTGCCCGGGGAGGACGAGCCGATGACCCAGGGCTGGGAGATCAAGGACCGGCTCGACCACCAGGTGGACGCGGTGCTCGACTCCGGGGACTGCGGCACCGAGCCGACCACGGTGATCGACTTCTCCGGCGGCGAGGCGGAGATCGTACGGCGGGGCGCGGGCGACGTCTCGCGGTTCGAGTGACCGGAGGCGGGCCGGCGTTGAGCGCCGTGACGGGAAGCGATGTCGGCGTCCCCACCGAGGACGGGACAGCCGACGCGTACCTGACGCATCCCTCCGACGGGGCTCCCCGGCCGGCGGTGCTGTTCTACACTGACGCCTTCGGGCTGCGTCCGCGGCTGCGGAAGATGGCCGACCGGCTGGCGGAGGCCGGCTACACCGTCCTGGCGCCGAACGTGTTCTACCGGCGCGGACCCGCACCGGTGGCCGACCTCCCGGAGTTCATCGACGACGCCTCGCGGGGCAGGCTGCTGCGGCGCCTGATGCCGACGATGCAGCAGCTCACGCCCGAGCGGGCGGCACGGGACGCCGGAGCGTATCTGCGGTGGCTGGCCGAGTGTCCGGTGGCGGCCGACGGCCCGGTGGCGGTGACCGGCTACTGCATGGGCGCGGCGCTGTCCCTGCGCACGGCCGGCACCCATCCGGAACGGGTGGCCGCCGCGGCCGGCTTCCACGGGGGCCGGCTGGCGTCGGACGCGCGGGACAGTCCCCATCTGCTCGCCGGCCGGATCACCGCCGAGCTCTACTTCGGGCACGCCGACCGGGACCCGTCGCTGCCCGCGGAGCAGATCGAGCGCCTGGAGCGGGCCCTGACGGACGCCGGTGTCCGCCACCGCTGCGAGGTGTACACCGGAGCGGGGCACGGATACACCCAGTCCGACACGGCCGCCTATGACAAGGAGGCGGACGAACGTCACTGGGCCGCGCTGCTCGGTCTGTTGGCGCGCACCTTCTGATGTCCGCCGCCAACTCGCCTTCCCGCGGCGAGGGTTCGCCCCCTCGCCGTGGGACACCCGGCCTCCGGCGGTCCGCGGCCCCGTTGTTACGGTGCACCGGTGTCCGATTCTTCACGCGATACCGCAGAGGGTGCCGGCTGGGGCGCCGCCGAACGCGGTGCGTACCGGCAGCTGATGCCGCACCAGGTCCGGAAGATCTCCTGGCTCGACCCGAGAACGCTGTGGGCCGCCCGCAACGGCGTACTGGCCTCGTGGTTCGGGGATCCCACGGGCGGTGTCCGCGCCCGATGGGTGGCCCAGCGGTCGGCGGCCGGAGCGCCGGCCGACAAGGTGATCCGGCGCGACGACCCGGACCGGTTCTCGTTCCTGGTCATCGGCGACACCGGCGAGGGCGGCGAGCCCCAGTACGCGGTCGTGCCGGGCCTGCTGAAAGAGGGCCGGGACACCGCCTTCACCGTGCTCGCCAGCGATGTGATCTATCCGGTGGGCAGCGCCGACGACTACGACGCCAAATTCTTCCGCCCGTACCGGGACTACCGGGCCCCGGTCTACGCGATACCGGGCAACCACGACTGGTACGAGGACCTGGCCGGCTTCATGCGCGTCTTCTGCGACGACGCCCCTCCGCTGCCGCCCGGGCCCGCACCGCGCCCTCTCACCCGGGCCTGGCTGCGCTCCCTGCTGTGGCACCGGCCGCGCCCCGGGGACGGCGGGCGTCTCGCCGAGGCGCGCACGCTGCGCTCCGGGCCCGCCCAGCGCGCCGTGCAGCCGGGGCCGTACTGGGCGATCGACGCCGGACCGGTGCGGATCATCGGCATCGACACCGGGCTGCTGGGCACGGTCGACGCCGAACAGGGCGCCTGGCTCCGGGAGTCGTCCCGGGGTCCGCGCCCGAAGATACTCGTCACGGGCTCGCCCCTGTACGTGGACGGCAAGCACCACCCGTGCCCGATCGAGGGCGGCGGCACCGTCGACGACATCGTCCGCGACCCCGCTCACCACTACGTGGCCGCGATAGGCGGGGACATCCACAACTACCAGCGCTACCCGGTGCGACTGGACGACGGCCGCACCCTGCAGTACGTGGTGGCGGGCGGATCGGGCGCCTTCACACACGCCACCCACACCATCCCCCGGGTCGATGTCGCCGGTGTCACCGAGCGGGACTTCCGCTGCTATCCGCTGCGCGGCGACTCCCTCGCCTTCTACAGCGCCCTCTACGGGCGGCGGCTGCGGCTGCGGCGCTTCTTCGCCCTCACCGACGCCGAGGCGATGGCCGTGATCGCCGAGCGTCTCGGCATCGGGCCCACCCGCGCCGCGGGTGCTCCGCCCCGGGTCACCCGCCGGATGCGGCTGGTCGCGGGGCTGCTCGGCACCGGCCGTCGGCCGGACCGGGGCAAGCGGTTCCGGCTGCCCGTGCGCAAGGCCTACACGTCGGTGTTCTCCCCGGGTTCGGTCACTTCCAGCCCGCCGTTCTTCAAGAGTTTCCTTCGCCTCGACGTGAGCCCGGAGGTGATCCGGCTGCGCTGTCACGCGGCCACGGGTCTGCGCGCGCACGAGGTCGCCCCGCCGGTCGAGGACGAGGTGACCATCCCGCTGAGGTGAGTGCGGACCGCTACCAGCGGCCCGGTGCGGTGCCGGTGAGGGGCTGCGAGGGCCGTCCGTCCACGCCCACGGGGACGTCACCGGCGAGCATCACGCGGTGCATGATCCGCGGGTGACCGAGGTGGGCGGTGTCGCCCGGGGCCAGATGGATGGTGGCCCGGTTGTCCCAGAAGGCCACGCTGCCCGGCTCCCAGCGCAGGCGCACGGTGTACTCGGGCCGGGTGGCCTGCTCGAGGAGCATCTCCAGGACGGCCGCGCTCTCGGGGCGGGACAGGCCGGTGATCTGTTCGAGGTAGTAGCCGTTGACGAACAGCACCCGCTCCCCGGTCTCCGGATGGACGCGCACCAGCGGATGCTCGGAGGCGGTCTGGTGGTCCAGCAGATGGCGCAGATAGGCGTCGTCGCCGGGCCGTGGCTGGTAGCCCACCCCCAGCCGGTGCTCGGCGCGCAGCCGGTCGGCGAACTCGCGCAGCGGTGCGGACAGTCCGGCGTAGGCCGCGGCGAGATTCGACCAGGTGGTGTCGCCGCCGTAGGGCGGGACGGTCTCGGCGCGCAGGATCGTCGCGGCCGGCGGGTCGACGCGGGCGCCGTGGTCGCAGTGCCAGCCGCGCAGCAGGGTGTGGCGGCGGCGCCGCAGCCACTCGTCGTGCTCCATACCGAACCGTCCGCCCAGCTCCAGGCGGTCGGCGGTCGTCTCGACCTCGGGGAAGTCCGGAGGAGAGGCCCTTCCGCGCCGGGGCAGCACGACCGGTTCGCCGAACCGGCGGGCCAGCGCCACATGGGCGGCGTGGTCGAGGTGCTGTCCGCGGAAGAACACCACCTTCCAGCGCAGCACCGCCGCCCTGATCCCGGCGATCACGGCGCCGTCGAGGCCTCCGGCGAGGTCGACGCCGGTGATGTCCGCCCCGATGTGCCCGGTGACAGGGTGTACCTCCAGGGTCCCGGTCCGCTCCCCCTCCGCCATGCCGCTCCTGTCCACCGTCATGCTGCCCCTCTCCGTCGGCCGTCACCGCCGGTTTCGTACGGACCGGCTTCCGGGAAGATCGTGGCAGCGAAGCGCGGGCCTGGCGACAGGGCCTCGCCCGGTACGGGCCCGCCCGTCCGGTTGATCACGCCCCCCACCGTCCCCGACGCTGGGGGGACGACACTGTCAACGGGAAGGTCCCCTCGTGATCAGCATCCCGAGTCACACCCTCAACGACGGCACCACTCTTCCCGCCCTGGGTCTGGGCACCTGGCCGATGGACGACGCCGAGGCGGAGCGCGCGGTGGGCACGGCCCTGGAGACGGGGTACCGCCTGGTCGACACGGCGACGAACTACCGTAACGAGACCGGTGTCGGCCGTGCCGTGGCCGCGGCCGGCGTGCCCCGGGAGGAGATCCTCGTGACGACGAAGCTGCCGGGCCGGCACCACGGCTACGAGGAGACCCTCGCCTCCTTCGAGGAGTCCCGGGCCCGGCTGGGCCTGGAGTACGTCGACCTCTTTCTGATCCACTGGCCGCTCCCCCGCGTCGACAAGTACGTCGACTCCTGGAAGGCCATGATCAAACTGCGCCAGGACGGATCGGTCCGGTCGATCGGCGTCTCCAACTTCACGCCCGGCCACATCGAGCGGCTGGAGAAGGAGACCGGGGTGCTGCCCTCGGTCAACCAGATCGAGCTGCACCCCTTCTTCCCCCAGGAGGAGCTGCGTTCCTACCACGCGGACAAGGGTGTACTCGTCGAGAGCTGGAGCCCGCTCGGCCGGGGCTCGACACTGCTGGACGACCTGGCCGTGGCCGCCGTCGCCGAGGCGCACGGGGTCACCCCGGCCCAGGCGGTGCTGCGCTGGCACATCCAGCTGGGCGTGCTCCCCGTCCCCAAGTCCTCCGACCCCGGGCGGCAGCGCGCCAACCTCGACGTGTTCGGCTTCGAACTGGACGCCGCCCAGATGCGGACGATCGCCGAGCGCGCCCACCGGCGGATCGGCGGGGACCCGGAGGTGCACGAGGAGTTCTGACCGGGTACCCGGCGCCCGCGTGTGCGGTGGTGACGTACGGCGAGGAGCGGCACGGTGGGCGAACGGAACCTGCCGCGGGACCACCACGGCGAGCGTGACTTCGACCGGACCGGTGAACCCGGAAGCGCGGCGGAGCCGGGCGGAGAGCCCCGCTTCGTCGTGCGGATCCATGACGCGCGGACGACGCACTTCGACTTCCGCCTCCAGGTGGGCGACATACTGAAGTCCTGGTCGGTCCCGAAGGGGCCCCGCCGACGAGGACCACGGGGTCCGGGCCGCGGCCGGCGGATCAGCGCCCCGGCAAGTGCTGCTCGGCCCAGATCGTCTTGCCGCGGTCCGTCTGCCGGCTGCCCCAGCGATGGGTGAGCTGGGCCACCAGCAGCAGCCCGCGGCCGCCCTCGTCGTAGGCGTGGGCGCGCCGCAGGTGCGGTGAGGTGGAGCTGGCGTCGGCGACCTCGCAGATGAGGGTGCGGTCGCGGATGAGCCGCAGCCGGACGGGCGGCACGCCGTATCTGATGGCGTTGGTGACCAGTTCGCTGACGACCAGTTCGGTGACGAAGGCGATCTCGTCCAGTCCCCACTCACTCAGCATGCCGGTGGCCCACCGGCGGGCGGCGGCCACCTCCTCGGGGTCGGGCCGCACGTCCCGCGTGGCGACCCGGTCGGCACCGAGGGTCCGTGTGCGGGCCAGCAGCAGGGCCACGTCGTCCCCGGGCTCCTCGGGCAGTACGGCCTTCAGCACGCCGTCGCACAGGGCGTCAAGGGAGCGGACGGGCACGGCCAGGGCGCGGCACAGTTCACCGGTGGCGTGGTCGATGTCGCGGTCACGGTCCGCGACCAGACCGTCGGTGTAGAGGGCGACGACGGAGCCCTCGGGCAGCTGGAGCTCCGTCGCCTCGAACGGCAGTCCTCCGACGCCCAGCGGCGGACCCGCGTCCACGGGGACGATCAGGCTCGTCCCGTCGGGCAGCACGACGACGGGTGCCGGATGTCCGGCGGCTGCGGCGGTCAGACAGCGGGAGAGGGGGTCGTAGACGGCGTACAGGCAGGTGGCGCCCAGCTCGGCCACATCGTGGTCACCGTCCGCGGCGGCGAGGTGCAGGACCAGGTCGTCCAGGTGGGTGAGGAGTTCGTCGGGCGGCAGATCGACGTCGGCCAGGGTGCGCACGGCGGTGAACAGCCGTCCCATGGCCGCCGTGGAGGGAATGCCGTGGCCGACGACGTCGCCCACGACCAGGCCGACCCGGCTGCCCGCCAGCGGGATGACGTCGAACCAGTCGCCGCCGATGCCGGCCGCCGACCCCGATGGCAGATACCGGTGGGCGACCTCGACGGCCGCCTGGCCCGGAAGTCCTTTCGGCAGCAGGCTGTGCTGGAGTGCCAGCGCGGTGGTGCGCTCGCGGACGAAGCGGCGGGCGTTGTCGATGCAGACGGCCGCCCGGCTGGCGAGATCCTCGGCGAGGACGGCGTCGGCGGCGGCGTACCCGTCGGGATTGTCCTGGCGCACGGCGACCACGACGCCAAGCGTGGTACCGCGGGCCCGCAGCGGTACGGACAGCTGGGAGTGGATCCCGGCGACGTGGCGGCGGACGGCGGGGTCCTGTGCGCCGCGCTCACCCATCCACCGGTCGAAGTCCGGCTCACCCGCGCGGGTGAGCACCGCCCTGCCTTCGCGCATGGCGCGCGCCTGCGGGGAGAAGGGCGGACAGACGTCCGTCCGGCCGAGGTGCATGACTCCCTCGGGGCCCTCGGTGGCAGAGCCGTGCGCCACCCGGCGCAGCGCCACCCCGGTGTCCGGCCGGAGCGGGGGTTCGTCGGCGCCGAGGACCCAGTCGAGCAGATCGACGGCGGCGAAGTCGGCGAACGCCGGCACCAGGATGTCCACGAGCTCCTCGGCCGTACGTACGACGTCCAGGGAGGTGCCGATGGCGGTTGCCGCCTCGTTCACCAGGGCCAGCCGGTGCCGGGCCTTGTGCTGCTCGGTGCTGTCCAGGCCCGTCATCGCGGTGCCGATCACCTCTCCGGTGAGGTCGCGGACCGGCCACATCTCGACGTTCCAGGCGTGGCGCCGGGAGGAGGAGGGCGCCTGGCCGTAGCTCTCGTGGTGCAAGGGCTCACCGGTTTCCGCGACATGGCGCAGCGACCGGCCGACAGCAAGGGTGTGCTCCGTCCGCCCCGCCGTGTCGAGGAAGGTCCGTCCGAGCAGTTCCTCCTCGTCTTCGCCCAGCGCCTCGCAGGCGGCGGCGTTGAGGCGGACGAAACGCTGCTCGGTGTCGAGGACGGACATCGCCAGGGACGCCTGCTGGAAGGCCCCTCCCGCCAGTGTCCTCTCGGCCGGTTCTGCGGGCTCCGCGGTGATCACGTACCCGCCGGGTGCGCCCCCCGTGCCGGACACGGGGCAGACCGTCAGCCGGAGCGGTACGAGGCGGCCGTCGCGGTGGCGCACCACGACGCTTCCGGAGGGCACGGGCGGAATTTTGGGCGGGGTGGCCTCGGTGAGGAGGTCATGCACGGCCCGCCCCACGGCCTCGGCGGCCGAGAGCCCAGTCAGTTCGCGGGCTCCCTCGCTCCACCCCGTCACGACGCCGCGGGCGTCGACGACCACCGCGGCGGAGGCCTCTTCCATTGGTCCAGCATCGGCCCAGAACCGCCCGCTCTCAACCGCGGCTGCCGGGTCTCCCGGGCGGTCTCAGGCACGGTGCTCACGCAGCGCGGCGAGCGCCCGGTCGGCGTGCGTGTTCATCCGCAGTTCGCTGCGCACCACCTCGAGGACGGTCCGGTCCGGCGCGATGACGAAGGTGGCCCGCCTGGTGGGCGCCAGGGCGATGCCCCGTTTCACCCCGAAACGCTCGCGTACGGTGCCGTCGGGGTCGGACAGCAGCGGCATGCCCAGGGTGTGCCGTCCGGCGAACTCCGCCTGCCGCTCGACGTCGTCCCCGCTGATACCCACCGGGCGAGCGCCGACGGCGGCGAACTCGGCGGCCAGGTCACGGAAGTGGCAGGCCTGGGCGGTGCAGCCGGGGCTCAGGGCGGCCGGGTAGAAGAAGAGCACCACCGGCCCCTCGGCGAGCAGGTCGGTCAGCCGTCGTACGGTGCCGGTCTCGTCGGGCAGCGCGAAGTCCCCGACCGTGTCACCCCTCCTCCTGTGGGCGTCCGCTCTTGACTTCTCCCCCTCGTGAACGAGGGGGATTCTCACGGCTCGCGTCGTGAGGGTTTCTGCTTCAGCGCCGACTGCCCGCCCGGAGTACTCCGT
>NZ_JBVIIM010000056.1:0-18268 GCF_055569765.1 Streptomyces sp. NPDC031365 | reverse complement strand
CGGGCGCCGCCCGCCACCAGTCGTGCGAGCCGCACCTCTGGCCGGCTGCTCACGTCATCGTCCGTCGCGCCGTTCCGGTCCGTCGGGGCTCCATCCCTTGAGGTATGGCTTCAGTTCCGCCGGCGTGGGCTCACGCGTGTGCGGCATTCCTGGAAGCCGGGTCAATGAGCACTGTGCATCGTGAAGTTGCTGGTCACGGGCCTGGTGTGCGTAGGGTTCGGGATGCTCGTGCTGGTGGCGGACGGATGACTTCGGCGAAGATCGTCGGTCAGCGGGCGACTTTTCGGTTCGTCAGCACCAGCAGGGCCCGCACGAGGCGCCCAGGAGCAGCCGCTGCCCCCGGCCGTGAGGCCACCAGCCGCTCGCGGTCGCTGCTGTTCCTGACCTCCGCGCTGGCCCTGGCGTCACCCCTGGGCCCCACCGTCCCGGTCCACTTTCCCGAGAACGGCTACATCGGCGTCAACGTCCCGCTCGCCCCGGCACGGTCAGGAAGCTTCAGCACCCGCACCACCCAACCCCACTTCCTGGCCCTGCTCGAACAGACCGCCCGGGCGGCCGGCGTGGAAAACCCGCTGGTCAACCCCTACCGGCTGACAAGCAAGGGCGAGATGCCGGTGTCCAGCCGCAACGCGGAGCTTCTGCGCGAGCTTGCCCCCTTGAGCGTCTCCTGCTCCCACCCGGAGGTGGCCCGCTACGCCCGCCGCCCACCGGGCAACTGCGGCTACTGCTTCCCCTGCTTGATCCGCAGGGCGGCCATGGCCCGCGCCGGATGGGACGACCCGGACGACTACCCGTGGGACGCCCTCAGCGACCCCGCCCTGCTGGACACGGAGTCGGACCGCAGCGCCGACCTGCGCGCCGTCGCCATCGGCACCCGGCCGGGACGCCCGGACCGCGACGTCTTGCGCAACGGGCCGCTGCCTTCAGGAGAGCGGCTGGCGTTCCTGGACGTCTGGCGGCGCGGCAGCGCCGAAGTACGGTCCTGGCTCACCGCCGGAGCGACCGGGGCTCTCGCCGAGCAATTGGCGAGGGCCGCGTGAGCACGCTCTGGGACACCCACTGCCACCTGACAGGCTACGACCACCCGGCCGCCGTCATGGCCGAGGCCGCCGACGCGGGTGTCACCATCGTCGCCGTGTCCGAAGATCCCGGCCAGTACCGAGTGCTGCGCACACGGCTCGGCCGCCGCCCCGGGATCGTGGCCGCGCTCGGCATGCACCCCCTGCACGCCGCCTCGTTCGCCCCCGCCGACCTCGCCCGGTTCCTGCGCCTACTGCCCGACGCCTCCTGGATCGGCGAGATCGGCCTGGACTTTTCCCCCGCTGGCCGACCCGCCCGGCGCGCCCAGCTCCGCATCTTCGAGGGGATCCTGTCCGACCCACGCACGACCACACTCCCCCTCACGACCCACAGCCGCGGCGCCGAACGCGAAACCATCCAGCAGCTGGCTCAAGCCCGCGCCTCACGTGCGATCCTTCACTGGTGCACCGGGCCGGTGGGGCTGGTGGAGGAAGCCGTCGCCGCTGGCCTATGGTTCTCTGTCAACCCCGCCATGATCACCTCCGCACGCGCCCAACGACTGCTT
This sequence comes from Streptomyces sp. NPDC031365, assembly GCF_055569765.1. NCBI lineage: Bacteria > Bacillati > Actinomycetota > Actinomycetes > Kitasatosporales > Streptomycetaceae > Streptomyces > Streptomyces sp. NPDC031365. The sequence goes on along the minus strand of NZ_JBVIIM010000056.1, from coordinate 16,683 downwards.
CGGGAGATCCCGCCCGATCGTGTACTCCTGGAAACCGACGGCCCTTTCACCCGCCACCACGGCAGGCCGAGCCGCCCGTCCGACCTCCCCGCTCTCCTGCCACGGCTGGCCGCCTTGTGGTCCTTGGACGAGGACGGGGCCCGGCGCCGGCTGAACACCAATCAAGCGGTCTTCTTCCCGCCGCCAACCCCGTCCTGAAGGGGGGCCGGGCCGACTCGTCGTTGAAGCCGACCGGCCGCGTCAACGGCTTGGTCGAACAAGTTCTCGCCGAGCTCGGGGTGGAGGGTGCCCGCGATGCCGGCGCTCCGGCCAGGAGCGCCAGGCGGTCCGCGGCGTCGTATCCGTCGTCGCGGGCGGACGTAGCGGACGTGCGGGCCGCCGAAGGAGCCGCGGACGTGTGCGGCCGATGTCGGTGTCTACGGAAGAAGCGGCGGGTCTCGGCAGCGAGTTCGACCTGGTCGCGGCCCGCTCCTGGCACCCCTGCGGCATCATCTGGGTCGTCACCGAGATCGACCACGGAGCTGGAGCTGCCACCCGCCCTTGAACGCAACCCCATATATCGAGCATCCGTTCGCTCAAAGAACATTCATGCGTAACCGATAGTGCATTGTCAGTGACGTGCTGTATACCGATCGGCTGTGAGTACTACTCAGGAAGCCGCCAGATTCGCTGGCCATGCGCCCACTCAGTCCGCCGCACCGGAGCCGCCAGGCGACTGTCCATCGGCGGAGGGGACAGTGGAGTCACCAGACGTCGTGCTCGCCAGCGGAACGGGCCTGCGGAGCTCAGCGGACGACTACGTGACGGTGGAGTTGCTGTGTGCTGCCTTGGCGAGAATCCGGCTCGGTCGGCAGCAGGCGGATGCCGGGCACTTCGGGTCTGCTGAAGCGCACAGTCCATTGCCTCGCGCCTGGCGTGACGCCCGGGGGCGGTTGTGGTGGAAGGCGCAGGTGCTGGGGTCGGACTGGCCTGGCAACGACCTTGAGCTGTTCGAGTGGTGCCGTCGCCCGCTGGGGTCCTGGCCCGTTCCGCTCTCCCTCGCCGACGGTGATCTCGAAGCCGTCCTGCTGGACCAGGATGAGCTGTCAGAGTTCGCCGAGCAGGCAGCCGATCTGGTCCGGCACGCAGACGTCGAGGCGGAGTTGGTTCAAAACCAGACCTTCGCGGCGCTGATGTCGTGCGCTCGGATGAACGGTGACGACGAGGAGGCTGTCCAGCGAATCTACTGCAGCCTGCGGCGCCTGCTGATCGATCGCCCCGTGCTGAGCGACCGCGACGTCCACGCATTGACTCGAGAGCTGCCGAAGGCGGACGCCGACAGCGACTCGTACCTCGCGAAGTTCGTGCGCACCGCGTACATCCTCCATCCGGTCGAGAGTCCGGGGAAGGTCCGGCTGAGTCGCTGTCGGGAGTGCCGCAACCCGGTCGACGACGGGGCGAGCGGCTGCGGCACTCCAGGGTGCGACGGAAGGCCAGAGCGGTTCGAGGTGGCGTGTCTGGGCGGGTACTGGACCCAGCACAGGGCGACCCGTCAGTTCTTCCACGACCCTGGACTGCTCGAAGGGCGGCTGCTGGACCGGCTCGCCGAACTGCCGGCGGACCGGGTTCGGGCTGAGCCGTGGCCGTGTCTGGACGCCTGGGACGCGGCGTTGATCTTCGAACCGGTGAGCGCCGTCGGGGGGAGGGAATGCTGGGCGATCGACGCGAAGGACTGTGCGAGCCCCACCCTCCTCGCCAGGGGGTTCCGCAGCGATCCCCGTGTGCCGGCGCGTCGGCGCATCATCGTCGTCCCGATGCACCGCCTCCAGACACCTGGCTACCTCACGGATCTGGAACGCGAGCTCCAGGGCCGGGCCGCCGGAGTCGAAGTCCTCGATGAGAAGGCATTCCTGCGGCAAGTCCGCATCCGCGCGACCAAGGTGGGAGGCGCACGATGAGGGACACCCGTTCCTGGAGCACCTCGCTGGTGAAGGAGCTGGACGACGAGTGCGTCCGGCCGATGCTCGGCCCGCTCAAGCCGTGGGAGCTGTGTGCCCTCGAACTGGGGCTGTCGTTCCTGGCCGATCACATGCCGGGGCGGGGCATCGGCGCTCTGTGGCCCGTGCTCGCCGGGTACATGCGGTTGGACCCGGTGCTCGACCCGCAGATCCGGACTCTGCGTGAGCTGATGGGCCCGGTTGCCAAGACCGGGACGATGCGGGAGAAGCTCGACCACTACGTAAAGCTCCCCGCCCAGGTGCGCGGGTTCGAGCCAGGCGACATGGCGGGGCACAAGGCTGAACTGTCGACGGTGTTCAGCCGGCGCCCTTCCCCGTACGCCGCGGCACGCCATGACGTCTACCGGCAGAAGCTTCAGGAAGCCGCCCCCTACAAGGCGGGGAACGGCTATCGGCCGGCGCCACCTGGTTCGACGTGCTCTTTCGAGCGAACTGACGGCAGCTGGGAAAAGATCCGTATTCCTGAGACGTTCGTCCCTGCGCCGGCCCCGCCCGAGCTGGCGGCGACGGCCTTCCGAACACGGGAGCCGATACCTCTCACCATGGAGGATTTCAAGCGGGCTGCCGCCGAGATGGACGAGCTCCTGGTCGCTCACCCGGAGATCGAGAACCGGAACTTCGTCAAGCGGCTGAAGCAGATGGAGGCCCTGCTGGCCGACCATGCGGGAGGGCGCCTCCTGGAGCAGCCACAGGAGATGGTCATCGACGGTCTGTGGCACGTGGTGGGCCTGATGAACAGCGGAAAGTCCACACTGCTGGACATGATTGCCTACATCGTTGCCCAGCGCGGGGGCAAGGTGGGCTTCGTGCTCGCCTCGGGTAGCGACATGTACGCCAAGGTCACCTTCCTGCAGGCGCTCGGCATCAACACTGTCCCCATCTTCGGACGGACCCGGGAGGGAGTCCACAAGGACCGCTACTGGCGCTCCCTCCTCCACGACGGCGCTACCACCTTTCCCACCGGGGCCGATGCTGGAGCAGCGTTCGCCGACGACCAGTGCTACGTGGAGGAGCTGCGCCTGACCAGCAGGAGCGACCGGGCTCCGCTCCCGAGGGAGGAGCGGCCGTGCAGGGGCAAGCTCTTCGTGGACGGCCAGCGCGGGCGCCGGGACTGCCCGATCCTTTCGCGATGCCCTGCCCACGCAGCGGCTCGCCATGTGGCCGATGCCCAGGTGTGGGTGACCACTGCTGCCGGCCTGGCTTCCACGATGATGCCGCAGTCCCAGATCGAGGTCCGCGTCGCCGAAGCGGCCCAGCATCACCTGGCCGTTCTCCTGCTGGACGAGGCCGACACCGTGCAGCAGCAGTTCGACGACCGGTTCCTGCTGCACGAGATTCTCTCCCAACCCGGCCGGGGCTGGAGCCATCGCGTGGGGGATCGGATCGGACAGCACTTGGAGCACTCGTGGTTCCTCGTCCTGCGGGACCCCGAGGTGACGGCGGGCGAAAAGCACTTCCGGCGCCACGACCAGGCGCTGACGGAGCTCTACCGGCTGATGATCGACCCGGGAGCCGACCACCTGCGCGCGATCATCGCCGAGGGACCGTTCACCGGGTACAGCCTCCTGCGGCGCCTGTCCCGAAGCCTCCATGGCCTCGGCGAGCGCAACGACTTCGCCCGCAAGGCGGAACTGGAGGAAGCCGCCGACCGGTACTTCGAAGAGAACTTCGAGCCGCTGGTCACCGCCCCCTTCCAGGTGCCCGCAGAGAACTGGGCCGAGCTGATCGAGGCCATGACAGCGGCCCACGACACTCCCCTGTCGGCGCAGGAGGCCGCCGAGGCGTGGATCGCGGCCCATCTGCCGGTACTCGACGGCATCACGGCCCGGGGCACGGCGGCGGAACTCGCGCAGCTGCTGCAGGGCGGCTTGTGGGCCGCGCGCATCACCACATCGTTCTTCGAGGTCGCCCAGCGTCTGCCGGCCATCAGCCCGTCGCAGATCGGTGACGGCGACGACTTCTGGAGCCGCCAGCCGCCCCGCGACCTGATGTCCTTCGTGCCCGAACAGGCCGCGGGCAATCTGATGGCACTGCAGTGGCAGCCCAACCCCGCCGGCGACAGCGGGTCCTTCAGCATCCTGTGGTTGCGTGGTGTGGGCCGGTGGCTGCTGTATCACCTCCATGACCTCCTGGAGGCCGAAGGGATCCAGGGGCCTAACGTCGTCCTGGCCTCCGCCACCAGCTGGATGCCCGCCTCGCCCCGCTTCCACCTCGACGTCACCCCGAACCTGGTCCTGCGCGAACCCGAGAAGGCCAGGGCGGCGCTGCTGGAAAGCAAGATGTTCTTCCGTCCGCCGCGCTACCGCGACGGCCGCCCGGTCTTCACCTCGGGCACCGGAGGTAACCCGACCCTCCACGCGCACGCTCTGTGCGCGTCCGCCGAGTGGATCTGCAATCCCGCCCCCGGTGCGCGGGAGTCGCTGCTCCAGCAGGCCCGTCAGCGTCTTGCCTCCGACCGTCAGCAGGTCCTGTTCACCGTGCAGAGCACGCGGGACGCTCAAACCGTCGCCGACTACATCAACCAGAAGACCCCGTACACGGCCCTCCATGTCATCCGCGACGACGATCCGCCCACCCGCCACAGCGTCCCCCGGCGGCGTCTTGCCACCTTCGCCGCCTCCGGTGCCGACATCCTCGTGGCAGCCGAAGGCGCTGTTCAACGCGGCCACAACATCCTCAACGCCCGCCGCGTCGCGGCCCTCGGCGCCGTGTTCTACCTGGCCCGGATCCATCCGCCCGCCGACGACGCGACCTTCCCGCTCTCGCTCCTCAGCCGCGAGGCGATGCGCCGTCTTCGAAATCCTGTCGACATCACTCTTGACCACGCCGATCCGGTTGACCTCGCGCGCAAGCTCCGCGGCAGCGAGCGTCGCCGCTGGCAGCGACGGGTGGGCGAGCCCGTCCTGTTCACCCGGCTCACCGACCCCATCGAGCACGCCGCGTTCGTCGGCAACTTTCTCGTTCCCCTCCACCAGACCCTCGGCCGTGGCATCCGCGGCAACGAGCCCGTGCTGGTCTACCTCTGCGACGCGGCCTTCGCCCCCCGCACCGCAAACCTCAACGAAACCGCCCCGGACACCGCCCGTACCAGCGTGATCGTCGCCGCGCAGCAGCTCCTGCACGGTTGGCTCACCGACCCCGGCCCCGCGGCCACGGCCTCCGAGCGGCTCGAGCACGAACTCGCCAAGGCCTGTTGGGGCCTGGCTTCCCATCTTCTCGACAACATCGACTGGGGTCACCGCTGATGCCCGCCTACCGCAGCACCCAAGCCACCGTCCTCACCTTCACATCGGAAGCCACCTGGCCCGTCACCGGCTATCGAACGACCTGCCCGCCGGGGATGCTCGCCCTCCTGGAGAAGGCGTGGGATACCCGGCCCGGCCGTCGCCCCCGCGGCGGGCCCGACTACCTGCCCACCCGCTCGCTGAGGGACCTGCTCACCCTCATCGACCCCGACATCACGTCCGTACAGACGAATCCCCGCGGTCCCGCATGGCTCCGGGCCCGGACCGAGGTCGACCCGGACCTCCTTCTGATCGCTCTGTCGGCATGGGCCTCGGCCCGCGTGGCACCCCACATGCCCGACACCGACTGGTACAGCCAACTCGAAGGCGCCGGCCAACTAGAGTGGATCCCCGAGGAACTCGACCTCGCCCGCTACGACCTTCATGCCAACGGCACCGCCAACCCCCCGAGCCACGTCTTCAACCTCCTGCCCAGCCTCGTCGCCGAGCACCTCACCAGCAACGGGCTCCAACTTCTAGGACACCACCGCGACCTGCGGCTCGGTCCCACGCGCGCAGACGGCCGCCGTACCCTGCACCTCGGCGCACCCGAGACCCTCACCGACACAGACGGCTCGGCCGGAGCCAGTGTGGACGTCCTGACCTTCCACCTCGAGACAGTGCCCGGCGTCCCCGAAGTCCACCTCCACGTAGACCTGAACATGACACGCCTCGCGACGCGCCCAGTCGAGTACATCCCCCGCCGCGGATTCAGCGACCCGACCGCCAGCGTCCTCCTGTCCGCCAAGGAAGGATTCGTCCACCGCCGCGAGCGGCCCATGCTCCTGCAGAGCGGAGTCACCATCCAGCGGCGCGGGGAGAGCAGCACCTGGACCTGGGAGCCGGGCGTCGCCGAGATCCTCGCTCGCCTCACCCACCACCAGCCACCCAGCCTCGACCAACTGCGCACCGCGCCCGGCGACGCGGCAGCCCAGCCCTTCGCCGCCCACCTCGTCCACAGCACCGGCATGACCTACCGCTGCCCCGACAAGGACGGCGCCCCGCCGGTGCGCTCGGTCCACGACCACCCCGTCGGCCACGGTTACCAGCCCCGCGACCACATGGAGGTCCTCACCCGGGTCGCCCACCAGCTGGAGGAGAAGGGGCTGGCTCCGCTCGCGCCCACGCACAAGGCCCGGACCCGCGCCAAGGCGCTCCTGCCTCTGGAGCTGCCCGACGCCCCTACCTACGAAATCGAGGTATGGGTGTCCTCCGACCGGACCTGGCAGGGCCTGCAAGTCGCTGCCGCCGCGAAGCTCGGCCTGACCCCCGGCCGATCCACAGCGACTTCCGCCGGCTTCACGGGGCCGATCAACGTCACGCTCCACCGCTGCGACCCCGGGGACCTGACCGCCGGCCTTCCCCGTTCCACCAACCCCGACAAGGCCGTGCGACGCGCCGAGTACGAAAGGAGCGAGACCGAGCGCGCCACGAGGATCGCCGAAGCCCTCCCCCGCCTCGCCGAACCCATCGCCTGCATCGTGGAGATGGAAGGAGCCGCCTACTTCTCACGAACGCGCCAAGGCGATCCAAAGAAGCTCTTCAAGAAGACCCTCCCGGCTCTCCGCCGGAACGTCCAGTGCCTTCGCCCGATCGCCCCGGCCAACCCCAATCCCGGCAAAGCCGCCCTCGCCAAGCGCTTCGCCGACACCGACTTCGCCACGAGCGACATCGAACGCGCCGCCGCCGCCCTCAACGACGCGCTCCGCCAGGCCGGCCACCTGCCCAAGATCGCCGTACCCCAGGGCATCGACGGCGCCTTCGAACTGATCACGGTCTGGCTCGTCCCGGCGGGCGAACGGATGATAGTGCCCATCCTCATCCGGCAGCACACCCACGAAGAACCCACCGCACAGCTCATGCCCACGCCTGGCAGCCCGACCGAGCACCCCATGCCGCTGACCGCACTTCCCGAGGCGCTGACCGCCGGCCGCGGACGCGTAGCCACCCGCACCTCACGCGCGGCCCTCGCCGAGTTCATCACCGGCGCCCTGGCCCTCGACTCCACAGCCGACCGGCTCCTGCTCGTACGCCGCGCGCGGATGAGCGATCGGGAGATCTGGCCGTGGCTGCAGGACAGCCGGATCGCCTTCGACCAGCTGGTCCTGCCAGGGGTTGACATGACCGACCCCGCTGTGACTCCGGCGATCCGAAAGCCCGGCGACCAGCCCGGCCTGCGAATCCTCCGGCTCCGGGAACGAAGCGACCGCGACGCGGTCCCCCGGTCCTTCGGAGTCACCGAGGAGCTGGTCAGGACCGGCGAGGAATCGGAAGAGCTGGTTCCTGTGACGAGGTACGGGCGGTTCTCCGGGGTCGTCCAGGTCGGAGAACGCGCGTTCTGGGGCATCAACCCCCGCTCGGCCCAGAACCAGACCTCGCTCGGCGTCACCAAGCTCGACCCGGCCGAACTGGGCAACCGAACCAAGACCTGCTCCAACCCGACTTCCCTGGAGATCGTGCCCGCGTTCCTCCAAGACGGAGACAACCCCGCCGACTGGGCAATGTATGTCCACGCCCAGCGACGTCTCCACGCCCACACGACGATCGCCACCACATGGCCAGCCATCGCCCACCTCGCCGAACTGATGGAGGAGTACATCCTGTAATCAGCGCGGCGCACATGACGGCGCTCGGGCAGCTCCTACACGGCCGGGCTGAGAGGGTGTCAGCCCGACTGGAGCCCCTGTAGGACCTGCTCCGCCAGTCTCCGTGCGGGAACCCGACGCGGGTCCTCGGGATCGGCGTAGGGGCCGAGGGTTCACGGTGACGAACAACGTCATCAGCTTGCCGATCTTCTCGCGCGCCGCCATTCGGCCCGTTCCCGTCCAAATCGTTCGGGACGGCCACGCACGGTGCGCTCGAGTTGCCAGTAGACGGCGGATCTCGGCTGGAGTGCGGTCCACGAGGTCGGGTGTGTCGTGGTCGGCTCCCCCTTTTGCCGACGGGGGGCTTCCACTGCGACCTCGCCAACATCGCAAGCCTGGTGTCGGCCGACCTCGACCCGGCGCTCAAGCTGACGTGCACCACTCCTCCGAAGCAGCTCGTCCATGGACCACATCGTCCGGATCCACACCGAGATGATCACCGGCCTCCGGCTCGTCGGACCCACACGGGCCGAGTGAGAGGTCCGGTCGCTCGACTATGCTGACACCAGCGTTGCGCCCGTGTCCGCGATCCGGGATGAGGGCCCCTGACCTCTTCGAGGCGCCTGGAGGAAGCCGTGACCGCCGAACTCCCCAACTGGATGATCCCGCCCAGGATCAGCGGCTGGGAAGCCGATGACCTCGACCACCTCGCCCAGGCACCGCGGCACACCGAACTCATCGACGGAGCCCTGATCTTCATGATGTCGCCGCAGCGGTCCTGGCACGCCCGGCTGGTGGAGAACCTGACCTTCGCCCTGCGCCAGGCCGCCCCCGTCGGGTTCGACGCCGAGCGTGAGATGACCGTCAGGCTCGACAAGAAGAGCCGCCCCGAGCCGGACATCCTGGTCACGACCGCCCCGTACGACCCCGACCGGACGTGGTACGCGCCCGAGGACGTCGCCCTGGTCATCGAGGTCGTCTCGGAGGAGTCGGCGGACCGCGACCGTTCCCTGAAGCCCTTCAAGTACGCACAGGCCAGGATCCCCCACTTCTGGCGCGTCGAGGACGAGACCGGCGCCCCCACCGTCCACACCTACGAACTCGACACCATGACCAGCACCTACGTGGCCACCGGCATCCACCGCAACCGGTTGAAGGTCTCCGTCCCCATCCCCCTCGACATCGACCTCGACAGCCTCGTGCCCTGACCGCCCCTCCCGGACGCCAGGCCACGGCTTCGCGAGCTGGAAGCGTAAGTCGCATCACACCCCCGCGAGGGCGAAGGTGAACGGTTCACGTCGTCCGCCTCGTCCACGTGCCCGGTCTCTGTACACCAGGAATCCCGCAGTGACCGGCGCAACGTATCTCGCCGATCACTGCCACGAGCGCATCCCCGTAAGGCCGCCAAGCCCGGTCCTCGAAAGACCCTCGCGCCTCTAATAGTTCTCCCGCACGTACTCGTACGTCCGGTCGAACAGCGCACCCTTGATCGGCAAGCCGTACTCCTTCAGCACGGAACGCAGCTCGCGACGGACGCGTTTGTCGCCCGCGTCACTCGCGCTCCAGCCGGCGTAGGCGACCTCGACGACGATCGAGTCGATCCGCGAAACTATGTCGGGGACGATCTTGTGCAGTCCCGGTGGCGTGTTCTCCTCGACGATCTGGGTGAGCGCCCCGCGCTTGGGATCGGCCAGCCTGTCGAGCGCACTCTGGTCGCCCTGTTCCGCTGCCCGGTCCGCGGCGACCACATCTTGAGCGATCTTCAGCGCTTCCTCGAGGAACGCCAGCGAGTCCTCGACGTTTTCGATCGCCTTGGTACGGAGCTTCTCGATCCGCTCCGCCAGCGACCGGTACGCCGGACTCTCAGTATCGGCGAGCCGACGCCTGAGGCGCGCCTCGATGGAGTCGAGGACCTCCTGGTACACGTCATCGGCTTTCGACTCCGGCCTCTGCCGCTCGGAGAGCTTCAGCTGCTCGGCGATCTTCTTCACCAGTGCCAGGCCGGCAGCGTCGAGCGTGACTGTCTTCGACGGCATCGACTTCACGCCGACATCGGTCATGTGACCGTGGATCAGGTCGGTGGTCTTCGCGCCGAGACGTGCCCAGAGGAACGTCTTGGAGACGTCTTTGGGCCGGATCGACTCGTACACCTTCGCGAGCCAGAAGTACTGCCGCTTGAACGGCTGGAGCATCGGGTGCGGGTCGAGGAACACGCCTTGCCAGGGCGGCGCCGTTCGCCGGACGCGTGGTGAACACCGTCCGCAACGTCGAACGCCTCCTGGCCAGCGCCGACCCATCGATCCACCACGGTCGGGCCATGACCTGCGTCTACCGCGCCGAGACCGCCGTGTGCCGCCGGATCCGTCTCGAGGCCGGGCTGCCCGCCGACGGCCCTGACGAGACCGCATGCCGCCCCACCTGCCCCAACCTCGCACATACCGATCGCGACATCGACGCCCTGCACGACCGCCTGGTCCGCCAGGAGGCCGCGGCCGACGACCCGCTGGTCCCGCGTCCCCGCCAGGAGCGCGCCGAGGCGCAGGCCGCCCGCACCCGCGGCATCATCAACCAGCACAAGACCAGCCGCCCCGAGCACGGCGGAACGACTGAGGGAGGAACATGATGGGCGGCAAGCGCCGCGATACGGCCGCCGACCGGGCCGCCATCGCCGCGGCCGCCGAGCGCCTGCTGTCGTCGACGCGGCCGACCGGCCTCCGAGGAGTTCACGAGGATTCGCCTGAACCAGCCCCAGCTGGTCACCTCCCGCCGTCCCCTTCCGGAGGTCCCTGCGACCGCATACGCCGGGAAGCGGCTGTACCTGCTTCGTCACGGCGGCAAGGAGTGGCTGGACGACGATCGACACAGTCGCATCGCCGTGGAGACCCGCATGGGCCACGAGGTCGCCGGCGTGGAAGGTCTCTACTCGCACGTTCCCCTGACCATGGAGCAGGAGATTGCCGATTCGCTGCAAAGCAAGTGGCTGCGCCGTTCGTGGTCGGCGAGGGAGGGCACTGGAAAGGCGCCATCTCCCACTGCTCTACCATTCGATCTTGAAAAGTGGTGGAAACCAGCAGGTCAAAGCCGCCCAGGACACGTCGACATAGTTTCGTTCATGAAGTTCATCTCGACCAAGAGCTTCAGCCGTTCGTCTGGTACCGCATCGCGCTCGGACTCGTGATCATCGTCCTGGTCGCCATGGGCGCACTCAGCCCGCACGCGGCGGAGTCGGCGGGCTGAGCCCGAGCCACGGGAAGGTGACCGGGGCACGTGACCGAACACATACGGGTCGGGTAGCCGTCCGGTAGCGCACAGTCAGTCCGTGGCCCTAGGCTTGTCCGCATGTCCCCCGATTTAACGCCCCCTGGTTCCATGCGGTCCGCCGCCGAGGTCAACGAGCAGATCCGCGCCCTGTGGCTGCGCGCGGGCGGCTCCCTCTCCGCACAGGAACGCGCGGAGTACGAGCTGCTGGTGGTCGAGTGGGCGGCGGCGATCCGCGGCCGGGTCGTCGAAGCGGCCTGATCGCCCCCCGCCCGTCCGGTACGCCTCAGCGTCCGCCCGCGACCCGCAGCACCGCCCCCGTGGTGTACGAGGCGTCCGGCGACATCAGCCACGCCACGGCCGCGGCGATCTCCTCGGCCTGCCCCGCCCGCCGCAGCGGAACCGCCCCGGCGACCTGCCGGGCGCGGTCCGGGGCACCCATGGCGGCATGCATCTCCGTGTCGATCACGCCCGGGGCGACCGCGTTGACCCGGATTCCGTCCGGACCGAGCTCCTTGGCCAGGCCGAGGGTGAAGGTGTCGACGGCGGCCTTCGTCGCCGCGTAGTGCACGTACTCGTTCGGGCTGCCCAGCGTGGCGGCGCCCGAGGAGATGTTCACGATCACGCCGTCGCCCCGGGGAACCATCAGCTGCGCCGCCCGCCGCGAACACAGCAGCGTCCCCATGAGGTTGACGTCGACGACGCGCCGCAGGGTGCCGGTGCCGGCCTCGGTGAACCGCCCCAGCGGCCCGGTCACCGCGGCGTTGTTCACCAGCCCCGTCACCGGCCCGAGCTCCCGCTCCGCCACCTCGAAAAGCCGCTCGGCATCCGCCTCGACTGACGTGTCCGCGCGCACGGTCACGGCGCGGGCCCCGGCCGCGCGCACCCCCTCCGCCACGGACTCTGCGGCAGCGGAGTCGCGGACGTAGTTCACCACCACGTCGTGCCCCTCCGCCGCGAGCCGCAGACACGTCGCGGCCCCGATCCCCCGGCTGCCACCGGTGACCACCGTGACCAGACGCTTCATGAGTACCTCCTGGCGAAGAGCACGACACCGGCGAGGGCATTGCCGCCGAGTGCCGGACGGAGATCCTCACACTCGCAGATGCCGGAGCACATCATCGTCGACGGGGCGGGCCCGCTCCTCGGGCAACATCCCGGCCGCACGCTCCCGCACCCGCACCCGCACCCGCACCCGAGCATGGATCTCCGTGGCGAGCACCCTCTCCTGATCCTTCTTCGTGCCCCACCGACAGTTCACCGATGACCAGGGAAACTCATCGAGCCGTACCTGCCGATGGGTGGGTACAGCCGGGCGGGGGTCAGGCGGGCGAGCTGTCGAGGCGGGCGTCGTACACGGCGCGGGCGGCGTCGATGTGCGTCAGGTGAGTGATGCTCCACTCCAACAGGGGCGCGGTGGCATCGCGGAGGGTCCCGCCCATCGGAGTGAGTTCGTAACTGACGTGCGGTGGCATGACGTTGCGGACGGTCCGTGTGAGGATCCCGTCGCGTTCCAGGCCGCGCAGGGTGACGGTGAGCATGCGCTGGCTGATCCCGTCAACGGCCCGCTTGAGTTCGGTGAAGCGGCGCGGCCCCTGACTGAGGTTACGCACGATCAGCAGCGACCACTTGTCGCCGACGATGCCGAGCACTTCACGGGCCTGGCACGGGTCCTCCGGCCGCGCCGGCCGCGACTCGCCGCCCACTGTGCCGCTCATGGTTACCTCCAGAGAACCGAGGCACCTAAATGTGCCTTATTGATCATCGTGCGGCAGTTGCAGCACGATGATTTCGGTTCCCGAAGAGTACCGAGGCACTAACAGGAACCGTCCTGCTCCCGCGCCCTTACACCAAGAGGAAATGGTCCCCTCATGTCAACTTTTCTGCTGGTACACGGCGCCTGGCACAGCGGCCGGTGCTGGGAGCGGGTGGTCCCGCTGCTGGAATCGGCCGGACACCGCGTGTTCGCACCCTCACTGACCGGCTACGGCGACACGGCGCACCTGCTCGGTCCCGAGGTGGGGCTCGACACGCACGTCGCGGACGTCGTCAAGCTGATCCACGAGGCAAACCTGACGGAGGTGGCGCTCGTGGGTCACAGCTACGGAGGGCTGGTCGTCTCGTCCGTGGCCAACGAGGTACCGGAACGAATCGCGCACCTGGTGTACCTCGACGCGATGGTCCCGGAGCACGGTGAGACCGCCGTCGACGTGCAGCCCATGACCCAGAACCTGATCGACCTGGCCGCCACGTCCGACAACGGCTGGCGCATCCCGCTGCCCGAGATGCCTCCGCCCCTCGGCCTGTTCGGAGTCACTGACCCGGCGGATGTCGCATGGCTGCGTACGACGCTCTCCGACCAGCCAGTGCGCTGCCTACGGCAACCGGTGCGGCTGGACAACCCTGCCGCGGACTCCATTCCGCGCGCGCACATCCACTGCGTCGGCGCAGAGCCGGAGGGCATCGTGCGGCGGCCCATCCCCGCAACACAGCCCAACGGCTCCCCAGCATGGATACGGGAACTGCCTACCGGGCACGACTGCATGATCACCATGCCGGCGGACCTGTGCGAACTGCTGCTTGAATCCACCCTTCGGTAGCGTCCGGACCGTGGCTGCGGCAGCGAGCCGGGGGAGGGCCGCCACCGTCCGACAGCGGACCCGGCCCAGGAAGCCGCCCGCTTCACGAAAGAAGCACCATAGGGCCATATGTGAGGCCACCTTGTCCTCGGCAGAGGCAGGAGGCCGTTGATCCACATCAAGCCTCGCTCACAAACCTTTGGCAGCAGCTTGAAGCAAGACTCGCCTATAGGTGGCCGTCCGGTCCCACGCAGGACTCGCACTCATCACAGAGAATCAGCTCGATCGGCCGGGTTTCGCGTAGCGTTCCAGCGTCGCCGCAGCGCTCGCAGATGTGCTCGCTGGCGGCCGTGAACTCGGCCACCGGCGCGTTGAGCCTGACCGCCTCGTCGGACGTCCAGTTTCCACCCCGCTTCCACGGCCGAGGAAATGCCTGGAAGGCCAGGGCCGCCCACTTCTGCTTCACTGCCAGAAGCTCGTACTCGGGAAACGCCGCGACGGCCGCTTCATGGCACCGCAGTACAAGGACCCGCCACCCGGGCCCCACATCGAATTCGAACGAGGGATCACGGAGGTGGTGCCTGAGCGGCTCCAGTTCAGCAGCATGCGTTGGCACAGGACGGCCGCTCATCTCTTCGGTCCCTTCGTGTCGAACGCCCACACCCGTACGGGATCGAGGTGGAGTTCGTACGGGCCCATGCAGTCGGCAGCGAGGGTGGCGACGAGGACACCGCATCCACAGGCCACGTTGCGGCTCCCGGTGCCGAGCAGGCCGCAGCAACCCCAGTGCGTGCCGCCCTGATCCAGCAGCCTCAGAGCGGGTACGTCTTGGGTACGACGACGCTGTTCCTCGGGCCGGCCGGAGTCCAGTCGGTCAGCTCGGGCGCCATGAGCAGCCGGCGCGGATGGTGCGGCCGAGGTGCGTCGGTCGGCCGGGGTGAACGGTGCGCCCCACGGCTCGGGATCAACAGCATAGTGCCCTCGCGGCACACTGGAGGGGGCCAGACGCGTCTCCTTGTCCCGATCCTTGTCACGGCCGGAGACGTCCGGCACGGAGGGCAGCTCCACCAAGTCCGGGGTGAGTTCAACTCCGCACTTCGCGCAGTGGAAGACCGTCATACATGCCGTTGTAGCCGCCAAGCACTGTTGGCGCATCCTTGTTTCCGATGAGCAGCAGCACCGACACGGACGGTTGCATCCCTCGGAGTGGTGCAACTGGGGCCGACTGTCTGACCAAGGCTCGCTCCGCACAGATCAGTCACGTAGCCGTGATCCACCCTTGTGTGGACGCGCCCAAGAGGGTTGACGCAGGCCAGGCATCAGGTGGCATGTCGCTGCTGAGGGCTGTGAACGCGGCATGATGACCCACGTCAAGCCTCGTTCACAGACTGCATCCACAATGATCGGGGAAAACGCGTGCCCCCTTTGGTGGGCTGTACGTTCCGCACGGCGGAGGACGACCACCAGCAGTATCTTGACCGCGACATCAACGGCCACGGCGGACCGGTGCTTCCTGTCTGATCGGTGTGGCTCCGGCCAGGGGGGGTTCCGCCATCGACCCTGAGCTCCTGGCGGCTTTGTGGAGGGTACGCCATCCGTCGGGCCCTCCCGTCGCTCACACGTTTCGCACCAGCTACGCGGATCGCTGGGTGCGCTTCCACAGCCTTCCCGACTCGAAGCGCTACCCGGAGTCCGAGGACGAGTACGCGATCGTGCTGGATCGGTACAACACAATCCTTGACGAGTTGTTCGCGGGCACGGACGTGTTCGTGGTGACCATGGACTGGTCGAACACACCGACCGGGCTCGCGGGCTACCCGACGCCACGACAGACCCTGCATCCCGACGGTATCCGCTGGTGGACAGAGTCGGAGCAGGACGACCCCGACCCGGAGTTCCACACCCACACACGTCTGTACGCCGACCGGCGCCGGTGGAGCCGCAACTGTCTCGACGAGCTGTTGCGAGCCGTCGTGGACGAGGCGCTCGTCGAAGTCTTCGTTGCCGACACGGAACTGCGACGCATCCACCATCCCTACGACGGCGGCGCAGACGTCATCCTTGCCACGCCTGCGGAGCGTGACCGTGTGCGTGACCAGCACACAGATTGGCTTTCCAGCCACCCAGCCGGCCTCTGAGAGCCGGAGCGGCTTCCCCTCTCCCTGCCGACGCACAGTGGTCTGTCAACGCTGTCTGATAATCCACGTCAAGCGGTGTTCAGAGCCCTTTTGGGCTCCTCCCGTCCGGGACCCCGCCGTACAGCCCTCACTCGTCGAGCCTGGAGTAGATCAGCGCGGTGCGGCATCAGGGAGCCGAGAGGCATTCGGCCTCTCCCGTGTAGACGGCCAGCAACAAGTCGGGGCCCCGCCACCACGTGTCTGCGATGCCGTCGACCTCCCGTACCGGCTCGAAGGTGTCCAGGGCCAGGGCGTCGAGATCGTCTCCCGTAATCTTGGTTATCTGTCTCGCCCACGTCGATGCGTGGTGGGCGAGTGCGAGGGCCTCCACCCATCCCACGATGGTTCTGTGCAGGGGCGTCCACTGATCGGCATGAATGCCGAACTCGCCCTGGGGACCGCACCGTCGCAATGCGGAGCGGGAGGAAGGACGAGACCGCCCCAGCGCTCCTGTTACGTCACTGCTCGGTCCACCTCCACCGAGGGGATCCCAGCAGCCAGCCACTGCTCCCTGTGTTGGCTCGCCCATGGCACATCGACCCTGACGCCGTGGGTAACGACGAAACTCCGGGCCCGCTTCGTCAGCCCATGGGGTGCACGATCGCGACAAGACTCCATCCGGCTGACGCTACCGTTTCGCGGTGCCGACCGGCTCAGTCCTCCCGAGCGGCCTCCGAGTCCACAACGAGATGTCACTGCTCGTCGCCACGGAAGATTTCAAGTCCAGTGAGACGTTTGTGATGCTATGAGATCTGTGGTGTCGGTTCCCTACGCTTGGCGGGGTCGTTGATCCACGCCTTCTG
>NZ_JBVIIM010000055.1:0-19000 GCF_055569765.1 Streptomyces sp. NPDC031365 | reverse complement strand
AGTTGTGGGTTCGTGGCGTGGACGTGGACTGGACGGCCGTCTTCGAGGGTGCCCGTCCCGCGACCGTCGACCTGCCCACCTACCCCTTCCAGCGCCAGAACTACTGGCTGAAGGACGAGTCCCCCGAGCCGCTCGGCGAACAGGGCCTGATGGACGCCGAGTTCTGGGCGGCTGTGGAGCGGGCCGACGCGGGTGCGCTGGCCGAGACGCTGGGCACGGACGAGGCCGTACTCGATCCGCTGCTGCCCGCGCTCTCCGACTGGCGCCGACGTCGGCACCAGGACGCGGAGGCGGACTCCTGGATGTACGACGTCGCCTGGCAGCCCTTCACGCACGGCACCGCACCGCGCGCCGACGGCACCCGGTGGCTGCTGCTCGTCCCGTCCGGCGAGCACGTGTGGCCCAACGTCGTCGGCCGGGCGCTCGAGTCGCTCGGGGCCGAGGTGCGGGTGGCGGACGCCGACGTGCCCGACCGCGCCGAACTCGCCGCGCGGCTGCGTGCGGCGGGCGACGGAGTCGACGGCGTACTGTCCCTGCTCGCGTTCGGCGAGCGGGCCGGTCTCGACCAGCAGGTACGGGTCGTCCAGGCGCTCGGCGACGCCGATGTCACCGCGCCCCTGTGGATCGCCACTCGGAACGCGGTCCGGGTGGGGTCCGCCGACCGGACCGTCGACGCCGACCAGGCCCAGGTGTGGGGGATGGGGCGGATCGCCGCCCTGGAGTACCCGCAGCGATTCGGCGGCCTGGTCGATCTGCAGTCCGAAGCGGACGACCGCGCCGGTGAACGCCTGGCCGGGGCCCTCACCTCCCCGGACGGCGAGGACCAGGTGGCCGTACGGCCGGCCGGGCTGTACGTGCCCCGTGTGACCCGCAGGCCGCTGGTCGACCGCACTCCCGCCCGGACGTGGCGGCCCACCGGAACCGTGCTCGTCACCGGCGGCACCGGAGGAGTCGGCGCGGAGATCGCCGCGTGGCTGGCGGAGAACGGCGCCCCGCACCTGCTGCTCACCAGCAGGCGCGGTGAACGGACGCCGGGTGCCGCCGAGCTGACGGAGCGGCTGGCGGCGCTGGGCGCACGGGTGACCGTCGCGGCGTGCGACGTGGCCGATCGTGAGGCGCTGGCGCGGCTCCTCGACGGCATCGACCCGGAGCACCCGCTGACCGCGGTCGTGCACGCGGCGGCCGTCCTCGACGACTGCCTGCTCGACGACCTGACCCCCGAGCGGGCCGCGACCGTACTGCGGCCCAAGGTGGACGCGGCACGTCATCTGCACGAACTCACCAAGGACGCCGGCCTCGAAGCCTTCGTGCTGCTGTCCTCGATGGCCGGCACACTCGGTGGTGCGGGACAGGGCAGCTACGCCGCGGCCAACGCCCACCTGGACGCGCTGGCCCACGAGCGGCGCGCGGCGGGTCTGCCCGCCACATCGCTGGCGTGGGGCGCCTGGGGCGGCGTGGGACGCGCCACGGGGGAGATGGGTGAGCGGCTGAGCCGCAGCGGCATCCGCCCGATGGCCACCGGGACGGCACTGCGTGCGTTGGGCCAGGCACTCGACCACGATCTGTCCTTCCTGATGATCGCCGACATCGACTGGGCGGTGTTCGGCCCGGCCTGCACGGCCGGCCGCGCCGGGCGGATCCTCGACGCGCTGCCGGAGGCCCGCCCCGCGTCGCCGTCCGCGTCCATGGACACGGAGGCCGACGAGGGACTCCTCGCACGGCTCGCGGGGCGCTCGCCGGCCGAGCGGGAACAGGAGCTCTTCGACCTGGTTCGTGCTCAGGCGGCGGCCGTGCTCGGACTGCCCGGACCCGAGGAGGTCGATGCCGACCGGGCCCTGCGTGACCTCGGCTTCGACTCGCTGACCGCCGTCGAGCTGCGCAACCGGCTCGGCGCGGCCACGGGGCTGCGCCTGCCGGTCACCGTGGTCTTCGACCACGCGGCCGCCGGCCCGCTGGCGCGGCACCTGGCCGCCCAGCTCTTCGGGGAGGAGCCCGGCACGGCCTCGACGACCGCCGAGCTCCGGCGGACGACCACGGCAGACGGCGGCGCCGACGACGACCCGGTGGTGATCGTCGGCATGAGCTGCCGGCTGCCCGGCGGCATCGACACTCCGGAGGCGCTCTGGGACCTGCTCTCCGCGGGCGGCGACGCCGTGACGGAGTTCCCCACCGACCGCGGCTGGGACCTGGAGGGCGGCTACCACCCGGACCCCGACCACCCGGGCACCTACTACACCCGAGGCGGCGGCTTCCTGCACGACGCAGGCCTCTTCGACCCGGTGTTCTTCGGCATCTCGCCCCGGGTGGCGCCGGCCATCGACCCGCAGCACCGGCTGCTTCTGGAAACCTCGTGGGAGGCGTTCGAACGGGCAGGGATCGACCCGTCGACCGTCAAGGGCAGCCCGGTCGGCGTGTTCATCGGCTCCAACTACAACGACTACGGGCACCGGCGCGGCCGGTCCGCCGACGAGTTCGAGGGGCAACTGGCCACGGGCAGCGCCTCCAGCGTGACCTCGGGCCGGATCGCGTACACCTTCGGTCTCGAAGGGCCCGCCGTCACCGTGGACACCGCGTGCTCGTCCTCGCTGGTGGCCCTGCACATGGCCGCGCAGTCCGTGCGGTCCGGGGAATCCGTCATGGCGTTGGCCGGCGGTGTGACCGTGATGTCCACCCAGGACACCTTCGTCGAGTTCAGCAGGCAAGGGGCCCTCTCCACCGACGGCCGGTGCAAGGCGTTCTCCGCCGCGGCCGACGGAGCCGGCTGGGCCGAGGGCGTCGGCATGGTCCTGCTCGAGCGGCAGTCGCAGGCGCGGCACGCCGGGCACCGGGTGCTCGCCGTGCTGCGGGGCAGCGCGGTCAACCAGGACGGCGCGTCGAACGGCCTGACGGCTCCCAGCGGCCCCGCCCAGCAGCGGGTGATCAGGCAGGCCCTCGCCAACGCCGGGCTGACCCCCGCCGACGTCGACCTCATGGAGGCCCACGGCACCGGCACCGCGCTCGGCGACCCCATCGAAGCCGACGCGCTCCTGGCGACGTACGGGCAGAACCGTCCTGAGGGCCGGCCGCTGTGGCTGGGTTCGGTGAAGTCGAACATCGGTCACACCCAGGCGGCCTCGGGCGTGGCCGGGGTCATCAAGGCCGTCCTGAGCGTGGGGCACGGCACCATGCCGCGCACCCTGCACGTCGACGAGCCCAGCCCGCACGTCGACTGGTCGTCGGGCGCGGTGCGCCTGCTCACCGACGAGCGTGCCTGGCCGGACGGGGACGGGCCCCGCCGGGCCGCGGTCTCCTCCTTCGGAATGAGCGGCACCAACGTCCACGTCATCGTCGAGCAGGCGCCCGCGGAGCGGACCGCCGAGGCACCCCGGACCGAAACCGGTACCGGACCCCTGCCATGGACGCTGTCCGCGCGCAGCGCCGCCGCTCTGCGCACCCAGGTGGAGAACCTGCTGGAGGCGCTCGACACCCGGACCGACGACGCCGCTGCCGTGGCCCGCGCGCTTGACGCCCGCTCCCGCTTCGAGAACCGCCTGGTCTGCTGGGGCGGTGACCGCGACCAGCTGCGCGAGCAGCTCACCGACTGGCTGGAGGGACGCACCACGGCCCCGTCGGCCACCGGCGTCACGAGCCACGGCCGTACCGCCTTCATGTTCTCCGGCCAGGGGGCCCAGCGCCTCGGCATGGGCCGGGAGCTCTACCGGCGGTTCCCCGTGTACGCCGACGCGTTCGACGAGGTCTGCGCCCATCTGGACCTCGAACTGCCCAGGCCGCTGCGGGACGTCGTGTTCGCCGAGGAGAACGGCCCGGACGCCGGACTGCTCGACCGTACGCAGTACACCCAGCCGGCGCTGTTCGCGGTCGAGGTCGCGCTGTACCGGCTCTTCACGTCCTGGGGCGTGGTGCCCGACCAGCTGATCGGGCACTCCGTCGGAGAGCTGACCGCCGCACACCTGGCGGGCGTGTTCACCCTGCCGGACGCGTGCCGCCTGGTCGCGGCGCGCGGCCGGCTGATGGGCGAGCTGCCCGCCGGGGGCGCGATGGCCGCGCTGGCCGTCGCCGAGGCGGAGGTACTGCCACTGCTGAACGGGCGGGAGGACCGGATCGGCGTAGCCGCCGTCAACGGCCCCGGGGCCACGGTGGTGTCCGGTGACACCGACGAAGTCGAGCGGGTCGCCGCGCACTTCGCCGGACTCGGCCACCGGACCCGGCGCCTGACGGTCAGTCACGCCTTCCACTCCCCGCACATGGACCCGATGCTGGAGCGCTTCGCCGAGATCGTCCGGGGCACCCCGATGTCCGCGCCGGTGATCCCCGTGGTGTCCGGCCTGACCGGCGAGACGGCGACCGCCGAGCAACTGTGCTCCCCCGACTACTGGGTGGCGCAACTGCGCGGCACCGTCCGGTTCGCCGACGGTCTCCGCTCCCTCGCCCGGGCCGGGGTCACCCGGTTCCTGGAGCTGGGGCCCGACGCCGTACTGACCGCGATGGCCGCGGACAGCCGCGCGCAGGACGAGCCCGGTGTGGTCGTATCCGTCCTGCGGCGCGGCCGGGACGAGGCCGAGTCCGTCCTCGGTGCGCTCACCCAGGCGTACGTGCACGGCGCCCCGTGCGACTGGAGCGCGTTCCTGCCGGACGGCGCACGGGCCGACCTGCCCACCTATCCCTTCCAGCGGCAGCGGTACTGGCTGGCCGCCCCGCAGCCCGAGGGGGACGTGCGGCAGGCCGGGCTCGACGACGCGGGGCATCCCCTGCTCGGCGCCGCCGTACGCCTCGCCGACAGCGACGACGTCCTGTTCACGGCCCGGCTCTCACGCCGCCGGCACCCCTGGCTCGCCGACCACGCCATCGCGGGCCGGGTGGTTCTGCCCGGCACGGCGTTCCTCGAGCTCGCCGTTCGCGCGGGTGACCGGGTCGGCTGCGACGGCGTCGGTGAACTGACCCTTCACGAACCCCTGGTGCTGCCCGAGCGGCAGACGGTCCAGGTGCAGATACGGGTGGGCGCGCCGGACGAGTCCGGGGTGCGGAGCCTGAGTGTGCACTCGCGGCCGGACGGCACGGCGGACGACGCGGACCACCGTCCGGACGGCGACGGCACGCACGACACGGTGTGGCAGCGGCACGCGAGCGGCACCCTGCTCCCCGGAACCGGAACCGGAGCCGGAGCCGGAACCGGAGCCGGAATCGGAATCGGTGCAGTGCCCGGTGAACCCGCCCCCGTCTCCTGGCCGCCCGCGGACGCGGAGCCCGTCGACCTCGACGGCTTCTACCCGAGGCTGGCCGAGAACGGCAGCGACTACGGCCCGGTGTTCCAAGGGCTGCGTGCGGCCTGGCGACGCGGAGCGGAGGTCTTCGCCGAGGTGGCCCTCGCCGACGGCACCGACACCACCGGCTTCGGTCTCCACCCGGCGCTCCTCGACGCCGCGCTGCAGGCGGTCGCCCTGGGCGCGGTCGGCGCGGAGGGCCGCGGTGTGATGCCGTTCTCCTGGCGCGACGTCGCCCTGCACCGTGCGGGCGCCGACCTGCTGCGGGTGCGGCTCACCGACATCGGGCACGACACCGTGTCCCTGCGGGCCTGGGACCCGGCCGGCACGCCGGTCGTCTCCGCCGAGTCGCTGGCGTTCCGTCCGATCACCACCGCGGCGACCGGCGGCCCCCGCTCCGGCCTGCTGCTGCGCACCGCGTGGACACCCGTCCCGGCCGTGCCGCTGCCCAACCGCCGGACCTGGACGATCGTCGGATCCGACGCTCCGTCCGAGCTGATGGCCGCTCTCACCGCCACCGGACCGGTCGAGACCCATCCGTCGTTGCGGGATCTGGCCGACACCGTCTCGGCGGGTGCGGCCGTGCCCGACCGGGCCGTCGTCGCCGTACCGGCGTTCCCGGGCGACCCCGCCGCAGCCGCGCGGTCGGCGGCCCACTGGGCGCTGGACACGCTGCAGACGTGGCTCGCCTGCGAGCCCTTCGCCGGATCCCGGCTGGTCCTCGTGACCCGGGGCGCGGTGGCCGCCGACTCCGACGGGGAGCTGACCGACCTGCCCGGCGCCACGGTCCACGGCCTGGTCCGCGCGGCGATCGCCGAACACCCGGGCCGTTTCGCACTGCTGGACGCCGATCCCGCCGTCGTGGGCACCGGTTCCGCCGCCGACGCCACGGCGACCGCCCACGCGCTGGCCGCCGCCGTCGCCGGCGACGAACCGCAGTCCGTCGTGCGGGCCGGCGGCCTGCGCGTCGCCCGGCTCACCCGGGTGCCGGCCGACACCCGGGACACCGGCTCCACGGTCCCCGTGTGGAACCCCGCCGGGACGACCCTGATCACCGGAGCGACCGGCACCCTCGGCCGGCTCGTCGCCCGTCATCTCGTCACCGAGCACGGCGTACGGCGGCTGCTGCTGATCAGCCGCAGCGGACCCGCGGCGCCCGGAGCGGCCGCGCTGCGCGACGAACTCGCCGCGCTGGGCGCCGATGTCACCGTCGCGGCCTGCGACGCGGCGGACCGGGCCGGGCTCGCCGACCTGCTCGACGGCATCCCCGCCGCACACCCGCTCACCGCCGTCGTGCACGCCGCGGGCGTCGTCGACGACGGGGTGGTCACCTCCCTGACACCGGAGCGGATCGACGGCGTGCTCGCGCCGAAGGCCGACGCGGCACTGAATCTGCACGAGCTCACCGCGTCGCTGGACCTGAGCGCGTTCGTCCTGTTCTCCTCGGTCGCCTCGACACTGGGCGGCGGCGGGCAGGGCAGCTACGCGGCGGGCAACTCCTTCCTCGACGCGCTCGCCCGGCACCGCCGGTCCCAGGGGCTGCCCGCGCTCTCCCTGTGCTGGGGTCCGTGGTCCGAAGCCAGTGCCATGACCGGCAAACTCGGGGCCGCCGACCACGCCCGGTTCGCCCGGGCGGGCATCGCCTCCCTGCCCTCGGACGAGGGGCTGGGCCTGTTCGACGCCGCGTGCGCCCTCGACGAGACGGTCCTGGTGCCGGTACGCCTGTCACTCGCCGCGTTCCGCGACGCCGACCCCGACGCCGTACCTCCGCTGCTGCGCGGACTGGTGCGCGGCGGCCGGCCGGCCGTGACCCGAGGGGCGCGGGACGCGCAGGACATCCGGAGCGGACGGGAGGGACACGACACCCGCGACATCCGGCACCCCGCCGATCCCGCCGACCGCATCACCGGGATGAGCGGCCCCGAGCGCGAACGCGCCCTGCTGGACCTGGTGCGCGGGGAGGCGGCCGTGGTGCTCGCCTACCCGGGCCCCGAACTGGTCGACGTGCAGCGGGGATTCCTGGAAATGGGCTTCGACTCCCTCAGCGCCGTGGAACTGCGCAACCGGCTCAGCAGGGCGACCGGACTCACACTGCCCGCGACCTTGCTCTTCGACTACCCGACACCGGCCGCGCTCGCCGCCCACCTCGACGAGGTCTTCCCCTCGGACGGGGAACGCGTCCTCGCCCCGCTCCTCCTCGCACTGGAGAAGCTGGGAGCCAACCTGCCCGACACGACCGCCGACGACGTACTGCGCGGCCGCGTCGAGAGCCGGCTGAGGGAACTGCTGGCCAAGGTGGCCGGGCCTGCCGCGGCCCCGCCCACCGCGCCGGACTCGGTGGTCGATCACATCGACACGGCGTCCGACGACGAACTCTTCCGGTTCCTCGACGGGCTGGACACATGAGCGGCGAAGAGACAAGCAGGTCGTGCGTGGGGCCAGGGCGCCCCGGACTTGGGGGACACCGATGAACGAGGAACGGCTGCGCGAGTACCTGCGGAAGGCGACGGCCGACCTGCACCGGACCCGGCAACAGCTCACCGACCACGAGGCGAGGAGCACGGAGCCCATCGCCATCGTCGGGATGAGCTGCCGGCTGCCCGGTTCGGTCGCCTCGCCGGACCACCTGTGGCAGTTGCTGGCCGACGGCACCGACGCCGTGTCGGACTTCCCCACCGACCGCGGCTGGGACCTCGAGTCGCTGTACGACCCCGACCCCGACCAGCCCGGCACCTGCTACTCCACCCAGGGCGGTTTCCTGCACGACGCCGCCGAGTTCGACGCCGAGCTGTTCGGACTGAGCCCTCGGGAGGCGCTGGCCACCGACCCGCAGCAGCGGCTGCTGCTGGAGGCGTCGTGGGAGGCCCTGGAGCGCGGCGGGATCAGTCCCGCGTCGCTGCGCGGCAGCAGCACGGGTGTGTACGTCGGCGTGATGTACAACGACTACGGCGCCCGCGTACGGCAGGCCCCGCGTGGCCTGGAGGGCTACATCGGCAACGGCAGCTCGCCGAGCATCGCCTCCGGCCGCATCGCCTACACCCTCGGTCTGGAAGGGCCCGCGGTGACCCTCGACACCGCGTGCTCCTCCTCGCTGGTGGCCATGCACCTGGCCTGCCAGGCACTGCGGGCCGGCGAGTGCACACTCGCCCTCGCCGGCGGCGTCACCGTGATGTCCACACCGGTCACCTTCGTGCAGTTCAGCCGGCACCGGGGCCTGGCCCCCGACGGGCGCTGCAAGTCCTTCGCCGACGACGCCGACGGCACCGGCTGGTCCGAGGGCGTCGGGCTGCTGGCCCTGGAGCGCCTGTCCGACGCCCGCCGCAACGGCCACCCGGTGCTGGCGGTGATCCGCGGCAGCGCCATCAACCAGGACGGCGCCAGCAGCGGGCTCACCGCGCCCAACGGCCCCTCCCAGCAGCGAGTCATCCGGCAGGCCCTGGCGAACGCGGGCCTGACCCCGGCCGACGTGGACGCCGTGGAGGCGCACGGCACCGGGACCCGGCTCGGAGACCCGATCGAGGCCCAGGCGCTGCTCGCTACGTACGGCCGGGACCGGCCCGCCGACCGGCCGCTGTGGCTCGGCTCGCTCAAGTCGAACCTCGGACACACCCAGGCCGCCGCCGGCGCGGCCGGCGTGATCAAGATGGTGCAGGCCATCCGGCACGCCACCCTCCCCAGGACCCTGCACGTGACGGAGCCCTCCCGGCACGTGGACTGGTCCTCGGGCGGTGTGCGTCTGCTCACCGAGGCCCGGCCCTGGACCGCGGACGACCACCCGCGCCGGGCAGGCGTCTCGGCATTCGGGGTGAGCGGCACCAACGCGCACCTGATCGTCGAACAGGCCCCGGAAGAGCCCGCCCCCGGAGACGAGCCGGCCCGGACCCTGCCCGTCGTGCCCTGGGTGGTGTCGGCGAAGACCGGTGACGGGCTCGCCGCACAGGCCCGGCGACTGCGCGACGGCGTCGCCGGACACCAGCCGCGGGACGTCGGATACTCCCTGGCCACGACGCGCGCCCCCCTGGAGCGCCGGGCGGTGGCCCTGGGCACCGGCCCCGCGGAACTGACCGCCGCCCTCACCGCGATCGCCGACGGCGCGGACGGCGCGCCCGGCACCGTGACCGGGCGCCCCCTCGGCGGCCCCGTCGCCTTCATGTTCAGCGGCCAGGGCGCCCAACGTGCGGGCATGGGCAAGGAGTTGTACGACACCTATCCGGTGTTCGCGCGGGCGCTGGACGAGATCGCCGCCCACTTCGACGACGTACTCGACCGTCCCCTGACCTCGGTCATGTTCGAGCGGACCGACGGCCTGCTGGACCGCACCGAGTACACGCAGCCCGCCCTCTTCGCCCTCGAAGTGGCGCTCTTCCGCCTCCTCACGTCGTGGGGGGTGCGCCCCGACCACCTGATCGGCCACTCCATCGGCGAACTGGCCGCCGCCCACGCGGCCGGGGTCCTGACCCTCCCGGACGCCTGCCGACTGGTCGCCGCGCGCGCCCGCCTCATGCAGGCCCTCCCCGGTGGCGGGGCCATGCTGGCCGTCCGCGCCACCGAGGCCGAGGTCACCCCCCTGCTCGGCGAGCGGGTCGGGATCGGCGCCGTCAACGCGTCCGGCTCCGTGGTGCTCTCCGGCGACGAGGACGAGGTACTGCGCGTCGGCGCCGTGTTCGCCGACCGCGGCACCAGCACCCGCCGCCTCACCGTCAGTCACGCCTTCCACTCCCACCACATGGACGGCATGCTCGAGGAGTTCCGTGCCGTCGCGGAGACCGTCGAGCACCACCGGCCGCGCATCCCCGTCGTGTCCAACCTGACCGGCCGGCCCGTGGACGAGTTCACCGCCGGCCACTGGGTGCGCCACGTCCGCGAGGCGGTCCGCTTCGCCGACGGCGTCGAACGGCTGCGCGACCTCGGCACGACCCGGTTCGTCGAACTGGGCCCCGACGGCCCGCTCAGCGCCGCCGTCGCCGAGGACGTACCCGCCACCTGCCTCGTGCGGCCCCTGCTCACCCGCGACCGGCCCGAACCCGAGGCCCTGACGGAAACCCTCGCCCACCTGTGGGCGTGCGGCGTCCCCGTCGACTGGACCGCCTTCTACGACGGCACCGGCGCCCGGCGCGTCGACCTGCCCACCTTCGCCTTCCAGCAGCGCCGCTTCTGGCTGGACGCGACCGTCTCCCGCCACGACATGACGGCCGGTCACTCCATCCTCGGCGTCCGGATGGAACGCGCCGACGCCGACGGATTCGTGTTCGGCGGCGACCTCTCCCTCACCACCCACCCCTGGATCGCCGACCACCGCGTCGCCGGCCGCGTCCTGGTGCCCGGCACGGCCTTCCTCGAGCTCGCCGTGCGCGCCGGCACCCAGATCGGCTGCCCCCGCGTCGAGGAGCTGGTGCTGGCCGAACCCCTGGTCCTGGACCCGGCCGGCCGCGTCGCCCTCCAGGTCGTCATCGGAGCCGCCGACGCCGCCGGGAGCCGGCCGGTCACCGGGTACTCCCGCGCCGACTCCGGGCAGGACACCGACCACGCGGGCCGGCCCTGGACGCGCCACTTCACCGGCACCCTGGCCGCCCGCACCGAGCCCGCCGAACCGGCCCACACCACCTGGCCCCCGGCCGGGGCGACCCCCCTGGACACCCAGGACCTCTACGACGGGCTGGCCGACGCCGGTCTCGAGTACGGGCCGGCGCTGCGCGGCCTCAAGGCCGCCTGGCGGCTCGGCGACGACATCCACGCCGAGATCGAACTGCCCGAGTCCCAGCACGTCGAGGCCGAACGGTTCGAACTGCACCCCGCCCTGCTCGACGCGGCCCTGCACGCGGCCGCCCTCGACACCGACACCTCCACGGGGGCGATCCCCTTCACCTGGACCGGTGTCGGCGTGCACACCCCGGGCGCCACCTCACTGCGGGTCACCCTCGCCCGGACCGCGCGGCACTCGCTCACCCTGACCGCGACCGACACCACCGGCACACCGGTCGTGTCCGTCGGTGAACTGCTGATACGCCCCCTGCCGGGCGACCGGCAGCCCGACCGGTCCCGCCACCGCGACGCCATGTTCCGCGTCGAATGGCTGGAGGTCCCCCCCACCGGACCCCGCCTCTCCGACGAACTGCCGGGCCGCACACCGCAGGTGGTCGACCTCCCCGGCGGCGACCCCCTGCCCGACGACCCGTACGAGGCGGTGCGCGAGGCCCTGCACCGCACGCTCGCCGTCCTCCAGCGACAGCTCGCCGCGCCCGCCGACGACGACGGCACCCCGCTCGTGCTGCGCACCCGCGGCGCCGCCCGGCTCCCCGGCGGGACCGAGGACGTCGACCCGGTCGCCGCAGCCGTCCAGGCACTGGTCCGCTCGGCACAGTCGGAGAACCCCTCCCGGTTCGTCCTCGTCGACGTCACCGGCGACACACCGGAGAGCCGGGAGATCCCCACCCAGGACATCCCGCACGACGAACCCAGCCTCCTGCTGCGCCACGGCCGCTGGTACGCGCCCCGCCTCGCCCGCCTCCCCGCCCTGGACGAGGAGCCGCCGTCCACCCTCGACCCGGACGGCACCGTCCTGGTCACCGGAGCCACCGGCCGGCTGGGCCGCGCCCTGTGCCGGCACCTCGTCGAGGAGCACGGCATCCGGCACCTGCTGCTCACCAGCAGGTCCGGGCCGCACTCCGCGGACGCCGCCGAACTGGCCGCCCTGGACGCCGACGTCCGGATCGAGGCCTGCGACGTGGCCGACCGGGACGCCCTCGCGGCACTGCTCGCCACCGTTCCCGCCGCACACCCGCTGACCGCGGTCATCCACCTCGCCGGCGTCCTCGACGACGCCATCATCCAGTCGCTGACCCCCGAACGGATCGACACCGTCCTCGCCCCCAAGGCGGCCGGCGCGTTCCACCTGCACGAGCTGACCCGCGACCTGGACCTCTCGGCGTTCGTCCTCTTCTCCTCCGCCGCCGGCACCTTCGGCGGCCCCGGCCAGGGCAACTACGCCGCCGCCAACGCCTGCCTCGACGCCCTCGCCGAACACCGCCGCCACGCCGGACTGCCCGGGCAGTCACTGGCCTGGGGCCTGTGGGAGGGGCAGGACGGCATGGTCAGCAACCTGAGCGACGTCGACCTGCGGCGCGCCGCGAGCATCGGCGTCCTCAGCCTCAGCGGACCGGAGGGCCTCGCGCTCTTCGACACCGCCCTGCGCCGCCCCGAGGTCACCCTGGTGCCCACCGCCTTCGACTTCGCCGTCCTGCGCGGCCAGGACGGCAAGGACGCCCTGCACGCCCTGCTGCGCGGCCTGGTCCGCCGGCAGCGGCCCCACACCCGCACGGCCGGCCGGCCGACCCGCATGATCGACCTGGTCCGCACCCGGGTCGCCGCCGTCCTGCGGCACTCCTCGATGAGCGCCGTCGACCCCGACAAGGCCTTCTCGGAGCTCGGCTTCGACTCGCTGATGGCGGTCGAACTGCGCAACACACTCAGCGAACAGACCGGCCTGCGGCTGCCCGCCTCGATCATCTTCGACCAGCCGACCCCGGCCGCGCTGGCCGAGCACCTGGAGACACTCACCACCACCGCCACCACGGCGCCCGGCGGCAGGACCGCACCCGCCCCGACCGCCGCCCCCGACGAGCCGATCGCGATCGTCTCCATGGCCTGCCGGCTGCCCGGCGGAGTGGAGACCCCCGAAGACCTGTGGGACCTGGTCCTTCGCGGCGACGACGCCATCGTGCCCATGCCCGACGACCGGGGCTGGGACCTCACGGCGCTCTACCACCCCGACCCCGCCCACAGCGGCACCAGCTACGCCCGCGAGGGCGGCTTCCTCACCGGCGCCGACCGGTTCGACCCGGCCCCGTTCGGCGTCTCACCCCGCGAAGCCCTCGCCATGGACCCCCAGCAGCGCCTGCTGCTCGAATCGTCCTGGGAACTCTTCGAACGGGCCGGCATCGCACCGCGCTCCCTGCGCGGCAGCGACACCGGCGTCTTCGTCGGCCTGATGTACACCGACTACCCGGCTTTGCTGCACGGCCGCGACCACGACCTGGAGGGCCACCTCGGCACCGGCACCGCCGGCAGCGTCGCCTCCGGCCGGATCGCCTACACCTACGGCCTTGAGGGCCCCGCCGTCACCGTCGACACCGCGTGCTCCTCCTCCCTCGTCTCCCTGCACATGGCGGTCGGCGCCCTGCGCTCCGGCGAGTGCTCGCTCGCCCTGGCGGGCGGCGTGACCGTGATGTCGACCCCCACCGTGTTCGTCGAGTTCAGCCGCCAGCGCGGCCTGGCCGCCGACGGCCGCTGCAAGCCGTTCTCCGACGACGCCGACGGCACCGGCTGGGGCGAGGGCCTCGGCCTGATCCTCCTCGAACGGCTCTCCGACGCCCGCCGCAACGGGCACACCGTGCTCGGCCTCGTCCGGGGCTCCGCCGTCAACCAGGACGGCGCCTCCAACGGTCTCACCGCGCCCAACGGCCCCTCCCAGCAGCGTGTGATCCGCCAGGCCCTCGCGGCCTCCGGCCTCGATGCCGCCGACGTGGACGCCGTCGAGGCACACGGCACCGGAACGCCCCTCGGCGACCCCATCGAAGCCCAGGCACTGCTCGCCACCTACGGCCGGCAACGCCCCGCCGACGCGCCCCTGCTGGTCGGCGCCCTCAAGTCGAACATCGGACACACCCAGGCCGCGGCCGGCGTCGCCGGCATCATCAAGACCGTCATGGCCATGCGCCACGGCGTCCTTCCGAAGATCCTCCACCTCGACGAACCGTCCTCCCGCGCCGACTGGGACTCCGGCGCCGTACGACTGCTGACGGACCGCCAGCACTGGCCGCGCACCGGCCGGCCGCGCCGCGCCGCCGTGTCCTCCTTCGGCATCAGCGGCACCAACGCCCACGTGATCCTGGAACAGGCACCCGGCCCCGACGTTCCCGACGCCCCCGACGGCTCCGCGGAGCCGCCCGCGGCCGTCGCCTGGACCCTGTCCGCACCCACCGTGTCGGCGCTGCGCGCCCAGGCCGACCGGCTCCTGCCGGCCGTGACGGACCCGCGGCCCGTGGATGTCGGCCTCACCCTCGCCACCACCCGGTCGCCCTTCGAACACCGGGCGGTGGTCGTCGGGACCGACCGGGACGAACTCCTCCAGGGCCTGCGCTCGCTGGCCGCCGGCGACCCCGGACCGGGCGTCGTCGAGGGCGTGGCACGGCCCGCCGGCCGGCCGGTGTTCGTCTTCCCCGGACAGGGCTCCCAGTGGGCCGGCATGGCCGCCGAACTCATCGACGCCTCACCGAGGTTCGCCCGGAGCATCGCCCGCTGCGAGGCCGCACTCGCCGCATTCGTGGACTGGCGCCTCACCGACGTCCTGCGTGGCACACCCGGCGCTCCCGGCCTCGAAGGCGACGACGTGGTGCAGCCCGCGACCTTCGCGGTCACCCTGTCCCTCGCCGAACTGTGGCGCTCCTACGGTGTCGAACCCGCCGCCGTCGTCGGACACTCGCAGGGCGAGATCGCCGCCGCCTGCTTCGCCGGAGCGCTCAGCCTGCACGACGCCGCCCGCGTCGTCTGCCTGCGCGGCCGTGTGGTCACCGCGCTCGCCGGACTCGGCGGGCTCCTCTCGGTGGCCGCCCCGACCGAACACGTCACCGAGATGCTGCTCCCCTACGAGGGCCGGCTCCACATCGGCGCCGTCAACAGCCCTCGGGCCGTCATCGTCTCCGGTGACGCGGACGCCCTGCGCGACTTCGCCGCCGTATGCGGGCAACGCGACATCCGCACCCGGACCGTGCCGATCAACTACGCCTCCCACTCCCCGCACGCCGACGCCGTCGAAACGGAACTCCTGAACGTCCTCGACCTCCTCACGCCCTCCGAACCCGAGGTGCCGTTCTTCTCCACGGTGACCGCCGACTGGACCGACGGCCCGGTGTTCGACGCCGGCTACTGGTTCCGGAACCTGCGCCGCCCCGTGCGCTTCGCCGACTCCGTGCGGGCCCTCGCCGAGCAGGGCTTCGGCCCGATGATCGAGGTCAGCGCCCACCCGGTCCTCACGGTCGCCGTCGAGGAGACCCTCCCGGACCGCGACGAGGTGACCTCCCTCGGCTCCCTGCGCCGCCACGACGGCGGACTGCCCCGGTTCCTGCAGTCCCTCGGAGAGGCCCACACGGCGGGCGTGAGCGTCGACTGGGCCCGCCTCTTCGAGGACACCGGCGCCCGCCGCATCGACCTGCCCTCCTACGGCTTCCAGCGCCGCCGCTTCTGGCCCGACCGGCCCGCCGCCGGGACCGGACCCCGCGACACCGACCCGGTGGAGGCCGAGTTCTGGCGCGCGGTGGTCCACGAGGACCTCGACGCCGTCGCCGGACACATCGGCGTCGAACGCCGCGCACTCGAGCCCGTACTCCCCGCGCTGTCCCGCTGGCACACACAGCGCCGGGTCGGCGCCACGATCGACCACTGGCGCTACCGCACCCGGTGGGAACCGGTGCCGGACACCGGGCACGGCCCCCTCACGGGAACCTGGCTGGTGGCTCGGCCCGAGAGGCACCACCCCCTCGCCGACGCCGTCACCCGTGCGCTGACGGACGCCGGAGCCGACGTACTCGAACTCCTGGTGGACCCCGGTCACACCGATGACGTGCGGCTGGCCCGGCACATCACCGACCGCCTCGCCGGCCGGCACCTCACGGGCGTCCTCTGCCTCACGGGCCTCGACGACACGCCCCACCCGGACCACCCCGACGCACCCGCCGGGCTCACCACCTGCCTGACCGTGGTCCGCGCCCTCACCGCCCTGGACCTCGGCGCGCCGCTCTGGATCGCCACCGCCGGCGCCGTCGGCACCGGCCCCGAGGACCCCCCGCGCAACCCTGCCCAGGCAACGCTGTGGGGTGCGGGCGTGGTGCTGGGACTCGACCTGCCACGCCTCTGGGGCGGCCTCGTCGACCTGCCCGGCGAACTCGACGCCGACAGCGCCCGCCACCTGTGCGGCCTCCTCGCCGGCGGGACCGGCGAGGAACAGCTCGCCATCCGGCCGGTCGGCCCACTGGCCCGCAGGCTGGTCCGCGCGCCCGCCGAAGGCCCCACAACACCGTGGCAGCCACGGGACACCGTCGTCATCACCGGCGGCACCGGCGCACTCGGCGGTCACCTGGCCCGCTGGGCCGCACGCTCCGGTGCCGACCGGATCGTCCTCGTCAGCCGCCGCGGCGACGCCGCCGAGGGAATGCCCGAGCTCCTCGACGAACTCGTCGACCTGGGCGCCGATGTCGTCATGGCGGCCTGCGACCTCGCCGACCGGGACGCCCTCGGTGACCTCTTCGCCAAGATCGGATCCGGCGGCCCGCCGATCCGCGCGGTGCTCCACGCGGCCGGCACCAGCGGACGCGAACTCCCCGTCGGGGATCTCACCACCGCCGAACTCGCCGCCGTACTCGCCCCCAAACTCACCGGCACCCGCCACCTCGCCGACCTCACCGAGGACCTCGAACTGGACGCCTTCGTCACGTTCTCCTCCGGTGCCGGCACCTGGGGCGACGCCCGACGCATCGGCTACGCGGCGGCCAACGCCCACCTCGACGCCTTCGCCGCCCACCGGCGCGCCGCCGGCCGTCCGTTCCTCTCGATCGCCTGGGGTGCCTGGGCGGGAGGCGGCATGGTCGACACCGACACCGCCGCCCATCTGCACCGCCTGGGCAACCGCCAGATGGACCCCGGCCTCGCCGTCGCCGCGCTGGCCGTCGCCGTGGGCCGACGCGACCACAACCTCGTGGTCGCCGACATCGACTGGCAGTCCTTCGCCCCCGCCTACACCGCCACCCGCGCCCGCCCCCTGATCCTCGGTGTTCCCGAGGCCCGCCAGGCGGTCGAGGAAACCGGCCCGGCCGACACCGACGAGGCAACCGCCCTGGTCCGTGAACTGTCCACGCTGGATGAGGGCGAACGACAGCGGCTGATGCTCGAGCGCGTGCGCCGCGAGGCAGCCGCCGCCCTCGGCCACGACTCGGCGGCAGACCTCCGGTCCGACCGCTCCTTCCGCGACCTGGGCTTCGACTCCCTGACCGTCGTGACACTGCGCAACCGCCTGTCCGCACTCACCGGCCTGAAGCTGCCCACCACCCTGGTCTTCGACCATCCCACCTTCCCCGACCTCGCCCGCCATCTGACCGGCCGGCTCTTCGGCGCCGACGGCGGACACCCCGCCCAGAGCCCGGAGGAGGCCGCCACCTGGGCGACCCTGCGCACCATCCCGATCAACCGGCTGCGCGAGACCGGACTGTTGGACGCCCTGCTGGAACTGGCCACCACACCCGGCCAGGAGACCGCGTCCGAGCCGGACACCGCGACCGGCGCGGTGGACCGCATCGACGACATGAACGTGGCCGACCTCGTCGAGTTGGCCCTCGGCACCGACCACCACGAGGTGGAGAACTGACATGACCGCACCCAACGACAAGATCGTCGACGCCCTGCGTGCGGCACTGCGCGACAACGAACGGCTCAAGCAGCACAACCAGCGCCTCGAACACGCCACCCGCGAACCCATCGCCGTCATCGGCATGGGCTGCCGCCTGCCCGGCGGGGCCAACACCCCCGAACAGCTGTGGGAGCTGCTCGCCGACGGCGAGGATGCCATCACCACCTTCCCCGACCGGCCGGGCTGGGAACTGGACACCCTCGTCGACGACGACCCCGACCGGCGCGGTACCACCTACGTCAGCCAGGGCGGCTTCCTGC
Organism: Streptomyces sp. NPDC031365; assembly: GCF_055569765.1. Taxonomy (NCBI): domain Bacteria; kingdom Bacillati; phylum Actinomycetota; class Actinomycetes; order Kitasatosporales; family Streptomycetaceae; genus Streptomyces; species Streptomyces sp. NPDC031365. Next base: position 1,022 of record NZ_JBVIIM010000055.1, on the reverse strand, counting down.
ACGACGCCGACCGGTTCGACGCGGACTTCTTCGGCATCTCGCCCCGCGAGGCGCTCGCCATGGACCCCCAGCAGCGCCTCCTCCTCGAAGTCGCCTGGGAAACCTTCGAGAACGCCCGCATCTCCCCGGCATCCCTGCACTCGACCGCGACCGGCGTCTTCGCCGGCGCCACCGGCCAGGACTACGGCCCCTACGTCGACCACTGCGGCATCGACACCGAGGGTTACCTCGCCACCGGGTGCGCCAGCAGCGTCGCCTCCGGCCGCATCGCCTACGCCCTCGGCCTCGAGGGCCCCGCCGTGACCGTCGACACGGCCTGCTCCTCCTCCCTGGTCGCCCTGCACATGGCGGTGCAGTCCCTGCGCTCCGGTGAATGCTCCCTGGCCCTGGCCGGCGGCGCCCAGCTCATGGCCAGCCCTTCCACCTTCCGCGAGTTCAGCCGCCAGCGCGGGCTGGCCCCCGACGGCCGCTGCAAGCCGTTCTCGGACGACGCCGACGGCACAGCGTGGAGCGAGGGCGTCGGCCTCCTCCTGGTCGAGCGGCTGTCGGACGCGCGGCGCAACGGACACCGGGTGCTGGCCGTCATCCGGGGCACCGCGGTCAACCAGGACGGTGCGTCCAACGGCCTGACCGCGCCGAGCGGCCTCGCCCAGCAGCGGGTGATCCGGCAGGCGCTGGCCAATGCGGGTGTCTCCGCGTCCGAGGTGGACGTGGTGGAGGCGCACGGCACGGGCACCACGCTGGGTGACCCGATCGAGGCGCAGGCCCTGCTGACGACGTACGGGCAGGACCGCCCGGAGGACCGGCCGTTGTGGCTGGGTTCGGTGAAGTCGAACCTCGGGCACACGCAGGGCGCGGCGGGTGTCGCGGGTGTGATGAAGATGGTGCTGGCGCTGCGGCACGGCGTCATGCCGAAGTCGCTGCATTTGGACCGGCCGTCGTCGCATGTGGACTGGTCGGCGGGTGCGGTGGAGTTGCTGTCCGAGGCGCGGGAGTGGCCGCGCGGGGAGCAGCCGCGTCGG
>NZ_JBVIIM010000054.1:0-21321 GCF_055569765.1 Streptomyces sp. NPDC031365 | reverse complement strand
CCCCAAGGACGTCGAACTCGCCGCATGACCCAGCCAGTCAAACCACCCCAAACCAAACCTGGGCGCCTTGACGAAAGACATAGAGGCACCCCCCCCGCTCGTCGACACGACTTCCCGGCCGATACGCCCGGACGACCAGCCCGGCCTCGGTGGCCCGTGCGCACAGGGCCCGGGCGAGAGCCGGGTCGGCGACGAACGTGGTGACGAAAGCGCGCTGCTGCCACGGAAGTTCACTGGAGCTCGGCCAGTTCACCGGGCTGGGAGTTGTCGGTGAGGATCCCGGCAAGGTTGGCGGCCGCGAGCACGTCCACCAGCGGCATCGTCTCCGGATCAGGGCCGCTGTGGTGACCGTTGGGGTGCCAGAGCATCAGGCCTCGCAGCCAGTGGGCCGTCAGGACCGCGATGTCCTCGAACGTGCGGGCCTCCTGCCAGGCCCGGACCTCGGTACGGCGCCTGCGAACGCCATAACACCACCCGGTCAGCGCCTCTCGAGCCTTCCTTACTGTCCCGAATCCGCACGTGGGTGAAGTGCCCTCCGCCATCCACGTGGAGCGCGTGGCGGCGAAGGGCAGCAGGGAGTTCGCCGGGCTCATGCCTCGGCCCGGATCGAGCCGACCTCGACGCTCTTGACGCCGGGGCGCAGGGCGGGCTCCTGCTCGATGTAGCCGCGCACCAGCACTTGGTCGCCGACCTTGAGCGAGCGGGCGAGGGCCTGCTCGGCCGCGGTGACGCGGCTGGCGGACACCCGGGCGTGTGCCGTCTCTCCGTCGTGGCTCTCAAGCAGCAGACGTACGCGTCCGCCGAACCGCCGAACCGCCGCGATCGTCACGGTGGCCTCGACGCGCTCGCCTTCCCGGATCCGGCACAGCGGCTTGAAGGAGGCGCCCAGGCTGTTGTGGTGCTCGACCAGCAGCTCGCCCGGCATCGGTACGGGCTGGCGTGGACCCGGCAGGATCTTGCCCATCCGGTAGGCCTCGGCCAGGTGGTCCAGGTGCTCGGGCCGGTGTCCGTTCGGCAGGTAGATGAGGGCGCAGGCGCGGTCGAGCCGTCGGTAGAGGACGTTCAGTTCGTCGTCCGCGTCCCACATCGACTGCCACTGCTCGCGGGTCACCTCGTTGGCCGGGATGTGCCGCAGGGGCTCGCTGTCCCGCTTGACCTCAAGGTAGCGGCGGATCGTCGCTTCGACCTCGGAGCGGCTCAGGAACTCGGTCGCGAACTGGCGGACGTGGTGCTCGTCGTACCAGGCCGGCAGGCAGTATTGCGCGCTGCCGGTACGCCGCGTCCGCGCGAGCGTCAGGGGCGTGGGGCGGTCCGCGCGGGTGGAACGACGGGGCGTGGTCGAAGGAGTGGTCTGGGTGGTCATCGCAATCGCCTCGCAGAAGCGTGGGTGCCGCCCCGGCCGGGCGGCCGGGGCGATTCGGTTCGTGCTCGGAAGGGCGCTGATGAGCTGGTGGTTCGGCGTGCGGTGGCCTGGTGGCCGCGCGAGGCGTCAGTCGGTCGTCCACTGGAGGTCGGAGACCGCCAGGGCGTCCTTGTTGCACAGGCTCACGAGGTCGGCGGTGGACAGGCCGCGCCGCTGCGCTCCCTCCCAGACCAGTTGGGGCGAGACGGCACCGGCGACGTGCTGCAGGGTGTCCGCGCAGAAGAGGGCCATCAGTCCGGCGTCGTCGGCGTGACGGGCGCCGGTCTTCCTGGCGGCCGCGAGGGTCTTCTCGTACGCGCTGCCGCCCGCCCGGTTGGCGGCCGTGCCCCTCTTGGCGGCGGGCTCGCTGGTGGCGGGTTGGTCGTCGGGGGCCGCGTCCGGCTCGTACCAGCGGTACATTCCGCCGCGTGCCGCGCGGAACGCGGCTTCCGTGGGGACCTCATGCACCCAGTCGGCGTCGGCGGACGGGGAGCGCTGCGCGGTGCTGGGGATGCCGTAGACGGCGACCGCGCCGGCATGCGACGTGTACTTGCCGGAGTCGCGGACCGCTTCCAGTTCCCTGCGGCTCTGGGACGGCAGCAGCTCGCCGTTCGCACCGCGGCGGGGGCCTCCGTTGACGATGCGGTCGGCGGGGTTGACGAGATGCCATGCCTGCTCCACGGCCTTCAGCGGCGAGATGTAGCTGGCGATGTCGAGGTCCCCGCGGGCGTTGCGGTAGACGGCGACCATCCGCTTGCGGGTGGCCTCGGGGCCGTCGCCGAACCACATCTCCAGGACGCTCAGGGCCCATCCTTCCAGGCGGGTGACCAGGCCAGGGCCGCCGTAGACGAAGATCAGGTCGCCGACGGCGGAGGGTGTGGCCGGGGTGGGCTGTTGGGTGCTGACCGTTCCGATGCTCATGCGATCCCCTTGAGGGAGGCGAGTAGGTTGGCGAGGAACCAAGTTGCCGCTTGATTCTTAAAATTAATAATACACCTTCAGTTGGAAGGGTCAAGGGGCCAAGCCCTCCTGTCTCCGCCGGCGCCCCTTGTCCCGCAGAGCCTCCAAATAGGCAGGCGGCCACGCGGAGCCACCTGGGACCATTGGGGCGTGGTTGCACAACTGCCGCCTGCGGGACGCGACGACATGGCCCGCATCGCCGAACTCGCCTCCGAGACCGACGCACCGGTCAAGCGGCAGCACCTCGTCTCGCAGGTGCTGCTCGCTCAGTTCGCCACGCCCATCCGGCACACCGCCGGCCTCCACGTGCAGCCGCACGACCTGCGCAATCCGCAGCGCATGCCCAAGGCCCGCACCCCGCGCGGCGTCGGGTGGATCGAGGACTTCGTGCCCTTCGCCTCCGCTTCCCTCGAGCAGACATGGAACGAGGTCGAACAGCACCTGCCCGAGGCCTTCGCCTCTGTCGCCGCGGGCACCGCTCTGGACGAACCTGACACGGTCGCATTGCTGCGGGACGTGATCGCCCTGCACTGGGTGCGCTCGCAGCACTACCGCGACCTGCACAAATTCATCTTCCGTGCCTTCTACCAGGAACGCTTCCGCCGATTCCTCAACGAGGACCAGGTCCTGCTGCAGTTGGCGACGTGGGAGAAGACGGGCCTGCTCATCACCGGCCGGGAGGGCCTGGCCTTGCACGCCGAACGCGTCCTGGCGCCCATGGCCGACGCGTACGAGAGCGGCGCGTTGTTCCGGGTCCGTATCGAGGCCTCGTTCGCGAAGGCCCGCAGCCTCCTGGCCGGCCACGCCGTGCAGATCCTGCGCCCCGAGCAGGGCGAGTTCCTCATCGGCGACAACCCGGCGCTGACCATGCGCCGCGACGGCCCGATGGTCTCGTACAACATGGCCATCGGCGACGCGCACTCGGTCCTTCTGCCGATCAGCCCCAGGTACGTGCTGTCCATCGGCCCGAACCCGGCGTACCTGTCGGCGTCCCGTGCTGAGGTCGACGAGCTGAACGCGCTGCAGATCTGCGCCGCACGCCGTTACATCTACACCCGTCCGGGCAGCACCCTGCGACCGTTCATCATCCGGAAGCTCGGCGAGCACCGCCCGTCGAGCGAGCCGATCCCCCGGACGGCGTGAGCCGAGCCGGGGGCCGCTGACCGGCGGCCCCCCGGGGGAGTCCGTCGCCAAGTGGGCGAGGGCCTTTCATCGTTGTGCGTTGCGGGCGAGGCGTACGACGTCGCACTGGCAGGCGCCACCGTGGGCAACCGCGTGGAGCTCCTGGATCGTCCAGCCGCAGGTCTTCTCGGGTGCGCCGGTGCCGCTGTAGGACTGCAGGGTGCCGTTGCTGGGGCCGCTGTAGGGACCGGAGAGGGAGTCGAAGGCCCACCCGCTGACGTGGATCTGGTTGCCGCGCGGGCCGGTGCGGGTGGTGATGGTGCCGATCTGGAGCATCCGCAACCTGCTGGCCTGCCGGGCCCGTTCGAGTTCCGTGGCCGCGGCCTGCTGCTGGGCGTTCTCGGTGCGCCGGTCCTGCCTGAACTTCTGGTCGGCGCGGCGGCGCTCTTCGGCGAGGTGTGCGTCGACGGGGCCGCGGCAAATCGCATACGAGTGGCCGGTGACCGTGTGCCCGGAGGCGCTGGAGCACCAGGAGCAGGTCTCCGGGGGCTTGGGCTTGAGGGCGATCAGCGATTCGGTGAGGTAGTAGCTGAGTCCTATGTAGACCACGGCGCCGAGCAGCATCCAGAGGTACCAGGGCATGGTGTCCTCCTGTCGGGCCTCCTGGGGAGGCGGGCGAGTTGGCGCGGAGCAAGTTGCCCCTTACTCCTTGAAATCAATTCCGCGCTGAGCGGGAGGGTTTAACTAGAGTCGGGGTGGCGCCCGAAGCCACTTCCGATGGCTTCGGGCGCCGTGCGGCGTGCGGTATCAGGCGCGGGTGGGTGCGATGTAGCGCCGGACGGCGACCATGAGGCACCCGGCGGCAGCGAATCCGGTCAGGACGCCCGCGACCCGTGCGCCTGCGGCGCCGGAGCCGGTCAGGTGCATGGCGTCGGCCAGTTGGAGGGCGCCGACGAAGGACCCCGCCCACAGCGCCATGCAGCCCAGGAAGAGCAGGGCGAGGCGGGCTCCGAGGGGGAGCCAGTCCGGGCCCTTGGAGGGGCCGATGCGGGTGTTGACGTGGGCGATGTGAGTGGCGAGGGCCTGGTCGCGGGTGCCTGCCGGACGGTGAGGCATCCGGCCGCAGGAGCAGTCGGCACGGTACTGGGCCTCGCCTGCGGCGGCGGATGCGTCCTCGTCGATGACGATCTCCAGCAGGTGTCGGCCGTCGTCGATGGCGAACCGGTCAAGCACGGGGGCCTCCTTGTCAGTCGCGGGTGGTGGACTCGCGGTGCGGGCCGGCGGGCGCGGCAGTTGTACGGGCGGCCGCCGTTTGCCGACGCTCCCGCGTCAGCCGGTCTTCTCCGGGGGCAGCGCCAGGTCGAGGTACGCGTTGAGGCTGGCGCTGTCGAGCTTGCCGTCCATCGACAGGGACCGCAGCAGCGTGTCGGCGACGGCGTCGCGGGGGATCTCGAGACGGTTCTGGGCCTCGCGGACGATGTCGCCGATGGCGTACTGGCCGTAGTCGGGGTGGTGGCGGATGAGCCAGTCCAGGGTCTTGGCGACGGGTGTGGTCAGGGCGTAGAAGTGCGTGCGGTCGTCGCCTTCATCGCTGTCCCAGCCGTGCTGTTCCGCCAGTTCGTCGAGGACGGCGTGACGGATGGTGGCGGCCAGGTGGTCGGTGGGGATGATGTCGTCCAGGCGCGTGGCGACGTGCAGAGCGAGGTCGTCGGAGATCTTGCGCACGTCCGGCTCGTTGCGGTGGCGCAGTACCCAGCGCTTGCGGGTCTGCGGGCGCCCCCACAGCAGCGCCTGGAACTTGGCGGAGAGGCGTTCCCGCAGGTCGCTCACACCGGCGGGGAGGGCGTCGGGGTCGGGACCGGCCACCGCGGCCGCGACGTTCTCCCGGCTGCGCTGGGTGACCCAGTCCTGGGCGACCGGGCGAGACCAGGCACTGCGTCCGCTGACCGTGGCCTGAGGCAGGGGGACGTTGCCTTCGCCGCGGGAGGCGTACGAGCGCAGGGTGGAGGCGGCGATGCCGGCCAGGCCCGCGAACTCGGTGACGCCCAGCAATTGGTCGGCGGCGAGTTCGGGAGCGGAGACCTGGACCACGCACTGCCCGGTCGGGAAGTCGCCTTCGCGGTCGGTGCGGTGCTTCGCCCACAGGGCGAGGTGGTCGCTCCACCGTCCGGCGAGCGCGGCGTCCGGGTCGAAGGAGGTGACCTTCAGAAGGTGGCCGGCGTTCGGGTGGGCGGCGGCGTCCAGGAGCTGGTCGGCGGTGACGGTGATCGCGGCCGGGACCGGGGTGCGGACGAAGTCCTCGTCGGCCGCGTCCCAGATCTGGCCGGGCCGGTACCAGGTGGCTCCGTCCCACCAGTAGCCGCCGGCCCGGAACAGCAGCGGGCCGCCGTGCCATGCGGCGTGCAGCTCGTTGGCGTCGTCGTCGCGCACGAGCAGGACCGTCCGGCCGTGGTCGGGGTGGTAGCGCACGCACCAGGCGAACTCGTTGCGCTGGGGGTCGGTGGTGTAGGCGCGCCATCCGCCGGCGGTGCGCTCGAGGTCGTAGCGGCCCCACATGCCGTCGCCGCGCTTGCGGCCGACGGCTTCGAGCTCGCGGGGGTCGTCGAGGGGGATGTGGGAGTCGTCGACGAACGGCAGGTCGGGGACGGGGTGGTCGGTTCGCAGGCCATTGGCCAGGGGGCGCAGCGTGTACACGAGGTGTGTTGTGTCCTTTCCCGCTGTAGTGCTGTAGATGTCTACAGCGTACCGCTTCGCTTTCTACAGCTAACCCAAGTCGCGCGGATTGGCGGGAAGTTGCCACATCGCGTCGGACGGCACGCCACGGGGTGGAAGGGTGCGAAGAGGCACCGCGATGCTGGTCCGAGCCTGCTGGCCCGCTCCCGGCTCACCTCGGCCGGCACTGTGCTCTCTGGCCGGAACACGCGCAGCCTGCCCCTACCAACCGCACTCCCCCACAGGCCTTCCGCTCCAGCCGATCAGCTGCCGGGCGCATCGCCCGCTGTGAGACCTGGGTAGCAACACCAGCGCCCCGCAGAATTCGGGGGCATCGTCCCTCACTCGCAGGAGGAAGTCCCGGTGGCCAAGCGGAAGAAGAAGCCCCTCGCCCAGCCGAAGCCGTTCCGTGTCCGCGCCGCCCGTTTCTCAGACGAGGACGCCATGATGCGCATCCTTGCCCTCGCAGACCCCGACGACCCCGCACCCTTCGAGAGCTCGCGCACCGTCCTGTTACGAGGCCCCCAGGGCCCCCTCTCCCACGGCCGCGCCCTGCTGTTGGTCGCCCAGCACCAGGACGGCGCCGTCGCCGGCGCACTGACCGCCTCTCCCCCGGACTGGATCGTCACCCATCCGGGCATCACCGGCGAGCACAACCAATCCGCCCTGATCAACCGGCTGGGCACCGTACACGGAGTCGCCGTCGACGAGCCCTACCGTGGCCAGGGAATCGCCCAAGCGCTCATCGCCGAAGCCGAGCGTCACCTCGCTCGCCAGGGCTTCGGGCTGATCACCATGGACCACAAGCCGGAACTGACCGACTTCTACGCCCGCCTCGGGTACGCCCACGGCGCCCAGCTCGTCATCCACACCCCCGGCCCCCTGATCGCCCAGCCCGCCCACACCGGCATGATCCATTCCTTCAAGCCGCTGGAGGGCAACGTCCGGCTGCGCATGGTCCCCGGCTACCCCGAGCCGATGGTCTCCGGCCTCGTCTCCCGTACCCACATCCCAGCAGGCACCCAATTCCTGCCCGGCCGCAACCTGTTCGTTCCCCGCGGCGCATAGCCCCCAGCCCACGCCTCAGGCCCAAGCACCCGCCGGCCCGACGGCGGACCAGCCGCAGCGTTGGGCCGACTGGGTGATTGCTGCTCCATCGAACGGGTGGCGGCGTCCAACGATGCCCGGGCAGCGGGTGCAGGGTGTGGGCGAAGAGCCCGCGGAGAGAGACGGACCCAGCTGATGACCCTGTTCGGAGTCGAGGAAGTTCTCCCGCGCGGCAACGAGTCGCAACTGTCCGGGCCCGAGCTGAGGGAACAGGTCGCCAAGGCGGCCGATGCACTGTCCGCAACCGTAGGTGAGGACCCGCAGGTCCTGCGGCGCCGTCTGCTCAAGCTGGTGAACCTGCCCCGGCTGTCCGACACCGACGACCATGATCTGCGGGAAGTGTTTCGAGAGCTCCGCGTGTGCGAGCAGGAAGGCAAGGGCGCCTACCGTGCACGCCTGCGACGCGTCACCCGAGTGGACCGGCCGGCAGGCATCGGCCGCCTTCCCCGGCCCCGGTCGGTCAAGCCGGCCAGTGCTGCGGGTGCCTGCGGACTGTGCAGCAACGGATACAACGTCGGCGATCTGATCGGCCGGACGCCGTCCCCGGAGGAACTCCCCTACATCCCGATGGGCTGGCTGTGCTGGCACTGCCTGGTGCAGCGGCGCCAGCAGCCGCGCCGTCGTGACGTGCTACTGCGCTTCTTCCACGCTCTGTTCGCCGGCGAGGGGGTGGGGCTGAACGGGATCGAGTGCGGCGTGCTGCTGGAGTGGCTGACCGAGGATCCGGCGCTCGCGAACAGCAAGCCGTGGACGGCCGACCCGCTGGAGAACACCCTGGTGCGGCTGCGGACCAGCGTCGCCGACGGCAAGCCGACGACCTGGATCAGCACCCAGACCGTGCACACCATCGTCGCGGTGCTGCAGGAGGCTCCCGCCTCGCCGTCCACGACGGCGCAGGACGTTGGGATGCTCGCCGCCCTGGTCCAGCACCTGGCCGAATGGGAGACCAACCCGGCAGAGCTGCAGCCCTCGCGGTACGGAACGGGCTGGCGCTTCAGGCAGCAGACGATCGCCCTCACCGAACATCCCACCGTGCTGTCGCAGCTCGGCGGACCGTTCTTCCTCTTCCAGTGCAAGACCACGAAGACGGGGCAACTGGTGGAGCCCTCGTAGCCCTCAACCGGCCAGCCGATGGGCTTCCGTCACCAGCCGGGCATCGGTGCAGGGCCGCCCGTGCTCACAGGGCCGGGGCGCACCGCTGGCAGCGTTTGTAGTTGCGGCCGCCCTTCGGCCCGGTCCGCTCGGCGATCCAGGCCCGGGCTTCCTCGGGGGTCATGACCTCAAAGCGGGGATAGTTGCGCGATCCTTCGAAGTCCTCGCTGGAGCTGTGCGGGTCGCCGGTGTGGCTGAAGGCGTTCAACGCCACCACGTAGTCCTCGCCCGTCGGCCGGACGTAGTCCGACGGCATCTCACGCCTGACGACGGAGCAGGACGTCTCGTGAAGGCCTTGTCGGCCCGCGGCGAACGGATACTTCTCCGGCTGCTGCAGCCGCTGCCAGCGGTCGTCCGCCTTGGCCAGCAGGCCGTCGAACCACGAGCGGTGTTTCTCGCACAGCACGCATCCCCCGGTCTCCAGGCACGCATTGCGGAGATCGTCAGGGTCTTCGGCCTCCCAGCACCGGAGCGGGTCGTACAGCAGGTCGACTGATTTGAGCAGCACGCTGCGGGCATCGTGCGCGGTAACCCGTCCGTCGCCGATCCGTTCCAGGAGCTCCAGTACGGCCGGCAGCTCCACGGTGTAGCCCCAGCCCTCACGGATGGGGCCCCGTCGCTCCTGCGCGAACAGCTCGCCGAAGCCCAGTCGCACGGCCGGCATCGTTCCGGTGGCGAACTTCAGGTCCACCGCGGCACCGCCGCGCGAGAACTCCGGCGCGGGCTCGGGCTCCCAGAATTCCAAGTCGTCGGCCGGACTGGCGGTTTCAGCGGGGTCACTCATCCGGGGCTGGGGCACCAACTCCCGCTGCGCGACCGGCTGACGTCCCGCGCGGCGTGACCGCTTCTTCTGCTTCTTCTTCGGCACCTGAACTCCCGCCTCTACACGTCTGCACCATCAACTACTGGACGCGCATACGGTCAGGCCCCGCGGCGCGCCGGATTGTCAGCCGACGGTGGCGGAACGTCCCCCGTGCTCGTCCCGGCAGGACAGCAGGCAACAGCGCGTCACGCGACGCCGAAGCCGGGCAGCAGGTCCTCCTGCGGGTGCGTGATGCCGGGGAAGAGGCGGATGCGCTCATAGGGCAGGCCGCGCCGGTCCACCGCCTGCTCTCGTACGCCCCAGGGCGCGTCGGGCAGTGTCACCGTCTCCGTGTACTCGTTGCAGCCGTGGGTGCAGGCGAAGGTGTCCTCCCACACGGTGACGTCCTCAGTGCTGCCCGGCAGGCGCATGGCGTGGATCAGGACCGCGCCGTCCTCACAGTCGCATGCCTCGCCGTGCAGCCCGTCCGAACTCCCGCACGGACAGGGCTTGCCGGGCTCCTGTTCCGGGTGGTCCCACGACAGCTGGGCCTTCAGCGCCCGCCGTGCGGATTCCGCCTCGTCGACGGCCCGGCCGGCGGCCGCTTCCTCCCCCTGATGCGTCGTCATGGCTTCGACGGTACCCGCCCTTTCGCCCGCCCGAACCGTCATCGCCCGGTGAGTGGCGATCTTCGGCGTCAAACCGTCTTCCGTGACTGAGAACCGCCCGGCGCACTGGGCCCGCGCGTCACCCCCGCGGCTCGTGGCATGGGGCCTGTCATAGAGACGAGGCCTCCGGCTCAGCAGCCGGCGAGCGCGCTGGGCGTCCCGTGCCGGGTCTGCGAGCCGGTGACGCTCCTGTCCGAGAACAAGGCCCGACAGCTGCTCAACTGGCGGGTCGATCAGCTCGCCTCCGCCACAGGCCAGCACGGGCGGACGGTCAACACCCTCATCAACGAGTCGATCAGCGTGAAGACGAGAAAGGGCATCTCCCTGTCCCAGCTCGGGGCCGCCCTCACCTACGTCGAGCAGTGGCTTGAGGACCCCTCGTCGAGGCCCACGGGCCGACCTGCCGTCTCCAGCACCGACGTCAACAAGCTGCACGGCGCCGAGCTGCGCAGCCTCCTCACCACCTACGTGGGCCCGCTCGCGAAAGCGCTGCGTGCCGACATCCCGTTGGTGCAGCAACGCCTCAACGACTGGATGGATGCACCCAGCCGTGCCGAGGCCACCGACGAACAGCTGCGCGACGCCAGCATCCAGGCAGCCGCCTGGCTGGCGGACCCCGAGACCTACTACGCGTACGTGACTCCGCAGGCCATCGAGCCGGGCGGCCTGCCGGCCCCCATCCACACCAAGCCGGCCCCGGTGGACTCGTCCTGCAGCCTGTGCGCCGCCCCCGTGGCGGCCGGGGAGCTCATCGGCCGGATGCCCCGTCCACGCCAGCCGTTCGTCGCCATGGCCTGGCTGTGCGCGCACTGCCTCTTCGACCGGCGTGCCAAGCCGCGGCTCGCCGACGTGGTTCTGCGCGTCTTCCACCACGCCTTCAGCGACAGCAGCACCGTCCCGCTCAACACGGCCGAAGCCCAGGTCCTGTCGGAGGCACTGGCACGGGTACCGGCTGAGACCGCCAACGTGCAGGAGGCGTGTGACGCGCTGGACCAGGGAATCGACGGCAACGCCCCGGTGATGCTGCTGAGCGAGCACCTGGCCCTCGCCGCCGTGGCCGCCCTACACGCCGCGGAGGCAGCGACGGACGCCCACGACGTCACCATCCTCACCGCGGTCGTTGAGCACCTGTCCCAGTGGGAGCACGACCCGCAGGGTCTCGACGAAACTGACTTCGCCGACGTCGTTTCATGGCGACAGTCCGTCCTCGCGAACGCTGAGATCCCCACCGTCCTGTCCGAGCGGGGCGGCCCCTTCTGGGTGTGAGCATGCGGTGCGCCCTGCCCTCCGGACTTGGCCCCGCCCGGCACTGCGCCGTTTGAGCCCGGGCGTTGACTGCTCCTTCGTACGTCGTATGCGCTACGCTGCCGCCGATGGTGCGGCATCACGCGCATGCCAGGCCATGTCAGACTCCCGGCCGGAACCGCACCCACGCGCCCGGCAAGCGGACAAGGGTCTCCGACTCGCGCGGCATCTCTCCTTAAACGTGATGACTCCTGCTGCGGCATGGGCGTGGGCATGCTGCGGAAGGACTGTCATGACGAGGGACAAGAAGCGCAAGGCCGCGATCCGCGAGACGCAGGTTCAAACCGGCCGCCGCTACACCCAGGCCGCCCGTGAGATGACTGCCGCGACCGAGCGGGAGCCAAAGGGCTTCCTGCTCTCCCAGCTGCTGACCGAGTGCGCCACCGTTGCCCCGGCAGACGTCGACTGGGGCTACGACTCCGAACTCGCGCCGGAGGTGTTCCACTCCCGTCTGCTCGGCGGCGCCGTCCCTTACGGCACCGTTCTCGAACTCGCGGGCTCACTAGCGCAAGAGGGACGCTCCGCACGCCTCACGCTGGAGTCCATGAGTCCTCTGGAAGAAGCAGTCGTCGTCTGCGGCAACCGCCGCTTCCAGCTCATCCTCACGCAAGAGATGGCCAGGGAGCTGTGCCAGACACCCGCCTGCCGTAGCGACCAGCCCGGCTGGGCCCTCCTCCACTGTTCCAGCCACCTCCCGGACTGCAGCGGCGACGCTCTGGTCTCCATGACCGAGGACTGGGCGTACAGCTTCAAGACAGACGCCGGCCGTGACGTGGACCGTCGTGAAGGCAGCGCGGAAGCAGACCTGATCATCAGGGCCGCCACCGCAAACGGCACCTACGAGCGCGTCAGCAAGGCTCTGCTCGATGCCCTCTTCGTAGCCCCCGATGCGCTCGATGACATGTTCTGGAGCGACGAGGAAACACTGGCCATGCAGCACGCGATCGAACGTGAGCGTCTTCGCCTGCACAACGTGGCGCGTACCGAAGCACAGCGTCTTTGGAAGGTCGTCGGCGGCGCCTGCGTGACCTGCGGCGGCCGCCTCAATGCCTACGGCTGGGACCCGAGTGTTCCGCCACGGTTCTGCTCAGCGAAGTGCGTTCCGCCTGCTCCCTGTACCGCCCCGGACTCGGCCACGACCGAACGCCCGACTGATCAGCGGTCGGCAGAAGAAGTTGCCTGGTAGGGCGTTTTAGGGCCAGCCCATGGCGAACTACCGGTGGGTGCCTGCCTGGTAGGCAGGCACCCACCGGCCTCTGCACGTCTCGGGGGTCTAGCGCACTGCCTTCGGGCTCGCGGCGGTGCGGGCCGGGTGGCGGCGACCGTGGCGCGGGCTCAGGCGTAGGCGCCGGTGCCACAGGGGCGGGTCTCGCCGACGCCGCGTCGTGAACCGGCAGCGCGAGCCCGTGCGGGTTCCTGAGGGCAACGCATTCCACGGTAGCGCCGTAGGGGGTGGGCGCCGACAGGGCCGCAGGCCCGACGACTTCTCCTCACCACTCTCAGCCGGAGCACTGCTGAGCGCTTGGCAGTAGAGTGGTCAATGGTCGTGTCGCGTCGTTCAGAGGAGACCCGCGTTGCCCACCGTGAGCCTGCACTTCGACTCGTCCCTGATCGCCCGCCTTGCCGCCGCGGGGCCAGAAGAGACCGTCCACATCACCCTGTCTCTCGACCTCGCGCCCCACGGGGCCACAGAAGGTGATGCCTCCGGTCCCGGGCGTGCCGTGGCCCCGCAAGGCCCGCTGGCTGAGCTGCTGTTGAAGGGGCTGCTGCAGGCCGGGGACACGCTGTCCTTCCAGCAGCGGCGGGCGGGCCGGGAGGCCGTGGCGACCGTGACCGCTGATGGGCGGCTGATCGTCGAAGGCCAGTCGGTGCCGTACACCTCGCCATCGAAGGCGGCGTCAGCTGTCACCGGCACGGCGTCGAACGGGTGGGTGTTGTGGCGGACCGCGGACGGCCGCACCCTCGATGCGCTGCGCCAGCAGCTGCAGCAGGACTCATCGTCGGCTCGGGCCTAGGCCGGAGCCGGGGCTCCCCTACACCGCTTTCACCAGTTCGTTCGTGGAGGAGTACGTGAGCGCGCCGCACCGTCCCCGTCCCGCGTCGCCGCAGGCACAGCCGCCGGGCACGGGTCCCGCCGCGTCTGGTGGCGCACTGTCGGCCGGTGATTGGTCCGAGGAGGTCCTGACCGGAACCGTCCTGCCCAGCGTCCTGGGCGGCGCAGTGCCGCAGCCGGAACCGGTGCGCCCGGCAGTGGTGTTCGTCGCCGGGCAGGCAGGCAGCGGCAAGACGCTGGTCGTCGACCTGGTGCACGCCGCGCTGGAGCGGCGGGGCGGCGCGGTGCGGGTGGACCGCGACGCTTACAAGAACATCCACCCCCATTACGCGGAGTTGCTCAGCGAGGACGTGCGGACCGCTGGGGTGCGGGTGCGGTCGGAGACCTACCGGTGGCAGGCCGAAGTGGAGGCTCGGGTGCGAGCCGGCCGGTATGACGCGGTGGTGGAGGCGCCTTTGGCCCACCCGCAAGAGTTCCTGGCCGGGATGGCCGCGTACCGGCAGGCGGGTTACCGCGTCGAGCTGGTGGCCCTGGCCGTGCCCGAGGCGGTCAGCCAGCTCGGCATTTTGGACCGGTACCTGCGCCTTGCCCAGGAGGGCCGGGCCCGGTACGTCTCCTGGGACAACCACGACCAGTGCGCTGCCGCCCTGGTCGACACCCTCGGCATGGTGGAGGCCGCGCACTTGGCGGACCGGGTCTTCGTCGTCCGCCGCTCCACGGAGACGGCACTGGAGGCCGTGTACGACAACGAACTTGCGTCCGGGCAATGGTGCCGCCCGGCGGGCGCGGCACGCGCGGTGCTCGCTGAGCGCAGGCGCCCCTGGGACGCCAGGGAGACGGGCAGGTTCCGCCGTCAGCTCGCCGACGCCGATCGGCGCCTGACCGATCCCCGACTGCCCGAGGACTGGACGCTGGCGGTCCGCCGCGACACCGAACGCGCCGCTGCCCTGGCCGAGCCGGTGCGACGCACCGCCCAGCCGCGCCGGGAGCCTCCCGGGGTCGACTACCACCGGCTCTCCGCAGAGGAACACCGCTGGATCTTCGACGAGTTGATCGTTCCGCTGCTGGGACGGATCACACCGCAGGACAGACCCGTCGCGGTGTACGTGATGGGCCAGCCCGGCGCCGGCAAGACCCGGGCCGCTCAGATGGTCCGACGCACCCTGCGCGATGGCCCCGCCCACATCACGGGTGACGACTTCAAATTCTCCCACCCGGACTACCTGCAGCTCTTGCGTGAGGAGCCGCGCACGGCCTCCGCGCGGATCCGCGCCGACTACCGGGCCTGGCAGGCTCAGGCCGAAGCGTACGTGCGCGAGCGGCGCGGGGACGTGGTCATCGAGATCACCCCGGAAAACGCCACAGCCTTCGTCACCAGCGCGTCCCTGTACCGGCAGGCCGGATACCGAGTGGAGCTGCTGGTCCTGGCCGTGCGCGCAGCCGATTCCCGGCAGGGCACGGCCGTCCGCTACGCCACGGTAAGCCAGCGAGGCGTGCCCGCACGGTTCACCACCGCCGCCGGGCACGACACTCACTTCGCCGTCCTCCCCGAGGTCCTGGCGGCTGCCGAGCAGCTGTCCGCGGTCGACTCGGTAACGGTGATGCGGCGGGACGCCCACGTCCTCTACCGCAACGAACAAACCACGAAGGGACGGTGGGCCCGGCGCCCCGCCGCCGCCTTCGCCCTGGTCGCGGAGCAGTCCCGCCCTTACACCACCAAGGAAGCCGCGCGGTTCTGTGCCGCCCAGCGCTGGCTGCGTTCCGCGATGCCGCAGTACCGCGACGAACTCATCGCGATCGGAATGCTGGCATGCCCGTTAATGCCCCCGACCCTGCAGCCGCACCGGCTCGACGCGCACGCCCCCGTGGCCGCGCTCCCCATGCCCGCCTAGATATGGCCTCTCACGACGTTGGGTCCACGAGTTCCTCGAACGTGAGCTACTGCGGAACCCTGTCGAGTGATGCCGGCGGCTGTCAGCGGCATGCGGTAGCTTGATCGGTAGGCGCGGGGCCTGCGCGGTCGAGGTACGACCGCCGGAGAGTCCAGGAGGACTCGTGCCCATACGCCGCGTCAACGCCGCGAAGTTCATCGCTCGCCTTCTGCCAGAACCGCACGAGACGGATCTCGGCGGCGAGCCCGCTCATCACCTACTGGCCACCACTCACGCCGACCGGGTATGCCCACCGTCAGGCCACAGCATCGGCTGGACGGACTGCTACGCCAGCGCGGACATGCTGCCTCTGACCCACAAAGCGGATCTGCTGCTTGAGCCGAACGGCAAACCAAGGTCGATTCCGGATCATCTCGTCGGCGATGCACGTGAGCGGGCGGAGCGGGTCGGCCGCCAAGCAGCGTGGATCCGTCGGGAAGCTCACCGTCGCGGACTTCACTGACGCCGCCCGTCGTCCAGCGCCCGCCCCACCCCGGGGCGGGCGTTTGCGTGGTCAGTCCCCGTATTCACGCACTGACCAGCCGTCTGGCACTTCGCGGACTTCGAAGCCTGGCGCGATGATCTGGTGCAGTGTTTCGCCGTCGGTCCAATCATTGAGCGTGTCAGCGAGAGTGGTGATCAGCGGCTCGCCGACATTGTCGAAGAGGATGACGGGCTCAACGGCCAGTTGGTCATTGGCTCGCCGCATGCCGTCGACGGGGGTGGCCCAGCCGACGATGGGCATCACCAAAATCATGCCGTCGTCGGGGCATTTGATCGCCACTCGCCACCCGTCCGGGGCGGCAGCAAAGGGGAACGGGACTGCGGTCATGACGGCAGACTCTAGCCCCGCAGTTCGGGCAGCTGCCCGGGCGTGACCAGCACGATGTCCACGCCGCTGCACCCGCCGACTCGAGCTTCTCCACCACAGCGAGCTCTGCAGCGGATCGCACGGCACGGTGGCGCCGCAGCTACGACTCGGGCTCCGACTCGCTGGCTTCCAGCTCCTTCAGGCGTGCGGCATAGACGGCGGCGATGCGCGCGATCTCCTCAGGCCCGGCCTCCCTCAGCCGGTTCTGGTCCTCCACGCACTCCTGACGCCGCGCCTTCAGTTCCTCCAGGCGCTGCTCGTCCCCGGAGCGCCGCGCGAGGAGGAGCTGCCGGCTGTACCAGGCGATGACATTCCCCACGATCTCGTGCGCCATCTCATACCCGGCGTCGCCGCCGTCCGGATCCCAAGCCGGTCCCGACGATTCTGGCGGCATGTCCGGCGAGGACGATGCGGGGTCGTGCACGGAGAACCACCTCGAGGCGCGTTGAGAACCGGACGGCGAAAAGATCATTGTCCGGCGTGGGCGGGAACCAGTCCATCACCGGCTCCTCTCGGCCTGCATATCCCGCCGGGGCTGCCGCCGACCACCGCCCGCAGCATAAATTGGGACCGCAGGTGATCACTTCGGGGGGACACACCACATGACCGACCTTCGTGCGCTGTTCAGCTCCAATGACCCCGTGGGCAGCAACGAGGCGTTCACCAACCGCCAAGACCAGTGGGATCTCGTCGCCACCGCCATCGAGGAGCACCTGCGGCACATCGCCGCTCCGGCCTTCAACGTTGAGGACCTCGAAGCCCCCCGCAACAACGTGATCGTGTTTCACGGGGTGGGCGGCGTCGGCAAGTCGACCCTGCTGCGCAAACTCGAATCCTCGCTCACCGCATCTGACCAGCGCCCCGTGCACTGGGGTGCCCCCGCCTGGGCGGGCGAGAAGATCCTGCCCATCCGCATCGACCTGGCCCGCTCGGCATCGACCGGTTCGGACTTCGAGCGCGTCGTGCTGACGATCCGTCTCGCCCTGGCTGCCACCGTCGGCCGCCCTCTGCCCAGCTTCGACCTCGCACTGCGCCGCTACTGGGATGCCCAGCACCCCGGTGAGCCGCTGGAGGAGTACGTCCGGCGCACCGGCCTGGTGGGGAAGTTCGGACAGATGCTGCCCGGGCAGCTGCAGGCCGCGGTCAGCGAGGCCATCGGCGCCCTGCAACTGCCCGGCCTGGTGGGCTCGGCGGCCGGGCAGGTCACCACTGCGCTCGTACAGGCCCTGCGTGAGCGCCGCGAACGGGCGCGTGCCCTCGCCGGCTGCGCCCGCACCGCCGCTCTACTCGAGGCCGAACCCGACCTGGAAGCACTCTCCTTCTACCCGCATCTACTGGCGTGGGAGATCAGCCGCCTGCCCGCGAAAAAGGCCGCCGTGCCGGTCCTCCTGCTGGACACCTTCGAGGACACCAGCGACCGCCACCGCGACGCCGAGCGGCTCCTGCAACGCCTCGTGTGGCTCATGCCGAACTGCTTCTTCGTCATCAGCGGCCGCAACCGTCTGCAGTGGGCCGATACCGCCCTCCAAGGCCAGCTCGACTACACCGGCCCCGCAGCCTGGCCCGGCCTGGCCCCCCAGGTGGGGCAGCCGGCACGCGCCGCCGGGCAGGGCGGCACCCGCCAGCACTTGATCGGGGACTTCTCCGAACAAGACTGCGACACCTACCTCGCCCACCGCCTCACCCACGACGGCCAGCCGCTGATCAGCCCTGACATCCGCGCCGTCATCACCCAGCGCTCGCACGGCCTGCCGCTCCACCTCGACCTGGCCGTCGCCCGCTTCCTGGAGATCCGCCGCACCGGCCGCACCCCCAACCCGGCCGACTTCGACCACACCTTCCCCGCCCTCATCGCCCGCACCCTCTCCGACCTCACCGCCGACGAGCGCCACGTCCTGCGCAGCGCCAGCCTGCTCGATGCCTTCGACCTGGACCTGGCCACCCACGCCGCAGGCCTCACCCACCAAGCGGCGGCCCGCAGGCTCATCGAACGGCCCATGATCACCGAAGACCCCTACGCGATCTGGCCCTACCACCTCCACGGCGCCATCCGCACCGCACTGCGCACTGCCGACGACCACACCGAGGACCGCTGGACCCCCGCCGACTGGCACCGGGCCGCCGAACGCGCTCTCGCCGCCCTCGGCCAGCAGCGGCAGGACGGCCGCGCCGACGTCCCCGGCCGGACCCTCCTCGTCGCGTGCCTGCGCCAGGGCCTGCGCCTGGCCCGCGACCACCGCCTGGATGACCTCAGCTGGCTCACCGACGCCGCCTTCGCCTACACCGACGACTCCGTGTGGGAACCCCTCGCCCCGCCCACCCACGCTCTGGTCTCCGCGTCAGGCACCGGCCCGCATCCGGGCCCGGACACGCCCGCCGACGCTCTGGCCGAACTCCTCGTCGCCATCGGCCGCCGCCAGCACGAACACCGTGACCGCACCGCAGAGCGCCTCACCGCTGTCCTGGGCACCGGCCTGCTCTCCGGCGAACTTGCCGAACTCGCCCTGTACTACCGGGCCAAAGCCCACAAGGACCTCGGCCGCACCGACGCCGCCGCGGACGGCATGCGCCAGGTCGCCGACGCCGGCGGCCGGCTCGCGGTGCGCGCCCGCCGCGGCCTGGCCAACCTCGCCCGCATCGGCGGCGACTTCCCCACCGCCCTCGCCGCCGTCCCCACCCTGGGCTGGAAAGGCCGCCACCACCGCGTCTTGGGCCACATCCGCTGGCCCCACGGCGACATCGACCGCGCCGCCGCCGCCTTCGAAGCCGCACGGACCGAAGCCGAACAGCACGACGCCCCGGGCGAGCGGGCCATCGCCCAGACCCACATCGCCCTGGTCACCGCCTTCGCCGACCCGGCCCGTGCCGACGACGAACTCGCCCTCGCCCACCAGCTCCTGGCCCACCTCGACCAGCGCGCCACCACCCTCCTCGCCCGCGTCGCCGCTCTCGTACGCGACGCCGGCACCGACCGCGACGTCACCGACCGCGCCACCGTGCTGCGCACCGAGATCACCGTCGCCGGACTCGCCTGGCTCACCCCGCTCCTGGAAACCGCCCTCGCCTTCCACCACGCCGTGCGCGGCGCACAGGACGACCTGGCGGCCACCATCGACCGTCTGCACGAGGCGACCGCGAACGGTGACTTCGCCTACTACCGCCACATCGCAGCCGCCATGGGCGACCTGCCCCAGCCCGCCGGGCCCGCCATACGCTGGCTCGACGACGAACCCACCGTCCGGACCCGCTGGCGCACCCTCGTCACCGCACGCCAACACCACCTGCACGGCGCTCAGTGACGGCCGGTTCAGTCGCCGTCCTCGTCCTCGGCGTACGGCTCCGCGAGGCGCAGCCCGAGGTCGTCGAGCCAGTGCCGGACCCAGGCGCGCAGTTCAGCGATGTGGACGGGGCTCATGTCATACGCGGCGTACTCGCGGTCGGAGGTGAAGTCGACCGCTTCGAGCCGGCCGTGCAGTTCCTCCAGGTCGAACTCCTCGTCGTGCTGCGCGCCCAGACGCTCGAGTTCCCCGATGGTGTACAGCTCGCGGGCGCTGAAGACGTCGATGACGTCGCGGGGGAAGCCGCGGTCGTGCAGGGCACGGACCTTCAGTCCCACGGCGTCGTCCCGGGACAGCGTGGGCCCGGCATCCGTCTGCGTGGGAGGCCTGTGGAAGATCTCTTTGAGGATGTCCAGCTCGCAGGACGCGCCGGTTGCCGCTTCGGTGGCGAGCAGACGGGCCATGCGCGGGGCGACCTCGACGATGCGGATCACCCAGCCCTTGTCCTCAAGGCCAGCAGCAACGGCGCTGGTGATCTCGCTCATGCCCGCCGGAGCGTCGGTGGCCAGGTCCAGGTCCTGGCTGGTGCGGCTGACCAGCTCATGAGCCTGGATGGCATAGCCGCCGGCCAGCACCAGCCGGTAGGCATGACCGCTGTCCAGGGCGTCACTGAGCAGGCGCCGGTGCAGGTCTGGAAGTCTCATGCCGCAGCGGCGGCCGCCACCAGCTCGGGAAAACGCTGCTCCCAGCACGTGCGCACCGGCTTGCCCAAGGCGATCCGCAGCCGCGGCCAGTGCCTCACGAGCAGTTCGGCGTTGAGGTAGCTGGTGAGGTCCTTGCGCAGACCGTTCGTGAGAACGATGCGGTACAGGCCCAGCAGCAGCTTCTCGTCGCTCACCTCGAAGCTCCTCAGCCCCGACCACGCCAGATGCAACGGCAGCTCGACCGTCCCGGTCGCGGGCCCGGACAGCTCGTCGAGGCGTGCGGGCAGACGCTCGGCCACATGAGCCCAGCGGGAAGCGGCGGCAGGGTGCACGGTCACGGCTTCAGTATGGCCCCTCGCAGCAGGACCCATCGTCAATCACGGCAAGCCGGTCATGTGCCAGCGCGGCCGGCCCGAGCCTGCCGCCCCCGGCTGTCCTCAGGGTTCCGGCCAGCCGGCTGCTCACGCGCTGTTCCAAGGTGATCAACCGTTCTGGCTTGCGAGGCTCATGGAACGGGCTCGCGCCCGCGAATCGCGGACGCGAGCCCGAGGGCGTCTCTGAGGCGACCGGTCTACCCGGCGCTGTAGGCAGCCTGCAGACGGGCGAGCAGGTCGCGCGTGTCCTTCGCGGAGAACGCGGTCACGTCGTCCTTGTCCGCGCCTTCAACGGCGATGTTCCACTCACCGTCGCCTGCTGCCGCCACTTGGATCGGCGGCTGGGCCATCCACATGACGTCGATGCCGCGCCGGACCACCACGGCAATGAGGCTGGGCAGCAGCACCGCGCCGCCTGCGCCGCCTGGCCCCATGAGCAGGTCGGCGAGGGCCTCTGTGGCGTTGTCACCACGGACGCTCTCCGTGGTGAGGGCGACTTGCCCACCACCCGCGTCGGTGAGCATGGCGGCCATGTGCGTAGAGTCCTCGTTCCGCTGCCACGGGGGAATCTTCCAGTCGAAGGTCATGCGCTCATCTTGCCCACGCAGTAAGCCAGTTGATGCCCCTCTTGGTGTCCCACGTCGTGGCTTCGATTGCTCGAGGACGGTCGAGGCAGATGGAGTGGACGTCTGAAGAGAGCTGGCTCATCGGCCTCTGTAGACGTCTTCGTCAACCGGCGGCTCGTCCCCGACGTAGTCGTAGGGGTCGTCGTCCAAGAGAACGACTGAAGTTTCCCCGTGATCTCGGACACGTGATCGCTATGCCGCGAGAGCGTGCTGGTGCCGTTGCCTGGTTTCGGCCGGGGTGAGGTAGCCGAACG
>NZ_JBVIIM010000053.1:0-24279 GCF_055569765.1 Streptomyces sp. NPDC031365 | reverse complement strand
CCCCCCCCGCCCCCCCCCCCCCCCCCCCCCCCCCCCCCCCCCCCCCCCCCCCCCCCCCCCCCCCCCCCCCCCCCCCCCCCCCCCCCCCCCCCCCCGCGCCGGCCGACGGGCCGGGCACTGTGGGGGTCGCACACCGGGCGGCGCGGGAGCACCGGGCCGGCGGTGCGGTGCTGGAGGCCCCGAGGGTCAGAGGCATGTCCGGCGGGGCCCGTGAGCAGGGCCCCTACCGGCCACTGTGGGTCGAGGAGCCGGCGCGGCGACGCCGGTTGCCCGACCCGGTGCGGACAGCGGCCGTGCGGGCGGTGATCGTCATCGCGGTGACACTGATTCAGGCCATGGTGGCCTTCCTGTGCACGCTGGCCGCTTCCTGGCTGGCGTTCCCCATGGTCATCAGCAGCGTCGTCAGTACGATCCTGGCCACCTGGGCGGCACTGGACGTGTGGGTGACCCGACAGGTCTGGAACCAGCGCCATGGTGTGGTGTCCATGCCCAGCAGCACGGCACGCGCCCTGCGGCGCGAGCGGCGCCGGACCCGCCGTCAGGAGCGGTCCGGTCAACGCGCACAGGCACGAATACGCCGGCGCGGCGGAGCCGGGCAGCTGTCCCACTCCTGAGACCGCTCGGGTCGCACCGATGCCGTCGCCATGAGGGCTCTCGGTACCCTGTCGTTTCGTACGGTGCGCAGGCAAGCGTCCTGCGCACCTGGCCGACAGAGGGTGAGAGCCTAACGATGACCCGCCCACGGAACGAGTCCGGAGGGGACGGTAAGAGCGCGACGAGTGCCGTTCAGTCCGTGGACCGCGCCGTGAGCGTGCTGGAGGTCCTCGCCCGCCACGGAGAGGCGGGGGTCACGGAGATCGCCGGCGAACTGGGCGTGCACAAGTCGACCGCTTTCCGGCTGCTCGGTGTGCTGGAGAACCGCGGTCTGGTGGCTCAGACCAGGGATCACGGCAAGTACCACCTGGGGGCCGGTGTACTGCGCCTCGCCGGGGCGGCTGCCCTGCGGCTCGACATTTCGCAGGAGGGTGTTCCGGTGTGCCGGGAACTCGCGGACGAACTGGGCGAGACAGTGAACATGGCGGTGCCGGACGAGGACGCGGCCGTCAACATCATGCAGGCCCGCGGCACGGCGTCGGTCACGGCGCAGAACTGGCTCGGTCGGCGCACCCCGCTGCACGCCACTTCCAGCGGCAAGGTGTTACTGGCCCATATGCCGCCCGCCCTGCGTGAAGGCCACCTCACCCGCCCGCTGCACCGGTTCACGGAGCGCACGATCACCGATCCGCCGGTACTGCGCCGTGCGCTGGAGAAGGCGTTCGAGCAGGGATACGCCATGACGCTGGAGGAACTGGAGCTGGGGCTCGCTGCCGTCGCGGCGCCGGTCCGCTCGCACGACGGCTCGGTGATCGCGGCGATCAGTGTCTCGGGTCCGGTGTATCGGCTGACCGCGGAGCGGCTGCCCCGGTTGGGCAGCCGGACGGCGGCAGCGGCGGCCGAGCTGTCCCTGCGTATGGGCTACGGCTTCTGAGCCGCCGGCGCCGAAGCCTGCTCACTCCCTCGCCGGGGCGGGCCGCTTGAACATGCGGGTCGCCGTGATCTCGCTGTGCGTCTCCCCGCCCGGGTCCTGCTGGGGAAGTCCCGGTCGCAGGTGCTCCTCCACACTGATGTACTTCAGGCCTGCCCGCAGGTCGGCGTCATTGCGCAGCCGGATGACCAGCGGGAACTCGGCGAGCGCCGTGGTGTCGAACAGGCCGGTGGTGTACAGCAGCTGGACGCCGAGCGCGTCGGCGACTGCGCGTTGGAGTTCCAGCAGGTAGGTGGCGTTGGCGCGGCCGATGGGGTTGTCCAGGAACAGCGTGCCGGCGTGCCGGTGCTTGTCCCGGCCGCGGTCGTTGGACCGCAGGGCGGCCATCGTGCAGTACAGCGCGATGGCGGCGGTGAGCAGCTGCCCGCCGGAGAACACGTCGCCCATCTGCCCGACGGGCACGCGCTCGGCGCGCAGTACCGCGTCCGGCTTGAGGATCTCGACGGCGACTCCCTTCGGCCGGAGAGCGGCGGCGACCCCGCGCAGCAGCAGGGACATGCCGTCGCGCCGCAGGTCGGAGTTCTTCTTGACCGCCGCCCGGGTCGCCTCGTCGATGACCTCGCCGAGACGTTCGGTGAGGACGGCCTGGTCGGGTTCCTCGAAGCGGATGCGCAGGAACTCCTGCCCGGACCACTCGCCGAGGCCTTCCGGCAGCCGGGAGAGCCGCTGGGCCAAGCGGAGGGTGGCGAGGGCGGACTCGACCAGCCCTCTCAGCCGGTCCACGATCGAGTCACGGTTGCGTTCCAGCTGCTCCAGCTCGTCGGTGAGGACCCGGAGCCGGGGTGCGAAGGCGTCCGCCCACTTCTGGGCGTGCTCGGGCAGCGCGGAGGCGGGCAGCTCTCGGATCTGCTGGCGTGCCGGGGTGCGGACCTGCTCGTAGCGCGTGGAGTTGGCGTGCCGGACGAGGACGTCGCTCGCCTCACGCACGGCGGACTCGGCGGCGGACAGATCGGCGGCACAGCCCCGCAGGGAGCGGCGGGCCTCGGCGGCGGCCTGCCGGGCCTCGTCCGGTCCGCCCGGGTAGGGCTCGGACTGCTCCTGCTCCTCCTCGGGCAGGTGTTCGCGCAGCAGGTCGCGGAGCAGGGCCGCGACCTCGTCGAAGCCGCCGGCCGCGTCCTCGGCGGCGCGGTGCGCGTCGAGGAGTCCGGCGTGCGCCTCCCGGGCCCGGCTCAACGCCTCGTTGCGGGAGGCGAGCTCGGTGGTCGCGGTGCGCAGCAGTGCCTGCGCGTGCTCGGCGTCGCCCGGGACCAGCTCCTCGGGGAGCTCCGTGTGCGCCTCGCCGTCCCCGGGCGCGAGCCGCTCGGTCTCGCCCCTCAGCCGCCCGAGCTGTTCGCTCGCGCCGGACATCCGGGTCTCCAGGAGCTGGACCAGCTCCTCGGCGCGGGCGGCGGCGGCCTGCCGGCTGGGCCCGTCCGAGCCGTCGGGCGACTGGAGCGACTGCTCCGCGCGGTTGCGGACCTTGTTGCTGAGCCGGTCCAGTTCCGCGCGGGCGGCGCTCTCGTCGCTCTCCGCGCGGGCCTGTTCGGCGCGCAGGTCGGCGCCGACGCCGACCTTCTCGTACACCTGGGAAGCGGCCCGGTAGGCCTCGCGCAGGGCGGGCAGGGATGCCCCGGTCGCGTGTGTGCCGTCCTCGGGTACGTCGTCGTCGGGGGCGCCCGCGGTCTCGGCGCGCTCGGCACGCAGCGCGCGGGCCGTGCGCCGGGCGTCGTCGGCGGCGCGCTGGGCGCCGCGCCGGTCCTCGTCGGCGGCGCGCGCTCGTTCCAGGCAGGTCTGGGCGCGTGCCTCCGCCTCGGTCGCGTCGTCGGCCAGCTCACGGAGTCTGACCTGCCAGCCGGCCCGTTCGCGCAGCCGGAAGGCGAGCCCCGCCAGAGCGTCGGCCGCGCGCCGGGCCTTCTGCGCGGCTTCCTGCCGCTCGTCACGGACCCGGGTGGCCTCGACGGCGGCTTCCTCGGCCTCCGCCCGCGCGGTGCGCGCCTCGGCCAGCTCGGCCTCGGCCTCCTCGGCGAACGCCCGCGCCTCGTGCGCCGTGCCGGCCAGCTCCGTGAGCCGCCCGGCCGGGCACCCGGTGCGCCAGGAGGTGAGCCGGGCGGCCAGTTCCCGGTCCTTGCCGAGCCGGGCGGCGAGGGCCCGGATCTCCTCGTCCCGCTCCGTCGCCCGGGCGCGCAGCGTCTGTCGCTCCTCGTCCGCGGCGTGCTCGTCGTGCATGGCCGGGTTCGGCGGTACGAGGAAGACGTCACCGGTTTCCGCGCCGGGCGCCGGCGCAGGGGCGAGCAGGGCCGCGGCCGTGCCGACGGCGACGGCGGACCGGGGCAGCAGGGCGGCGTCGCTCAGCGCGTCGCGGGCGCGGAGGTGGGAGTCGGGGTCGGTGATGACGACGCCGTCGACGAGTTCGGGGCGGGCCGCCAGCACGCGCGCGTGGTCGGCCGGGTCGACGGCCTGGGCGAGGTAGCGCCACCCCGGGAGCGCCGGAATGCCCTGCTCACCGAGGAACTCCACCGTGGCCAGTACGTCCGGACCGGGCGGGAGCAGTCCGCCGTCGCCGAGGGCACCGAGGATCCGGGCGTCGTCCGCGGCTGCGGTGCGCAGGTCGAACAGCTGACGTTCGGCGGAGGAGACGGCGTCGTCGAGCAGTTCGCGCAGCTCGTCGGCGAAGCGGTCGAGTTCCCCGGCCGTCAGGGCGGTGCCCTCGGAGGGGGAATTCCCCGCCTCGCAATCACCTGCGGCGCGGTCGCTGTCCGTGCGTTGTCCCGGCACGGCCCGCCGCCCGGCGGATGCTCCCGGCAGGCTCAGCAGTTCCGCCAGCCGTTGCTCGGCGGCGAGGGTCTCGGCGGTGCGGCGCTCGCTCTCGTGGGCGCGCTCGGCCGCCGTGGCCGCGTCGGCCGCGCGGGCCGCGGTGAGTTCCGCGCGGCTTTCGGCGGCGGCCGTCTCCCGTGCGTGCTCGGTGGTCCGGCGGGATGCCTCGCGGGCGGAGTCCCAGGCGGCGACCGCCGTCTTCTCGGCGTCGCTGGCCGCGAGGGCGGCCCTGGCGGGGTCGGCGTCGGGGGCGCTGTCGTCGAGCCAGCCGGCGCGTACGGCCTCGGCGGTCTCCTGCTCGACCTCGTTGAGCCGCTGGCGCAGGTGCCCGATCTCGCTGCGGGCCCGCTGTGCCTCGGTGGCGGCGGCGGTGGAGTCGCGGTAGGCGCCGTCGCTGACCTCCTGGAGGGCGGCCGAGCGTTCCTCCTCCTCGTTGGCGAGGCTCTCGGCGTTCCGCGCGGCCGCGTGCAGGGCGCGGGCCAGGTCGACGGCGGCCTTGGCGCGTGCGGCCAGCGCGGGCGCCGCGTCCCGCTCGGCTTCCTGGATCGCGGCGGACACCCTCGCCACCCGGTCGGCTGCGGCGCGGTGGCGCAGCACCACCTCGGCGGCCTGCCAGGCCGCGTACAGGGTCCGCGCGTCGGCGAGTTCGCGCTTCTGCGCGGCGGCGGACTTCTCCGCGGCGGCGAGCGCCAGCGAGGCGTGCCGGTAGGCGAGTTCGGCGGAGATCAGCGCGCTGTGCTCGCGCGCCGACTCGGCATGGGTGACGGCGTACGCGGCGGCGGTGACCCGCCCCGCCAGGTCCGTGGCGCGGACGCGTTCCTGGGCGCCGCGTGCGGAGAGCCGGCGGGCCAGGGTGCGGGTGCGGCGCTCGGCGGCGGTGTGGATCTCCCGCAGGCGGGCACGGGCCTCGGCGGCCTCGACGATCCGGCCCAGCAGGTCGGCGGACCCGGCGGTGAAGTCGCGCTCGGCGATCAGTTCGGCGCGCCGGCCCAGCTTGTTGCCGAAGCCGCTGACCAGGTCGGCGAGTCCGTCGGTGTCGCGGGTGTCGGTGACGGCGCGCAGGAGCAGGTCCGTGAAGTCGGAGTCCTTCTTGACCGCGAAGAGGCCGGCTGCCTCGCCCTCGTCGGCGTTCATCTCCCGCTGATAGCGGAAGAGTTCGGGGTCCAGTCCCAGCTCGCCGAGGTGTTCGGTCCAGCGTTCGTGGATCTCCTCCCAGTGCACCTCGAGGTGGGGGTAGGTCTTGCCCGCCTCCGTGAGGGCGTCCCGGAAGCCCTTCATGGTGCGGCGCCGCCCGCGCGCGCCCGACTGGCCCTCGGCGGGCTGCCGTACGGCCGTGGACTCGGCGACGGGCAAGTTGTCCAGGCTGAGTCCGGGGCCGGGACGCAGGGAGTACCAGGCCTCGGCGAACTTTCGTGGGTCGCCCGAGACCTGACGGCCCCGCCACTCGCTGACCTTGCCGACGACGACGCACTCTCCGGTCTGCACGTGCTGCCACTCGAGCACCACATGGCCGCAGTCGTCGGCGAGCAGGAACTTGCGCAGCACGCCGGAGCTGGCGCCGCCGAGGGTGTTGCGGTGGCCCGGGAGCATCACGGAGAAGATCAGCTTCAGCAGGACGGACTTGCCGCCGCCGTTCTCCAGGAAGAGCACACCGGCGGGTGCGGGCCGGCGCGGCGGGCCGACGGGCTCCTCCTCGAAGAACTCCGCCTGCGTCGGCGCGGGATCCGGTACGGCGGCGCCGACACCGCGCAGGTCGAGCACGGTGTCGGCGTAGCGCGCACCGGCCGGCCCGATGGAGTAGAGGCGGACCCGGGACAGCTCGTACATGGCGGACTCTCGTGAGGCTTCGTGAGGCGGGGGTTCAGGCGGAGTGGAACGGCAGGCCGGCGTCGGCCACCAGCTCCAGGTCGTCGGCGTCCTCGGGCGGCAGCAGGGTGGGGGTGCCGTCGGTGACGGGGACGACGCCCAGCTCCAGCAGTTCGGCCAGGGCGGCGCTGCCCGCCATGTCGCGGACCTGGAGCTGGTAGCGGGCCGTGGTGCGGTAGGTGCCGCCGCTGTCGTCGCCGGTGCGCTGGAGGAAGCCGGAGTCGGTGAGGAAGGTGACGGCCTTGGCGACAATGCCGGTGGTGGAGCCCGCGAGCCGGCGCGCGTCCTTGGTGGCGCCGGCGGCGCTGCGTCTGGCCCAGATCCGCCAGGCGGCCTCCAGTCCGGGGGCGTCGCTGGCCGGGTCGGTGTTCTCGCCCTGTTCGGCGGCCCGCTCCTCCAGACGGTGGCAGGCCTGCCGGACGAAGGCGTCGACGCCGTTGACCGTGACACGGCCGATGTAGCCGTCGTCGGCGAGGTCTTCGGGGCGGGGGAATGCCATGGCGGCGACGGCGAGATGGGCGAGTCCGTGGAGGAACCGGTCGCCTCCGTCGGCGGAGGTGCGGCGCGCGTAGTCGCTCATGCGGACGGCGAAGACGGAGTCCTCGGCGGCGGTGACGGCCATGCCGGCGCGCGGCGACACCTCCAGCACGATCAGTCCGAGGCCGGTGGCCACGGCGTCGGCGAGGCGCGCGAACGGCGGGTCCTCGCGGTAGCGGCGCAGGAGGTCGGCGTACTCCTGGTCGCGGGCGGGCTGGAGCTTGGGCTGGAGTCCGAAGGCGACGAGCCGCGCGGCGTCGGCGGCATCGGCGGGCGTGACGGCGGCGCTCGCCGGCTCGGCCGCGGCCTCCGGCTCACTCCACTCGACATGCTCGGTCACGGGCGGGACTCCTTGCTCTGGGAAACCTCGGTACGGACTGTGCGCTCGGTCATGCCGCCTCTGTCCGGTCCGCGGCCATGCCCGTCGCGTCCAGCAGGGCCGTGCCGACGATGAGGTCGGCGCCGCCGAACTCCGGGTCGTCGAGCTCGGTGCCGTCGTCCACGGCGAACAGCAGCTTCCGTTCGCCCTGACGGTAGGCGGTGCCGACCGGAGGGCTGGCGGCGTGGATGGCCAGGAGGGCGACCAGGTAGGGCAGTTCGGGGTCCCGGCGGCGGGCGTCGGCGAGCAGGCCGGAAAGCCGGCGCGGCGCGTCGGCCGGCAGGTCCAGGAGTTCCGTGGCGGCCGCCAGCTGCTCCTCGCTGAAGCGGCTGTCGTCGGGGGTGGCGATCAGGTCCGGTTCCGGCATCTCGGCGCCGAGGTGCTCCCTCTCCACGGGCGGCGTCAGCAGTATCTCGACGAGATCGGCGACCCGGACGGACACCGGGGTGCGCAGCCCGGTGCCGTGGGCGAAGAAGGCGTCGGTGACCCGGGAGGCGCGCTCCACGGGCAGCGGGAGCAGGGGCGCCAGGAGGTGGCCGTAGAGGTCGGTGCCGGATGTCGACGTGGACGTGGCGAAGGCCTGCCGGTCCTGCTCGGCGCGGAACAGCGGGCCGGCCTCCAGCAGCCGGGACTGCAGCTGGGTGTGGCGCCGGATGCAGTCCTTGACGATGTCCACCAGCTCGGCGGCCCGGCGCTTGTGCTCGGGGTCCTCGGACTCGTCGCGGGCCTTGCGGATGTTGGTGAGGATCGCGTTCTCGTGGCGGTAGCGGTCCGCCACGTGGTCGAGGGCCTCGGTGATCATGTCGGGCACGGTGCTCAGCCAGTCCACCGCGCGGACGTTGCGGCGGGTGGCTTCCAGGGCCCGGCGCAGGGTCTCGGAGTACTGGACGGTCCGGTAGCGGGCCTGTTCGGCGGCGAGTTGGGCGTCGGCGAGCCGGCCCCGGCTGATCAGGACCTCCAGCTTCACCTCGGCGGCGATCTGCGCGCTGGTGACATCGGTGTCCAGGGCGCCGACCAGGACGTTGACGGCCTCGTCGGTGGTCCGCAGGTACACCGTTCCGCCGGGTCCGGGGACCTCTTCGATCAGCTTGAAGTCGTAGTCGCGGCGGACGTAGGTGCCGTCCGCTCCGAACACGCCGTATACCGCGCGGAAGCCGCGGTCGACGCTGCCGACGTTGATCAGGTTCTCCAGGACCCAGCGGGCCACCCTCTCGTGCTCGGCGGCCGGGCGGCGCGGGGCCTGGGCGGCGAGGCGCGGGATGAGCCGGGCCACTATCTGGTCGTGATCGGCACCCGTGTCGAAGTCCATGTTCAGCGTGACCAGGTCGATGGCGGCGAGGGCGATCTCCGCCATGCCATACACCGAGTACTCACCGGCCAGGTTGGCCTTGCGCGCGTCCAGGTCGTGCAGCGGCGCGGTGCAGGCGAGCGCGCGCAGCCGCCGCGCCAGTCCCTCGTCGGCGGCCGGGCCCGGCGCGGGCCGCGGCCCCGCGCTGAGCTGGGGCGGAACGCTGTCCGTCGATGCAGGCGAAGTCACGGTGCACAGACTAGGTCCTCGGTCTGACAAGGACCCAAACGAGGCAGATGGGCGTCGGCGTCACGGTTGTCACACCGCCGCCGGGCATCCGGTCGCGGGCCTGGTTCAGCCGCCCTGCCCGTCGTCCCCCACCCGGCGCCGGTACACCTCCACCACCCGTTCGAGTGAGGCGTCGAGGTAGGCCGCGAGCAGTCGCCCGGCCTCCTCCCGGTCACCGGCCCGAAGAGCTTCGAGAATCGCGGTATTTCGCACGATGTACGGTTCGTGCAGTTCCTTGGGCTCGTCCACCGCGTGGAAGGCGAGCCGGAGTTCGGCGAAGACGCTGCGCATCAGCTCGTCCGTGCGCTCACTGGCGGCGAGCGCCACCAGTTCCCGGTGGAAGTGGATATTGGCCGTGCCCACGGCTTTCCAGTCACCTTCGCGCGCGAGCCGGTGCCCCTGTTCCACCACCTCCGTGAGCGCGCCGAGCGGGTAGGGCGGGTCACCGAGACCGCGCACGACGGCACACTCGACGAGCCGGCGGGTGCGGTAGATGTCCTCGACGTCCTCGACGGTCAGCACCCGGACGAACACGCCCCGGTTCAGCTCGTGGACGAGCAGCCGTTCGTGCGTGAGCAGCCGGAACGCCTCGCGCAGCGTGTTGCGGGAGACCCCGAGCGCACCCCCGATGCTGTCCTCCGACAGCCGGGTCCCGGGCGGGAAGTACCCCTCGGCGATCCGGCTTCTGAGGATGTCCGCGACCCGCTCGGCGGTGCTGGTGCGGCCCAGCAGGGCGCGATCGTCGGCCAGTCCGCTCAGCTGCTCCGTCATGCCCGAATTCAATCGCACGCGAGAGAACGAGACAACACCACTATTGAAGGATCGTTCAACGATCCTCTACCTTGCTACGCACGGCACGGCTCACCACTTCCAGCACCCTCCGTCCTCTCCCTGCGAGGTGCCCATGAGCGCGACCCCACCACCGAAGGCACTGACCGACGAACCACGCCCCGCATCGCCCGAACTCACGAACGATGACGGGGCGTTGGGCTGGCTGCGCGCGCTGGGGCCGCGCGGCCGACGCGCCTTCGGCGGCGCCTTCGGCGGATATGCCCTGGACTCGTACGACTACTTCACGCTGCCGCTGACCATGGTCGCGCTGGCGGCGTACTTCGGTCTCGACAGCGGTCAGACCGGGCTGCTGACGACCGTCACCCTGGTGGTCTCCGCGGTCGGCGGCGCCCTCGCGGGCGTACTGGCGGACCGGGTCGGACGGGTGAAGGCGCTGCTGCTGACGGTCATCACGTACGCGGTGTTCACCGTGGCCTGCGGCTTCGCGCCCAACTACGAGACACTGCTGGTGTTCCGGGCGCTCCAGGGCCTCGGCTTCGGCGGCGAGTGGGCG
This sequence comes from Streptomyces sp. NPDC031365, assembly GCF_055569765.1. Taxonomy (NCBI): domain Bacteria; kingdom Bacillati; phylum Actinomycetota; class Actinomycetes; order Kitasatosporales; family Streptomycetaceae; genus Streptomyces; species Streptomyces sp. NPDC031365. Next base: position 14,198 of record NZ_JBVIIM010000053.1, on the reverse strand, counting down.
GTCGGCGCGATCCTGGTCGCCGAGTACGCGAGTGCCAGGCACCGGGGCCGCACCCTCGGCGCGGTCCAGAGCTCCTGGGCCGTGGGCTGGGCGCTGGCCGTGATCGTGTACACGGTGATCTTCTCGCTGGCCGACGACGGCCTCGCCTGGCGGGTGATGTTCTGGACCGGCGCGCTGCCGGCCCTGCTCGTCGTGTGGGTACGGCGCAGTGTGCGGGACGCGCCCCAGGCGGCCGCCGCGCGGGAGAGGAGCGCCCGCAGGGGCTCGTTCACGGCGATCTTCCAGCCGGACCGGCCGGGAACGACGGGTCTGCTGCGCACCACGCTGTTCGCCGTACTGCTCTCCACCGGCGTCCAGGGCGGCTACTACACCCTCGCCACCTGGGTGCCGACGTACCTGAAGACGGAGCGCGGCCTCTCGGTCGTCGGCACCGGCGGCTATCTGACGTTCTTGATCTCGGGTGCCTTCATCGGCTATCTGACCGGCGGATACCTCACCGACCGGCTGGGCCGCCGGCGCAACATCTGGCTGTTCGCCCTGCTGTCCGCGGTCTGCATCCTGGCGTACACGAACATCCCGAGCGGCGCCAACACCCTGGTCCTGGTGCTCGGCTTCCCGCTGGGGTTCTGCATGTCGGCCATCTTCAGCGGCTTCGGCTCCTATCTGAGCGAGCTGTACCCGACAGCGGTGCGCGGTACGGGACAGGGCTTCACGTACAACACCGGGCGCGCCGTGGGCGCCGTCTTCCCCACGACGGTCGGCTTCCTGGCCGACAGCTGGGGCGTGGGCGGGGCACTGGTCTTCGGCGCGATCGGTTACGGCCTCGCGGCGCTGGCACTGCTGGGGCTGCCGGAGACGCGCGGGAAGGAACTGGAGTGAAGCGGACCGACGACCGTACGCCGACCGTCACGGGCGACCTCCCTGTGACCCTCGTCGACGAGCACGCGCACACGTGGAGCCCGCGCGCGGCGCGCGCCCGCTTCCGGGAGGGACTGGCAGGTCCCACGGCCGGCGTGGCCGCGGGGCACACACAGGCCAACCTGATCTCGGTACCCGCCGACTGGGCGTACGACATGATGCTCTTCTGCCAGCGCAACCCCAAGCCCTGCCCGGTCCTGGACGTCACCGACGCGGGGTCCGTGACCACCGTCCTCGCCGCGGGCGCCGACCTGCGCACCGACCTGCCGCGCTATCGGGTGTGGGAGCACGGCGCACTGGTGGACGAGCCGACGGACGTACGGGCGCACTGGCGGGGTGATCTGGTGTCGTTCCTGATCGGCTGCAGTTTCACCTTCGAGTGGGCCCTGACGGCGGCAGGGGTCCCGGTCCGGCATCTGGAGCAGGGACGCAACGTTCCCATGTATGTCACGAGTTGGCAGTGCCGTCCGGCAGGGCGGCTGCGCGGGCCGATGGTGGTGTCCATGCGGCCGGTGCCGCCCGCGCGGCTGTCCGCGGCGATCCGGGAGAGCAGTCTGCTGCCCGCGGTGCACGGCGGTCCCGTGCACTGCGGCGACCCCGCGGCGCTGGGAATCGACGACCTCGGCCGTCCGGACTTCGGCGACCCCGTGGACTTCGAGCCGGACGACATCCCGGTGTTCTGGGCGTGCGGGGTGACCCCGCAGGCCGCGGTCATGGCCTCCCGGCCACCGTTCGCCCTCACGCACGCACCGGGGCAGATGTTCCTCAGCGACGCCCGGGACGAGCAGTTCCGCGTGGCGTGACGGACGTGCGCGGAACCAATCAGGAGAAACGAAGAATCCATGACCTCGATCGATCTGAACGCCGATCTCGGCGAGGGTTTCGGCCGCTGGCACCTCACCGACGACGAGCGGCTGCTGTCCGTCGTCACCAGCGCCAATGTGGCCTGCGGCTTCCACGCCGGGGATGCGGCCACCATGCGCCGGGTGTGCGAGCTCGCGGCCGAACGGGGGGTGCGGATCGGCGCCCAGGTCTCCTACCGGGACCTCGCGGGTTTCGGGCGGCGCGCGATGGATGTGCCGCCCGCCGAACTGGCGGCCGAAGTGGCCTACCAGATCGGCGCCCTGGAAGTGTTCGCCCGCGCGGCGGGCTGCCGCGTGGCCTACGTCAAACCGCACGGGGCGCTCTACAACCGGGTCGTACGCGACGAGGAACAGGCCCGCGCGGTTGTCGACGGGGTGGTCCTCGCGGACCCCGCGCTGCCGGTACTCGGCCTGCCCGGCTCCCGTCTGCTGGAACTGGCCGGGAAGGCGGGTCTGCCGGTGGTGACGGAGGCGTTCGCCGACCGGGCGTACACGGACGAGGGCACGCTGGTGCCCCGCCCTCAGGAGGGCGCCGTGGTCACCGACCCGGAGAGCGTCGTGGCGCGGGCGGTGGGTCTGGCCCGCCACGCGGAGGTCTCCGCACGGTCGGGGCGGCGCATCGAGGTGCGGGCGCGTTCCCTGTGCCTGCACGGCGACACGCCCGGCTCGGTGGATCTGGCACGGCGGGTGCGTGCGGCGTTGGAGACCTCGGGAGTACGGGTGGAGGCGTTCGCATGAGGGTGCTGCCCGTCGGCGAGCACGCCCTGCTCGTCGAGGTCTCCTCCGGGGACGAGGCACAGGCCCTCCACGCGGAGTTGCTGCGGCGCCGCGCGGAGGGCTCGCTGCCGGCCGGCGAGATCGTCCCCGCGGCGCGTACGGTGCTGCTCGACGGCCTGTCCGAACCCGCCCGGCTGGCTGCCGAACTGAACGCCCTCGATCTGTCGCCCGTGCCCCCGCGCGCGACGGAGACGGTCCAGATCCCGGTGCGGTACGACGGACCGGATCTGGCCGATGTCGCCGCGCACTGGGGCGTCCCCGCGCGGGAGGTGGCCCGGGTCCACGCGGGCACCGAATTCCGGGTCGCATTCTGCGGATTCGCTCCCGGATTCGGCTACCTCACCGGGCTGCCCGCACGCTACGACGTGCCCCGCCGACCGACTCCGCGCACGGCCGTCCCGGCCGGCTCGGTGGCGCTGGCGGGGTCCTACACGGGCGTCTATCCGCGCTCCTCACCGGGTGGTTGGCAGCTGATCGGCTCGACCGACCTCGTGCTGTGGGATCACGCGCGGGTGCCGGCGGCGCTGCTCTCCCCCGGCACGCGCGTGCGTTTCGTCCCGGTGACGGCGACGGAGCCAGCGGCATGACGGACCGTGCGCTCGCCGTCGTACGGGCCGGAGCCCTGACCACGGTGCAGGACCGGGGCCGCCCCGGCCACGCCCACCTGGGCGTCCCCCGCTCCGGGGCGCTGGACGGGCCGGCGGCGACGCTCGCGAACCGGCTGGCGGGCAACGCGCCGGACGCCGCCGTCCTGGAGACGACCCTGGGCGGCTGCTCCGTACGCCCCCGTTCGACGGTCACGGTGGCGGTCACCGGAGCCGCCTGCCCGGTGACCTTGGACGGCCGCCCGGTCGCCTGGGGCGCGCCGGTACGCGTGCGTGCCGGGTCCGTACTGGACGTCGGGTCCGCGGTGTCCGGGGTGCGCGCCTATGTGGCCGTGTCCGGTGGCATCGCCGTCGAACCGGTACTCGGCAGCCGCTCCACGGACCTGCTCTCGGGCCTCGGCCCGGCCCCCCTCACGGACGGCGCCGTGCTCCCCCTCGGGCCTCCGCGGGAGGGTCACGCGCGGGTGGACGTCGCCCCGCAGCCGGGGCCCCCCGCCGAGCTCCTGCTGCGCGTCACCCTGGGTCCGCGCGACGACTGGTTCACCCCCGAAGCGGTACGGCTCCTCACCTCGCGCACGTATGTGGTGTCGTCTGCGAGCAACCGCATCGGGCTGCGCACGACCGGACCGGCCCTGCGACGGGCGAGGGGGGAGGAACTCCCCAGCGAGGGCGTGGTGCTGGGCGCGGTCCAGGTACCGCCCGACGGCACGCCGGTGGTCTTCCTGGCCGATCACCCGACCACCGGGGGCTACCCGGTGGTCGCGGTGGTCCGCCCCAGCGACCTCCCGGCCGCCGCACAGGCACCCCCCGGAACCCCGGTCCGCTTCATCGCCGTGCGACGCGGCTGACAGCGGCGGCAGCAGGCCGCTCTCCGAGGGGCAGCAGCCGTCACAGCGCGCACGCCGGGCCGACGGCCGGTGCAGGGCCCGGGTCCGGCCGACGTCGGGCCGGTGTCCGGCGGTCAGTGCCGGGCCGGTGTCCGCTGCCGGAGGTCGGTCCTGGGCTCGCCGACAGGTGCCCCAGTCCCGGACCCGGGTCCGGCCCGGCCGCCGACGTCGGGCCGGTGTCCGGCGGTCAGTGCCGGGCCGGTGTCCGCTGCCGGAGGTCGGTCCTGGGCTCGCCGACAGGTGCCCCAGTCCCGGACCCGGGTCCGGCCGCCGGCGTCGGGCCGGTGTCCGCTGCCCGGTGCCGCACCGGTGTCCGGTGATCGCGGTAGCGAGGAGGGGACCGCGGGCGGGGTGCCAGGGGCGCGGGAGGAGCGGGCGGGGAAAGGGGACACGGCCGGCGGCGCTGCGTTCCTCACCCGCGCAAAACCGACGGCATCCGCACACATCCGGCCCGCGGTCCGTCCGCCGCTCGTGCCGGGCGGGCGCCGACGGGTCACACGGCAGTCTCCTCGGGACCGATCCGGCTGCGTACGGCGGTCTGGACCTCGGCCTCCTCGGCCGGGTCGGCGGCGAGCCGGCGCAGGCGGTCGACGACCCGGGTGTCACCGGTCTCGGCGTGCCGGGCGGCGATCTCGCGCGTGGTCTCCTCACAGTCCCACAAGCACTCGACGGCGAAGCCGGTGCCGAAGGAGGGGTCGGTCGCGGCGAGGGCGCGGGCGGCCCTGCCCCGCAGATGGGAGGAGGCGGTCTCACGGTAGACGTGGCGGAGCACGGGGGCGGCGCAGACGATGCCGAGCCGTCCGGCTCCGTCCACGAGGGTCCACAGGGTGGGAGCGTCGGGGCCCTCGCCCCGTACGGCCTCGCGGAGCGCCGCGAGAACCAGGTCACGGTCCTGGAGGCCGCCCCGGCAGGCAAGAACCCGGCCGGCGGCGGCGCCGAGCGGGTCGGGCCGGTGGGCCCAGCCGCGCGCCCGGTCGACGGCGGCGAGACTGCGCATGCGTTCGAAGGCATCGACGGCGGCCTCCACGACGGGCGTGGAGCCGGTGGCCACGGCGCGCTCGATCAGCGCCGGCGCATCGGGATCGTGGCTGTCGGCGAGGTAGCGCAGGGCGGTGCACCGGGCTCCCTCGGTGCCGTCCTCGGCGGCCCGGACGATTTCGGGCCGGTCCTCGGGACCCGCCACGGCGGAGAGACAGCGGGCGGCCGGGACGTGGAGCGCGGAGCCGCGTTCCACGCCTTGCTCGGCCCATTCGAACACCGCCTGCACGCTCCAGCCGGGGCGGGGCCCGGCGGGGCGCATCTGCCGCTGCCAGCGGTCGAAGGAACCGGTCTCCTGGGCGGCGCGCACGCGCGTGGCGATGGACGGGCGGGGATCGTCGGCCCACAGCCGCCACGGCCGTGGCTCGAAGGCGTCGCGGACGGTGGCGGCCAGCTCCGCCTCACCCTCGGCGTCGGCGGCGAACCGCGCGAGAACCGGAACGGCCAGGGCACGCAGGCCGGCATCGTCGTCCCGAAGGGCCAGCTCGTCCAGGGCCCAGGCCCAGTTGGTGCCGTGGGCGGCGTACCTGCGCAACAGGCCGAGGGCGTCCAGCCTGCCGTAGGAAGCGAGGTGCCCGAGGACGGCGAGGGCGAGTCCGGTGCGTGACTCGTCGGTGTCGAGGACGTCCTCGGGGTCGAAGAGGTGGGCCTCGATCGCCTCCAGTTCACCGTGCAGATCGAGGTAGAGGCGGGCGTAGTAGAGGGAGCGGTTCTCCACCTGCCAGTCGTGGCGGGGGTCGCGCAGCACACACTGGTTCAGCGCCGCGAGCGCTTCGGCCCGCGGAGCGGTGAGCGCGTGCAGCGTGCCGTCGCCGCGGCCCCGCTGGAGCAGGCCGAGCAGCGTACCGCTGGGCGCTATGACCGGATCGAACATGGGAAACAGCCTCACATCAAGCGTCGACGCAACCGGGGAAGTGCATTACCTGGCCGCGTGACAACACGTCGGGGCGCCCGCCGTTTCCTGCCTGCTGTAGACCATCTCTCTCTGCCTCTCGTCTGTGGCCCATGCGGACCGCGTCACGGCCCGCGCGGTGCGGCAACACCTGCCCAGCCATCGCGTCCGTGAATCACGTCGTCATGATGACCCGGCGGTCACATCTACCGCGACCGAAATTTCGGCGGTCCTGTACCGCCTCCCCGTTTTCCGTGTCGTCGCTGGTCGGAGCGTGCCGCTCAGTGCTCGCCGAACCGCTCGAGCAGTTCCGTACGACCGAACATCGTGGCCGTGCCGACGGCCGAAGGGATGCCGGCGGACGGGTCGGCGCCACCCTTCAGCAAGGCTTCGATCACCTCGGTCTCGCCCTTGAAGACCGCCCCCGCGAGTGGAGTCTGGCCCCGGTCATTGACGCGGTCGGCCTCGGCACCGCGCTCCAGGAGTGCGCGCACCGCCTCGGCGTGGCCGTGGTAGGCGGCGAGCATCACGAGCGAGTCGCCCCGGTCGTTGGTGAGGTCGGCCGGGACGCCCGCGTCGACGTAGGCCACGAGCTCCTCGGTCCGGCCGCGCCGGGCCAGGTCGAAGATCTTGGTCGCCAGCTCCACGACCTCGGGGTCGGGGGCTTCAGTCATCGCCGGACCGCCTCTCACTGCACATCACACGTCGGGGACAGGGCGTACGTCTGCGAGCGGTGCAGAGCCGTACGGGTGAATCGCCAGCGTACTGGCTCGCGCGACACATGACCCGGTACGCCCGGGGCAATGATCACGACCGACCCGACCGAGGGAAATCAACGCGAATCCACCCAGTTGCACCTTTTATCGTATAGACACATTCTGTGATCCTGGAAGTACTCATGGTGACTGTCCCCGCGAACCAGGAGAACTCACATGATCGTCTCTATTTCCTGCGTGGTGCTGCTCGGCATCGTCGTCTTCGTCTTCTTCCGCAAGGACGGACTCAAGGTGTCGCACGCCCTGGTGGCGATGCTGTTCGGCTTCTATCTGGCCAGCACCGCCATCGCGCCCAGTATCAAGGCGGGCGGCGAAAGCCTGGCCGGTCTCCTGGGCGGGTTCAAGTTCTGATCCGCCCCGCCACGCCCACCCGTACGCACCCTCTGGAGACCGCAGTGGCCCGGCACCCCCTCCCCCGCATTCTGAGCCACGGCAGCGCACAGCTCGCCCGGAGCCGGGAGCTGGCCAGGACAGCGGCCGACAGCGCCTCGGACGTCCTCCACCCGCTGATCACCATCACGCGCGGTCTGCGCCGGCTGGCCTCGGCCGGGCGGCGCAGGTGGGCCGACACGCCCAAGGACAGGCGCGGCGCGCTGCTCTTCCTGACGGCATCGGTCGTGCTGGCCGTGGCGCTCGCGCCGTACGGTCCACTGCTCGCCGTCATCACCCTGATGGCGGCGGCGGCCTGGCAGGGCCGGGACCGTACGCCCTCCGTGCCCAAAGGGCCCGACGCGTCGCAGATCCAGCGCCTGAAGTCGCTCTACGAGGCGCTGGTGCCCTACTTCTCCACCGCCGAGGATCCCGAACCGCTCTACACCCACGGCGGTGACTGGGGAAAGGCCTTCTCCGAGTACGAGTTCGACGGCACCGGCCGCTTGACGCACCTGGTGATCGGCTACCCCGCCTACTTCACCGACGGCGAACCGGAGTCCCGGACGCGGATCGAGCATCTGCTCAGCGTCAAATCGGGACGCGGCCGCGAGTACCACTTCGTCTGGGACGAGGAAGGCAACCAGCTCACCGTGCGCGTCCTGGCGCCCCTGCCCACGGACATCGCCGCGCAGCCCTTCGTCACGGCCCCCGGAGAGACGGTTCTCGGCTTCACCGACCCCATCCGGGTCCAGCGGACGCTGCCGCTCACCCACGGCGCTCACGGCGAGGAGCTACGCGACGTTCCCCCCGTCGTCTGGCGCACCGGCATCCGCTCCACCGAGCCACATCTGCTCGCCGCCGGCCAGCCGGGCAGCGGCACCTCGACACTGCTGCGCTCCATTGCCCTGCAGGCCCTCCACCACGGCGACGTGGTGATCGTCGACGGTGGCGGCACCGGCGAATACGCCTGTCTCACCGGCCGGGACGGCGTGCTCGCCGTCGAGTGCGGGCTGACGGGCGCGCTGACCAGCCTCGAGTGGGCCGCGCACGAGACGGAACGCCGCCTGATCGCCGCCAACCGTGCGCACCAGGCGGGCGATCCGCCGCCGGAGGACACCAGGCGGCCCCTGTGGCTCCTGCTCGACCGGCCGACCGCGTTCACGCACCTGGCCGCCGCGGACGGCCGCACGGATCCGCAGTCCCTCCTCCAGGTCCCGCTGCGGCACGGCCGCCCGGCGAACGTCACCGTGGTCGTCGCCGAGCAGCTCGAGGGCCTGGAAGCTCTCGTCGAGCCGGTACGGCAACACACGCGCGCGCGTGTCGTCCTCGGCCCTGCGACCGCACAGCAGTTGGAGTCCGTCCTGGGGGCACCCCCGCACACCACGCCCGTCGACCAGGTCCCGCCGGGGCGCGGCTACGCCCGTCTGGGCGCGGGGCCGGTGCACCGCCTGCAGGTCCCGGCGACACCGGACCCGTACGACGACGCGACCAGCGACACCCACCGGCAGGCGGTCCTCGACCTGCTGCCGCCCCGGACGACACCGGCGGACGACGAGGAGCCGGAACGTCCGGAGCCGGAGGCGGCGGAAGCGGCGGAAGCGGCGGTGGCACTCACGGAGTCCGTACGCCTGGAGAAGGTGACGGCGGAGAGGGTGCCCGCAGGTGCCGTAGCCGCGGAGTCGCCGACGGAGAAGGCGGACGCCGGCACCGTCGCCGCGAAGCCGGCGGCGGAGGAGACGGCTGTCGCGGAGTCGTCCTCCTAGCGCACCGGGAGAGGCACAACTCTGCCCGCAGCCGGTCGGGCATCCGTGCCTGGTGAACGCGGTCCTGGCTAAGCCACGAAGGTGCGGGGGGCGTCCGTGCCGGTCGTCCCGCCGGACTCAACGATGCGGGCCGCCGCTGCGAGGCGTACCGCCGCTTCCTCGGCCACGGCGCCGCCCACCGTGAACGGCAACCGTACGTAGCCCTCGAACGCCCCGTCGACACCGAAGCGCGGTCCGGACGGCACGCGTACGCCGACCCGCTCCCCCGCCTCCGCGAGCCGCGAGCCCGAGAGACCGCCGGTGCGCACCCAGAGCGTGAGCCCGCCCCGCGGCACCTCGAACTCCCAGTCGGGCAGTTCCCGTCGTACCGCGCTCACCAGCTCGTCCCGGTTCTGCCGGGCCTGGGCTCGCCGCACCTCCACCGCCTGCTCCCATCCGCCGGTGCCGAACAGCCAGTTCACGGCCAGCTGTTCCAGTACGGGTGTGCCCAGATCGGCGTACGCACGTGCGGCGACCAGGCTGCGGATCACATCGGGGGCCGCGCGGACCCAGCCGATGCGCATCCCGGCCCAGAAGGCCTTGCTCGCCGAGCCGACCGTGATCACCGTGGACCCCGCCGGGTCGAACGCGCACACCGCGCGCGGCATCTCCACGTCCGTGTCGAGCCACAGCTCGCTCATCGTCTCGTCGGCAACCAGCACCGTCCCCGCCGAGCGCGCGGCGTCCACCAGTCGGCGCCGCTGGTCCTCACCGGCGAGCGCGCCGGTCGGATTGTGGAAGTCGGCGACGACGTACGCGATCCGGGGGGCCGCCTCGCGCAGCACCTGGCGCCAGCGATCCATGTCCCAGCCGGTGAGGCCCTCGGCCATGGCGACCGGGACGAGCCGGGCGCCGGCCTCGCGCATCAGCTGGAGGATGTTGGCGTAGGACGGCGACTCCACGGCGATGCGTTCGCCGCGTCCGCCGAAAAGGTGGCAGATGGCGTCGATGGCGCCCATCGCGCCGGTCGTCACCATGATCTGCTCGGGCATGGTGGGGATGCCCCGGACGGTGTAGCGCTCCGCGATCATCGACCGCAGCACGGGCAGCCCGGCGGGATAGTCGCCGTGCGTGTGCGCGTACGGCGGAAGCTCCTCCAGCGCGCCCTGGACGGCCCGGGTGAGCCATGGCTCCGGAGCGGGCAGCGCGGCGCAACCGAGGTCGATCATCGAGCCGAGGGCCTCGGGCGGCAGCGGTTCCAGTCCCCGCGCGGGGACCGGGTTGCCTGCCGGGACCGCGGTCCAGCTGCCCGCGCCGCGACGTGACTCCAGAAAGCCCTCTGAGCGCAGCGCCTCGTAGGCGGCGGCGACGGTCGTGCGGCTGACCGACAGGGCGAGCGCCAGTTCCCGCTCGGCGGGCAGCCGCGCGGCAACCGGTACACGGCCTTCGAGCACCAGCAGACGGATGCCGTCGGCGAGGGCGCGGTAGGCGGGCGGACGGCGGGTGCCGGGTCCGGCCGGACGGTCCTGCTGGGAGGTGAGCAGCCGGGCGAGTTGCGCCGCCCCCACCGCCGAGGTCCACTGCGCCATCGGAATCGGTCCACCTTCCCCGGATTGGCCATGGATGATGTGACCACCCAAGCCACAGGGTGTCATGCGTCGGTCCACTTCCACCACAGGGGGCACGTCTTGGCCATGTACTCGTCCGGGGCCGGGCATCTCACACGTCGGCTGTTCCAGCTGTACGCCGGACTGGTCCTGTACGGGGCGAGTTCGGCGCTGCTGGTGCGGTCGGGACTCGGTCTCGAGCCGTGGAACGTGCTGCACCAGGGGCTGTCCGAGCGGACCGGGCTGTCGATGGGCGTGGTGCTGACCATCGTGGGCGCGGCGGTACTGCTGCTGTGGATCCCGCTGCGGCAGCGGCCGGGGCTGGGCACGATCTCCAACGTGCTGGTGATCGGCGCGGCGATGGACGCGGCACTGGCCGTGGTGCCGGACGGGCACGCCATGGCCGTACGCGTGCCGCTGATGGCGGCGGGGGTCGTGCTGAACGCGGCGGCCACCGGGCTGTACATCGCGGCGCGCTTCGGCCCGGGGCCGCGCGACGGGCTGATGACGGGACTGCACCAGCGCACGGGGGTGTCGGTCCGGCTGGTCCGCACGGCCATCGAGATCACGGTGGTGGTCACCGGCTTCGTCCTCGGCGGCACCGTGGGTGTCGGCACCCTGCTGTACGCGGTGACGATCGGCCCGCTGGCCCAGATGTTCCTGCGGGTCTTCGCCGTCCCCCCGGCATCCGACGGCAGCCAGGTCGTTGCCACCGGTCGACCGCGGCGCGCCATACTGCGTCCGTGAACCCGCGGATACGCCACCCCTACCTCGACCATCCCGGCCCGATCGCCTTCGCCCACCGGGGCGGGGCGGCGGACGGCCTGGAGAACACCGTGCGGCAGTTCCGGCGCGCCGTCGGGGCGGGATACCGGTACATCGAGACCGATGTCCACGCGACGCTCGACGGTCGGCTCGTCGCCTTCCACGACACCACCCTCGACCGGGTGACGGACGGTGAGGGCCGGATCGCCGACCTGCCCTGGCGCGACGTGGAGCACGCGCGCGTGGCGGGCGCGGAACCGGTCCCCCTGTTCGAGGAACTCCTGGAGACCTTCCCCGAGGTGCACTGGAACGTCGACGTGAAGGCCGAACCGGCCCTGCTGCCGCTGCTGGACCTGATCAAACGCACCGGCTCCTGGGACCGGGTCTGCCTCGGCTCGTTCTCCGAGGCCCGCGCGGTGCGTGCCCAGCGGCTGGCCGGCCCGCGGCTGGCCACGTCGTACGGCACCCGGGGCGTGCTGAATCTGCGGCTGCGCTCCTGGGGGCTGCCGGCCGCGGTGCGCCGGTCGGCCGTCGCCGCGCAGGTTCCCGAGGAGCAGTCGGGCATCCGGGTGGTGGACCACCGCTTCGTGCAGGCCGCCCACGCGCACGGGCTCCAGGTGCATGTGTGGACCGTCAACGAACCCGAGCGGATGCACCGGCTCCTGGACCTCGGAGTCGATGGCATCATGACCGATCACATCGACATACTGCGCAAGGTCATGGAGGACCGCGGCATCTGGGTCTGAGACCCCCGCGCCCCGTCGCCTGAGCGCGTTCACGGGGAAGCGAGGGCACGGGTGGACACCGACACCGTGCGGACACCGGCGGGGGACGAGGCCGCCGGCCGGCGGCGGGAGCAGCGCGGCTGGTACTTCTACGACTGGGCCTGCTCCGTGTACTCCACGAGCGTGGTCACCGTGTTCCTCGGCCCCTACCTGACCTCGGTCGCGGAGGCGGCGGCGGACGCGGACGGGTTCGTCCACCCACTGGGCATACCCGTACGCGCGGGATCGTTCTTCGCGTACACCATCTCCCTCTCGGTGGTCCTGGCCGTCCTGGTGATGCCGCTGGTGGGTGCCGCCGCGGACCGCACGGGCCGTAAGAAGCCCCTGCTCGCGGCCGCCGCGTACACCGGGGCCGCGGCGACGACCGGCATGTTCTTCCTGGACGGCGACCGCTATCTGCTCGGCGGTCTGCTGCTGGTCGTCGCGAACGCGGCACAGGCCGTGGCGATGATGCTCTACAACTCCTATCTGCCGCAGATCGCTCCGCCCGAGGAACGCGACGCGGTCTCCTCGCGCGGATGGGCCTTCGGATACGCGGCCGGTGCCCTGGTCCTCGTCCTGAATCTCGTCCTCTACACCGGTCACGACAGCTTCGGTGTCTCCGAGGGCATGGCGGTGCGCATCTGTCTGGCGTCGGCCGGTCTGTGGTGGGGCGCCTTCGCACTGGTGCCGCTGCGCCGGCTGCGCGACCGCCGCGCTCCCGCGCGGGAGGCGGGCAAGGGCGCCCTGCCGGGCTTCCGGCAGCTCGCGGCGACCCTCCGCGATATGCGCCGGCATCCGCTGACACTCGCCTTCCTGCTGGCGTACCTGGTCTACAACGACGGCATCCAGACGGTGATCACCCAGGCCTCGGTGTACGGCTCGAAGGAACTGGGGCTCGGTCAGTCGACCCTCATCGTGGCCGTGCTGCTGGTCCAGGTGCTGGCTGTGGCGGGCGCGCTGGCGCTGGGCCGGCTGGCCCGGCGGTACGGGGCGAAGCGCGCGATCCTCGGCTCGCTGGTCGCCTGGACCCTGACCCTGGCCGCCGGGTACTTCCTGCCCGCCGGGGCGCCGGTGTGGTTCTTCGTGCTGGCCTCCGGTATCGGCCTGGTCCTCGGCGGCAGCCAGGCGCTGTCCCGCTCGCTCTTCTCCCACCTGGTCCCGCCCGGCAAGGAGGCCGAGTACTTCTCTGCGTACGAGGTCAGCGACCGCGGGATGAGCTGGCTCGGGCCGCTGCTGTTCGGGCTCACCTATCAGCTCACCGGCAGCTACCGGGACGCGATCATCTCGCTGGTGGGCTTCTTCGTCCTGGGATTCGTGCTGCTCGCGCGGGTGCCGGTGCGGCGGGCGATCGCCGACGCGGGCAACCCGGTTCCCGAGCGGATTTAGCACTCGGCACGAAAGGGCTGTAGTGTACGCGTTTGGCCTGCCAGGCGTACCGTTACTGCGCGTCAAAGATGCCGAAACGCTGTGTCACATCTGCTAGCAGATGTGACAAACCGGGCGTCGGTGGGTACGGCAATGGTTGACAAGGCTGCGGCTACGACGGCGACGCAGGACCCGGAACGGGAATCTTTACCGCCGACCGGACGTTGACCGGATGACGACGACAGCGACACCTGTCCTGTGGGCGACAAGCCCGGGAGGCACGATTCATGAGTGAGCGAGCTCTTCGCGGCACGCGCCTCGTGGTGACCAGCTACGAGACGGACCGCGGCATCGACCTGGCTCCCCGCCAGGCCGTGGAGTACGCATGCGAGAAGGGACATCGTTTCGAGATGCCCTTCTCGGTCGAGGCGGAGATCCCGCCGGAGTGGGAGTGCAAGGTCTGCGGTGCCCAGGCACTCCTGGTGGACGGCGACGGCCCCGAGGAGAAGAAGGCCAAGCCCGCGCGTACGCATTGGGACATGTTGATGGAGCGGCGCACCCGAGAGGAACTCGAAGAGGTCCTCGAGGAGCGTCTCGCCGTTCTGCGCTCCGGTGCGATGAACATCGCGGTTCATCCCCGGGACAGCCGAAAGTCGGCTTGATCCCGGAGGGGATCTGGGACGGAAGTACTCTCGCGCAGCGGGACAGGACCGGGGGGGGGGGGGGGGGGGGGGGGGGGTGGGGGGGGGGGTGGGGGGGGCGGGGGGGGGGGGGGGGTGGGGGATCGGCAGTGCGGGGGACGGCCAGGGTGGCCTCCGTACCGC
>NZ_JBVIIM010000052.1:0-24918 GCF_055569765.1 Streptomyces sp. NPDC031365 | reverse complement strand
GTGGAGCGGCTGCAAAAAGACCTGGCCCGGAACAAGGCCGCACTCGAGGTGATGGGAAAAGCTTCCGCGCTCTTGGAAATGATCTCCGAGAGCGCGGACTGAAGCGCGCGGCCGACCCCGTCGTGGACACCGCGTTCACCGGCGTCGAGGTCCAGTTGGGCATCACAGCCGCGTGCCGGCTGACCGGCCGCTCCAGGGCCACCCACTACCGCAGGCTCAAACCCCCAGCGCCCCGCACACCCGGCTCCCACGCCCAGGTGCAGCCGTCGGCGCTGACGGGTGAAGAGCGTGCAGGGGTACTGGAGTTGATGAACAGCGCCGAGTATGCGGAGCTGCCGCCCGCGCAGATCTGGGCCCGTGAGCTGGACGCGGGCCGCTATCACTGCTCGGTCTCCACGATGTACCGGATCCTGCGCGAGCACGGGCAGTCCGGCGAGCGCCGCCGTCAGGCCACCCACCCGGCCAAGACGGTGCCCGAACTGGTCGCCACCGCCCCGTCGCAGGTCTTCACCTGGGACATCACCAAGGTGGCCGGACCGGCCAAGGGCATCTGGTACCACGCCTACGTCGTCATCGACATCTTCAGCCGCTACATCGTCGGCCACACCGTGGAGCGAGCCGAATCAGCGGAGCGCGCCGAGGAGTTGATCCGGGAGACCATCGAACGCAACGGCATCGTGCCCGAGGCGGTCCACGCCGACCGCGGCACCTCCATGACGTCCAAGAAGGTCTCCCAGCTGCTGATCGACCTCGGTGTCACCCGCAGCCACTCGCGGCCGAAAGTCTCCAACGACAATCCCTACAGCGAGGCCCAGTTCAAGACCACCAAGTACATGGCCGACTTTCCCGAACGATTCGACTCCCTGGCGCACGCCCGCGAATGGTTCGACGCCTTCACCTCGTACTACAACCATGAACACCGGCACTCGGGCATCGGCTGGCACACACCCGCCAGCGTCCACTTCGGCACCGCCGACGAGGTCCGCGACCAAAGGGCCGTCACGCTCGCCACGGCATACGCCCGCCACCCCGAACGATTCAGCCGCCGCCCCACACCGCCCGAGATACCTCAGAAGGCGTGGATCAACGACCCCGCCAAGCGTAGGGAACCGACACCACAGATCTCATAGCATCACAAACGTCTCACTGGACTTGAAATCTTCCGCAACGCAGGGCGGGCGTCGGGCCTTGCCCCGCCGACGGGACCCTCCCCCGACTGAGCCTGCCAACCGCCTACCCCGCCTGGGCACCTCCCGCGCCCCTGGCCGACGAGGACGCGGCACCCGGCGCGGAGCGGGGGCGGAGCAGCCTCGGCAGCGTCAGGGCGCCCGGTCCGAAGAAGACCAGGAGAAGGAAGCCCCAGCAGAACAGCGCCGGGGACAGGCCGCCGTTCTGCAGGGGGAAGAGACCGTCCTTCTGGTGTTCGGTGAAGTAGGCGAAGGCCATGGCTCCCGAGCTGAGGAGCGCCGCGCCGCGGGTCGTGACTCCAAGGAGAATGAGGGCTCCGCAGACCAACTCGATCACGCCGGCGTACCAGAACGGCCAGTCACCCGTGGGGCTGGCCTGCCGGTCCAGTACGCCGAAAAGTGTGGCGGCGCCCTCGCTGGTGAACAGCAGACCGAGGACGATCCGGAACAAACCCAGAACGAGTGGCTGGTGGCTGGAGAGCCGGTCGCTCAGGCGGGTGGTGCTCATCGCTGCGTACTCCTTGCACGATCGGTGCGACGCGAAGGGACCGCGCGGACGAGCGGCGGTCTGTTCTTCTTTACGCGCGCGGTGCTCCGATGGTTCAGCAGACCCCGCCCCCGGCCGAAACCGGCTGTTGCAAGGAGCGAGAAGTCTGGACCACGTCGTCACCATGCCCCATTATGACGCTGTCATGACAGCCTGTGGCGTGCGATGACGACGGGGAAGGTGACCGTGCGCGGTTCCTTGGCCAAGGTAGTTCTCACCACCGTCCTCCTGCTGGCGCCTTTGGCGCCCGGCCCCGCGGTCGCGGTCCCGCAAGCAACCGCCTCCGGTACGGAAGTCACCTCCGCGGAGGACTGGACAGCGCCGCTCAGCACGCGCGGCCGCTGGATCGTCGATGCGGACGGTGACCGGTTCAGACTGCGGTCCGGCAATTGGCACGGTGCCAGCGGCACCTGGAACGGCACCGGCAGTGTGGAGGAGAACGCCAGCCACCACGCCGGGGAGAACTCCGGCCGGATACCGCTCGGACTCGACCGTGCCCCCATGACCGAGATCATCGCCGGCTTCCAGGAGATCGGGATCAACAGCGTCCGGCTCCCCTTCTCCAACGAAATGATCCACGACACCCGGCCCGTCACAGACGACTCAGTCGCCGCCAACCCCGCCCTCAGGGGGAGGACCCCGCTCCAGGTCTACGACACCGTCGTACGCGCACTCACCGACTCCGGCCTCGCGGTGATCCTCAACAACCACACCAACACCACCCGCTGGTGCTGCGGAGTCGACGGCAACGAGCGTTGGAACGCGAGCCAGTCCACGGAGACATGGGAGAACGACTGGCTCTTCATGGCCGCCCGTTACCAGAAGAACAAGCGCGTCGTCGGCGCGGATCTCTACAACGAGGTCCGCCGCACCGTCTGGGACGACCCCAACTGGGGCCTCGGCGACCACCATGACTGGTTCACCGCCTCCCAGCGTGTCGGCGACCGCATCCTCACCGAGGCCAATCCCGACCTCCTCGTCATCGTCGAGGGCATCAACTGGACCGGCATCCCCGTCGACGGGTTCGCGCACGGACGCCCCACTCTGGAACCCGCACGCGCGCTTTCACACACCCTCGTGGACTCGGGCAAACTCGTGTACTCCGCCCACTTCTACGGGTACACCGGCCCGAATCACAGTGGCGCCACCGGAATCGGCGAGACCAGCGACCCCCGCTACCAGGACCTCTCTCCCAGTGAACTGATCGCCGTGTTGGACCGCCAGGCGTTCTTCGTCACCGCCGAACAGGACCGGCACTTCACCGCTCCCGTCTGGATCAGCGAGTTCGGTGTCGGCGGGCGGGAGGAGACGGGCGCCGTACAGCGAGCATGGTTCGAGAACTTCGTCGACCATCTGATCCGCACGGACGCCGACTTCGCGTACTGGCCGCTCGTCGGCTGGCACGAGAACCGCCGGGGCAACGGCTGGGCCCTGCTGCACTGGGATTCCGCGGGTCACCGCATGGGTGTCCACGACGGTGACGACTGGCGGGCCGGGGCGTGGACCCGGCTGGTGGAGAGCGACGGCCGCTCCGGACATGTGGCCCCCGTGTCCAGCTGGTCGATGCTCAGCCCCGATCACGCCGACTTTGTCGCCTCCCGCCGGATGCGCGCGCTGCCCGACTGGGACCCCGGCGCACGCAAGGGCGCATGCCCCGACGGGGAGCGCCTTCTCGGCCTCAGTCACACGGGCAACCGGGGGCTGTGCTCCGACGTGAGCGCCGGACAGCTGTGGGACCCGGCCGGTGGGCACGAAGTGGTCAAGGACGAACGGCATGTCGCGCCGGGCGGTGACTGGGCGTCCGGCTACACCAAACTGCAGTGTCCCGCAGGCCACTTCCTCACCGGCTACAGCGTCCGAGGTGCCGCCGTCTCGGCCGCCCTGTGCGCGGAGGCCTCGCCCGGTGGGGTCACCGGCACGAGCGGTCGCACGGTCTGGTTCGACCGGAGCGACAACCGGGGGGCTTCCCCCCAGGGCGGCGACTTCGGAAGGGGTCACTACAAGGGTCAGTGCGCGAACGACGAGTACGCTGCCGGCATCGCCTTCACAGGCCGCATCGGCTCCTCACGCACCCCGGACGCCCTCTACTGCCGCAAGCTCGCCTGATGTGCCGGCCTCGTGCGGAGCGGGGTCCCGGAATTCATCAGCTTGGAGCACAGGCCGTGGACCACCGGTGTCACGGAGGGACTGCTGGAGAAGTTCCGCGTCGTGTCGCGGGACGCACGGAACCGGGTGATCACTGACGGCGACGAGGCGCCCCTGACGTACCTGAAGGCCAGGTACACGTAGCTCGTCTCCGCGCTGGAGCAGTCGAACTGCAACCGGGAGCTGTATCGCCCCGGACCCCCTCCGCACCCACCGTGAACGGCCCTGACCTCGCACAGATTCGCATAATGGAACAAAATGGGCGGAAGATGCGGCGGCCTCGTGGGAAGGCGCGGTGATGCGCGACAACACCGAGAACGATGAGGGACCCGTCGAGCAGGCGGACGCGTACGAGGCACTCGACGCCGAGGACACCGACGAGTACGCCGCGCGTGAGGCGTACGAGGAAGAGCCCGAGCCCTACGCCGAGGAGTACGCGGACACGGTCGGCGGGCGGGCGGCGGCCGGCGCCCACCCCGACGTCTTCCTCGATGTCCCCGTCCTGAAGGTCGACGAGATCGACCTGGATGTCGAGAACCTGCGCGCTCACGTCTCGCTGCAAGCCGAGGTGCTGGACCTGCTGAAGCTGAATGTGGGCGCCGACGTCGTGCTCGGCCGGGTGCACCTGGGCATCTCGGGGGTGGAGGCGCAGGCGCAGCTCAAGGTACGTCTTGACAATGTGGCGCTGATCATCGACCGCGTGCTCACCACACTCGACCGCAACCCTGAGCTGCTGCGGGAGCTGGCACGGGGAGTGGGCTCTGCCGTGCAGGACATTGGGGGCGGAGCCCGTCAGGCCGTGGGTGAACTGGGCACGGGTGCCGGAACGGCTGTGCGGGACGTGGGCCGGGGTGCCGGGTCCGCGGTTCAGGACGTGGGTAGGGGTGCCGGAACGGCTGTGCGGGACGTGGGCCATGGTGTCGGCTCGGTGGCGGAGGATGTCGGCCGTGGAGCGGGCGAGGCTGTGCAGGAGGTGGGCGGTGGCGCCGCGCGCGCGGCGGAGGATGTCGGAGCCGAGGCGAGCCAGGCCCTCGGACGGGCCGGCGAGGAGGTGGGCGGCGTCACCGGGGGTGTGGCCGGCCAGGCTGCGGGAGTGACGGAAGCGGCAGGCCGAACGGCGGGGAAGGGTGCCGGCGCCGTCGCGGATGCCCCGCCCGTCGCGGATGCCCCGCCGGTCGCGGATGCCCCGCCGGTCGCGGATGCCCCGCCGGTCGCGGATGCCCCGCCGGTCGCGGATGCCCCGCCCGTCGCAGGCGTAGCCGTGAGCGGAACCGAGCCGGCCGGACGCAGAACGTCACGCAAGACCGCGGACCCGGACCGGAGCAGGGCCACCCGTGGCCAGGCCGGCACCCGCCCGCGCCGAGCACGTGCCGAGGACGGGAAGCCGGCCCCGCGGCCCGCTCGGCGTCGCACCGTCGAGGAGCGGGAGGAGCCGCCCTGAACGAGAGCCGCGAAAATGCGGGACCCGGCGTGGGACATTCAGTTCGGGTCGACGGTCCACGCCGAGCGGCTTCGTTTCACCGCCGAACCGAGGACATCCGTCCGCTTTCCCGGCGCCGGGGAGCGTGAGGCGACGAGCCACAGCTACCGCACCCACCTTCCCGACAGGGTTTCCCCCGGTCAGGAGTATCGAGACGTCACCGTCACCTACCGCCTCGCGACCCGGCTGACCGGGGACCCGGAGGACGCGGGAAGCGGCGCCGACGGCACGGCCGGGTGACGAAGCCGCGACACGGCCACCGCCCGGCCGTTCGCATATCGACGCCCTGCCCGGGACGCTTCGGTGCTCGCACGTGTTCGTACTCTGATGGCCAACAGAACTCCGCTGCCCGTTGGGTCCTTTCGCCTGGGACGCAGGAGGTTTCCTGATCAGCTGGATGGCCTCTTCGCGAAGGCGCCCCGCGACGGATTGAATGGGCACCGGCACGGCTCGGCGGGCTGCCGGTCACACCGTCGGTGACAGCGGAATCCGAGTTGGCCCGCTGCGGTGTTCGTCATCTGTGCGAGCAGCACGGAAACGTTCGTTCACGCCGTCCCACGGCAGCCCCCGGTGCCCACCGGATCGGCGCAGCGATGTGCCGGGGACGGATGCCTGCCGTCTCACACCGCGCCCGCTTCATGCGCGCCCACAGATGACCGGAACCGGATCCGCTCCCCTCGGCACCGTCGCCGGGCATGCTGACGCCCGCAGGGGCGAGGCCGCCGCGGAGATCTCACAGCGCACGGGTGCCGCCCCGCCGTCCCCCTACCGGGGTCGCCGTGCACGACCGTCCGGCCTCCGAGGGTCCGGCCTCCGAGGCTCCGGCCTCCGAGGCTCCGGCACGACGACGCCGGCACTTTGTCTCAGGCGAGGAAGAAGATGAGGGATCGTGCGCGAAAGGGGTTACGCGATCGGGCGCGGCCCGCTAACTTCCTTGAAATGAACCGGTCATGAGCCCGTTCGGGGTGAACGACCGGTGCCCTACGGCGCGACGGCGCGCGCCCAGACTCCTCACGGCAGGTCCCCGGACCGCCGTACCCCCCATATCCAGGAGATTTCTGTGCGCACGAGATCGCTGGGACACAGACGTATCCGCACGCTGCTGACGGCCATGGCCTGCGCGTTGGGCCTGGCGCTGCCCGTGGGCCCCGCTGCCGCCGCCCCCTCGGCCACCCCGGAGGGCCCGCGTGGCGCGGCCGCGGCGGCCGAAGACTTCCAACAGGTCACCCTCGCCAAGGGCGTCGCCGAAATGGGTGAACCCATGACACTGGCCGTCCTGCCGGACCGCTCGGTGCTGCACACCTCGCGCGACGGCACACTGCGACGCACCGATGCGGCCGGCACCACCACCGTGGCGGGGAGACTGGACGTCTACAGCCACGACGAGGAAGGCTTGCAGGGCGTCGCAGTCGACCCGGCCTTCTCCTCCAACCGCTTCGTCTACCTCTACTACGCTCCCCCGCTGGACACCCCGGCCGGCGACGCACCCACCGACGGAACGGCCTCCGACTTCACCCCGTTCGACGGCGTCAACCGGCTGTCGCGGTTCGTCCTGAGAGCCGACGGAACACTGGACCGGGGCAGTGAGAAGAAGATCCTCGACGTGCCCGCCTCCCGTGGTCTGTGCTGTCACGTCGGCGGCGACATCGACTTCGACGCGGCAGGCAACCTCTACCTGTCGACGGGCGACGACACCAACCCCTTCGCCTCGGACGGCTACACCCCCATCGACGAACGCGCCTCGCGCAATCCCGCCTACGACGCCCAGCGTTCCTCGGGCAACACCAATGACCTGCGCGGCAAGATCCTGCGGATCAAGGTGAACGCCGACGCGACGTACAGCATCCCGGCGGGCAACCTCTTCACGCCGGGCACCGCCAGGACCCGGCCCGAGATCTACGCGATGGGCTTCCGCAACCCCTTCCGGATGAGCGTGGACAAGGCCACGGGTACCGTCTACGTCGGTGACTACGGCCCCGACGCGGGCACGGCCAACGCCTCCCGCGGCCCAGCCGGACAGGTCGAGTTCAACCGGATCACCAGGGCCGGCAACTACGGCTGGCCGTACTGCACCGGCAAGAACAACGCATACGTCGACCACGACTTCGCGGGCGGCAGCTCGGGCTCGGCCTTCAACTGCGCGGCGCCGAGGAACACGTCGCCGCGCAACACCGGCCTGACCGAACTGCCCCCCGCCCAGCCCGCCTGGATCCCCTACGACGGCGGTTCCGTCCCCGAGTTCGGCAACGGATCCGAGTCACCCATGGGCGGACCCGTCTACCGCTACGACGCCGGCTCCTCCTCCGAGGTGAAATTCCCGGCCGAGTACGACGGCGACTTCTTCGCCGGCGAGTTCGGCCGCCGCTGGATCAAACGGATCGAGGCCGGCGGCGACGGAACCGTGCAGTCCATCAACTCCTTTCCCTGGACCGGCACCCAGGTGATGGACATGGCCTTCGGTCCGGACGGCGCCCTGTACGTCCTCGACTACGGCACGGGCTACTTCAACGGCGACGCCAACTCGGCCCTGTACCGCATCGAGCATGTGACCGGCGGGCGCGCCCCGGTGGCCCAGGCCAAGGCCGACACCACCTCCGGCGCGGCTCCCCTCACCGTCACCTTCTCCTCGGCCGGCACCTCCGACCCCGACGGCGACGCGCTCACCCACGCCTGGGCCTTCGGCGACGGCGCCACCTCCACCGCCGCCGACCCGTCCCACACCTACACCGCCAACGGGCAGTACACGGCGACGCTGAAGGTCACCGACACCTCCGGCAAGTCCGCCACCGCCTCCGTGCAGATCACCGTCGGCAACACCGCCCCGACCGTACGGCTCGACACACCCGCCGACGGAGCCATCCACGACTTCGGCGCCGCCATCCCGTTCAAGGTGACGGTCACCGACCCGGAGGACGGCACGATCGACTGTGCCAGGGTGAAGGTCACCTTCATCATCGGTCACGACAGCCACGGGCATCCGCAGACCTCGGCCACCGGCTGCACCGGCACCCTGCAGACCCTGGCGGACGGCGAACACGACCCCAACGCCAACATCTTCGGCGTCATCGACGCCGAGTACACCGACAAGGGCGCGAACGGACAGCCCGCGCTCACCGCCCACGACCAGCACATCACCCAGCCCAGCCACCGTCAGGCCGAACACTACGGTGACTCCGCAGGCGTCCAGGTCATCAACCACACACCCGCGCACGGCGGCAAGACGGTCGGCGACATCCACAACGGAGACTGGATCTCCTTCACGCCCTACAGCCTCGACAACGCCACCGGTTTCACCGCCCGCGTCTCCTCCGGCGGCAGCGGCGGCACCCTCGAGGTCCGCGCCGGCTCCCCGGCCGGCACCCTGCTCGGCACGGCCACCGTGCCGGTCACCGGCGGCTGGGAGACCTTCCAGGACGTCACGGCGACCCTGGCCGGCCGGCCGGCCGCCACCACCACCCTGTACCTCGTCTTCAAGGGCGGCGGCGACGCCCTGTTCGACGTCGATGCGTTCTCCTTCACCACCTCCACCGGCACAGGCCCCCGCACGGGTGAGGTGAGGGGGGTGAACGGCAAGTGTCTGGATGTGGACAACGCGGGTACGGCGGACGGTACGGAGGTGCAGATCTGGACGTGCAACTCGACGGTGGCGCAGCGCTGGACGGTGGCCGATGACGGCACGCTGAGGGCGCTGGGCAAGTGTCTGGACCTCTCCGGTGGTGGGAGTGCCGACGGCACGAGGGTCCAGTTGTGGACGTGCAACGGTACGGGTGCGCAGAAGTGGGCGGCCCAGCCGGACGGTACGGTCCGCAATCCGCAGTCGGGCAAGTGCCTGGACGCCTCGGGCGGTACCTGGAACGACGGGACACCGGTCCACCTGTGGACCTGCCACACCGCCCCCAACCAGAAGTGGACCCTGCCGTAGAAAGGAGGCGACCCACGATGCGCACCCCTCTCAGGACAGCGCTCAGCCTGTGTGCCGGCGCCCTGCTCTGCCTGACCCCCCAGGCCGCCGCAGTGCCCGGCGCCGCACCGGCCCCCGATCATGTCACGCACGCCCCGCACCGCACGGCCGTCGCAGCGGCCGACCCGGCGTACAGGATCCTCGTCTTCTCCCGGACGGCGGGCTTCCGCCACTCCTCGATCGACGAGGGCATCGCGGCGCTGCGCGACCTCGGCGCGGCGAACAACTTCACCGTGACCGCCACCGAGGACCCCGGAGCCTTCACCACCGCCAATCTGGCCCAGTACCGGACCGTGGTGTTCCTTTCGACCACCGGCGACGTCCTGGACGCTGCCCAGCAGACGGCCTTCGAGCAGTACCTGGGCGCGGGTGGCGGTTACGCCGGTATCCACGCCGCCGCCGACACCGAATACGACTGGCCCTTCTACGAGGGCCTGGCCGGCGCGCTCTTCCAGTCCCACCCCGCCATCCAGCCCGCGACCGTCAAGGTCGAGGACCGGGCGCACGACGCCACCGCACACCTCGGCCGCACCTGGCAGCGCACCGACGAGTGGTACAACTACCGCACCAACCCCCGTACCACGGCCCACGTCCTGGCATCGCTGGACGAGTCCAGCTACTCCGGCGGCACCATGTCCGGCGACCACCCGATCGCGTGGTGCAAGGACTACGCCGGTGGCCGCGCCTTCTACACCGGCGGCGGCCACACCGAGGAGTCCTACGCCGACCCCGCCTTCCGCAGGCATCTGCTCGGAGGCATCCGCTGGGCCGCCGGCACCACCAAGGCCGACTGCCGCCCCGAGACCGGCTACACGCCGCTGTTCGACGGCACCTCCACGACCGGCTGGAAGCAGGCGGGTCCCGGCGGCTTCACCCTGGCCGACGGCTCCCTCACCTCGTACGGCGGGCTGGGCATGCTCTGGTACGACGCCAAGGAGTTCACCGGCGACTACTCGCTGAAGCTGGACTGGAAGCTGAACGGTGACGACAACTCCGGTGTCTTCATCGGATTCCCGGCGTCCGACGACCCGTGGTCGGCGGTGGACCACGGCTACGAGATCCAGATCGACGCCACCGACGCCGCCGACCGCACCACGGGAGCCGTGTACGGATTCCAGTCCGCAGCCCTGGCCGCCCGTGACGCCGCGCTGAATCCGCCGGGGGAGTGGAACACGTACGAACTCCGCGTCACCGGGGAGCGGCTCGAGATCTTCCTCAACGGCCGCAAGATCAACGACTTCACCAACACCGACCCGGCGCGCAGTCTCAAGCAGGGCCATGTCGGTCTGCAGAACCACGGTGACGGCGACGAGGCGTCCTTCCGCAACATCCGGATCACCCAGGCCGGATCTCCGTCCGATCCCCGCACGGGTGAGGTGAGGGGGGTGAACGGCAAGTGTCTGGATGTGGACAACGCGGGTACGGCGGACGGTACGGAGGTGCAGATCTGGACGTGCAACTCGACGGTGGCGCAGCGCTGGACGGTGGCCGATGACGGCACGCTGAGGGCGCTGGGCAAGTGTCTGGACCTCTCCGGTGGTGGGAGTGCCGACGGCACGAGGGTCCAGTTGTGGACGTGCAACGGTACGGGTGCGCAGAAGTGGGCGGCCCAGCCGGACGGTACGGTCCGCAATCCGCAGTCGGGCAAGTGCCTGGACGCCTCGGGCGGTACCTGGAACGACGGGACACCGGTCCACCTGTGGACCTGCCACACCGCCCCCAACCAGAAGTGGACCCTGCCCTGACGGCCGTCGCAGCGGCCTGCGCCCGTCCGTGGGCGCGTCAACGCCGGTGGGCGCCGGAGGCGCCGGCGCCCACCCGGATCGAGCAGGCGGCCTCGCTCCGCGAGTAGTGGTGGCCGACAGTGACAGAGGTGCGTGCGGCCACCCTCCAGTGGTTGCTGCGACGCTGTGTGCCCCTGTCGTCCGATCACGGCCGCACGCGCGCCGTGGTGCGGTCCCGCAGGTCGAAGAGGTGGCACACACCCCGTGCGTCAGAACGGCAGCTTCCCGCGTGCTCGCCGGCCCGCGGAACCGCTGCGGTTGACCGCGCGCGAACTGGACCGGAAGGGCTTGCTGAACAGGCGCCCGAACGGGCCCGGAGCCTTGGATCCGGCCCGGGAGCCGACGCCGAGGGTGCGTTGCGCGCCGTTCTGCGGGTGCCGCGAGAGGCGTGGGACGAGGAAGGCGAGGACAGCGATGACCACGCAGACTGCAATGATGCCAACGACCATCATGTGGGCCTCCTGACGAGGTGAGAGCGTCGTACCGGCTGGTGCGTGGGACAACACGTTCCCCGTTCTCCTTGCGGCACGCCGTCGCGGAGAGAACGAAGTGGGAGGGACTCAGACAGCGACCTGCGGCGCCGTGTGCGCGAAGGTGACCGCGAGGCATTCGCCCAGCGGTACGAGGAGTCCGCAGGTGCCGTGTACAACCACGGGCTGCGGCTGACCGGCGACTGGTCGACGGCCGAGGACATCATGTCCGAGACGTTCCTGGCGGCGTGGCGCAACCGCGCCGGTGTGCGGGAGGAGGGCGGCACACTGCTGCCGTGGTTGCTGGGCAGCCCGCCCTGCGCGTGCGGGAACGCCGGCGCTGCGCGCCGTCGGGCTCCCGGGAAACACCCGGGGGCCCGCTGTCACGAGCGCCGCCGCTCCGCTGCGAAGCAGGATCCGCAGCGGAGCCCACGGGCAGCGGAACAGCCGATGCCGCCCGGTGAACGGTCGGCGAAAACCCTTTGCCCGGGGTTTCGTTGTGCGGTGGACGCACCATAGCGTCCCCGGCATGTCTGACGTTTCCCGCCGTAAGGTCCTCGGCACTCTCGCCGGTGGGGCCGCGCTCTCCTTGCTGCCTCCGTCGCTGCACGAGGCGATGGCCGCGCCGATGCCGCGCGGCGGCCTGCGCGCCATCGAGCATGTGATCGTCCTGATGCAGGAGAACCGCTCCTTCGACCACTACTTCGGAACCCTGAAGGGCGTGCGCGGTTTCGGCGACCGTACGCCGCTGCGTCTGCCCTCGGGGGCCGGCGTCTTCGAGCAGCCACGGTCCGAAGGCGGTGCCGTCCTGCCGTTCTCGGCCCGCCGGGCGGCGGTCGACGCGGGCCGCCCGGAAAGCGACATCCAGTACCTGGGCGCGCTCGCGCACGGCTTCCGTGACGCCAACCAGGCCCGCGCGAACGGCTGGTGGAACGACTGGGTGGCCGCCAAGACCCAGAGCACCATGGCTTTCTACGACCGGCGCGACATTCCGCTCCAGTACGAACTGGCCGACCGTTTCACGATCTGCGACTCCTACTTCTGCTCGGTCTACGGCTCGACCAACCCCAACCGCAACTACCTGTGGACGGGCACCACCGGCTACGAACCGGACGGTGGCGGGCGGGCCGTCACCAACGCCGCGTACGACCACGATCACGCCGGCTACACCTGGACGACGTACCCCGAACGCCTGGAGGCCGCCGGAGTCTCCTGGCAGATCTACCAGGAGTGGGACAACTTCACCGACAACGCGGTGGAGTACTTCCGGCCCTGGAAGGAGATCGGCCGGAAGATCCTCTCCAGGGTCGGCGGCCGGTACTCGACCACCGAGCAGTTCTACGACAGCCTCCTGCGCAAGAGCCCGGAGCAGCGCAGGGCCGAGCTGGCCGAGTTCCAGCGGGGTGTCGACGCGCTGACGGAGGCCGAGCGCCGGCTGTTCCTGCGCGGCGCACACCGCTCCGAGCCGGACACGCTCGTTCAGCGGATCAGGTCCGACATCGACAAGGGCACTCTGCCCCGGGTCAGTTGGGTTGTCCCGACGGCGGCGCTCTCCGAGCATCCCAGCACCTCCACTCCCGTCGGCAGCGCCAATCTGGTCTACGACCTCCTCGACGCCATCGCAAGTGACCCGAAGACCTGGTCGAAGACGGTGCTGTTCATCAACTTCGACGAGAACGACGGCTACTTCGACCACGTGCCGGCACCGGTGGCGCCACGGCCGGCCTCCGGCAACGACGACGACTGGTCCGACGGCAGCCCGGTCGGTCCCGGCCCGCGCGTGCCGATGACGGTCGTGTCGCCCTGGACCGTGGGCGGCTTCGTCAGCTCACAGGCGTTCGACCACACCTCGGTCATCCGGTTCCTGGAGCAGTGGACCGGTGTCCACGAGCCCAATATCAGCGCCTGGCGCCGCAGCGTGTTCGGAGACCTCACCTCCGCCTTCGACTTCCACCGGGCCCACCGGCAGCCCGAGGTCGAGCAGCCCGGTCCGGTGCCGGCGCCGGTCGGCCGCTGGAACCCCGTACCGCCGAAGAACCAGTCGCTCCCCGTGCAGGAGCCCGGCACCCGGCGGACGCGCACCTCCCCGTACCGGCTGTCCCTGCGCCCCCACGCCACCCGCACCGCCGTCCGCCTCCACCTGGGCAACGACGGGTCCACCGGTGCCTGGTTCACCGCCTACCCCGGCGACGGCACCGCCCCGCACACCTGGACGGTCCCCGCGCGCGGAAGAGCCGACCACACGGTCGAACACGGCGACGACGGCTACGACCTCCAGGTGCACGGTCCCGGCTGGTCCGTATGGGAGCTGCGGGGCACCGGTGTGGGCGCCGAGGCGTATCTCGACGAGCAGCCGGCCGCCGGTCACGTGCGGATCGTGTGCTCCAACCCCTCCTCCACCACCCGCAGACTCCTCGTCGGTGAGTCGGTCCACTCCCGCGGGCAGGGCGACCGGGTGCACACCGTCACCCTCAGGCCCGGCTCGTCCCGGACGGTGCGGCTGCGCCCGGGGGACCACGGCTGGTACGACATCGTGGTCGTCGACCGGGACGACCCGGTCTTCCTGCGGCGTATGACCGGCCGCCTGGCCCTCGACGGACCCGGTGTCACCGACCCGGCGACCGGCATACCCCCCGCGCTGGCCGCGACCATCGGCCTGCCCGAGCCCCTGCCTTCCCTGGACACGCCTTTCACCCAGGGCAACCCGACCGATGTCGTCGTCACCCTGCACAACCGGAGCCACGACCGGCTCGGCGACCTGCTCGCCGACTTGACCGCCCCGTCCGGCTGGACGGTCGAACGGACCGGTAGGCCCCCCGGAGCGCTCGCCGCCGGCGCCTCGGCGGACGTGCGCTTCACGGTCACCCCCTCCCGCGACGCCACCGCGGGCCGGCTGGTCGTCGCCGCGCACGCCCGGGGTGCCGGACTGCTCAGGCTCGCCGACGCACGCGTACTCACCGAGGTCACCCCCGCTCTGACCGTTACGCTCAGCGGTCCGGCGAGCTCACCCGGCACCGACGGCGCCGTCCTGTCCCCGGGCAGACCCGCCACCGTGAGTGCGTCCGTCACCAACGCCGGCAGCACACCGCTCACCCGCCTGACTGCCACCCCGGCCCTCCCCGAGGGCTGGAGGGCCACAGTCCGGGGCGTCGCGCCGACGTCACTTCCGGCGCGCTCGAACGTGACCCTGGCCTGGGACGTCGTCGCACCCGTCACGGCGCCGCGCGTGTCCGCAACCCTCGAGGCGACCGTCACGGCGGAGCAGAGCGGCAGTGTCACGGAGGTGTACGCGTCCCTGCCCGTCAGGACCGGCCCCGTCATGACCGGCCACCTCCTCGCGGAGGACTTCGAGTCCGCCGCCCGCGTGCTCGCCCCGGCCGCCGATCTCGGCCGCCCGGGTCTGCTCGGCTGGACCCGGGCCATCCCCGAGGGCTGGACGGTCACCAACGCGCCGGACATGCCTCGGGGTACGCGGGAACTGCAGGGCTGGACGCTCATGTCCAAGCAGTTCTGGTTCCCCGCCGGGCAGAACCGCGCCCGCTTCACGCGGGCTCTCGGCGTCGTAGCCGTCGCCGACCCCGACGACTGGGACGACACCGGCGGTCCGTCGGGCCGGGGCCGGTTCGACTCGACCCTGACCAGCCCGGCGGTTGACATCCCGCCCGGCACCTCCACCCTGCACCTGGGCTTCGACTCCCACTACCGGCAGGAGAGCCCTCAGGAAGCCGAGGTCATCGTCGAGTTCGACTCCGGCGACAAGACACGGCTGCTCCACTACAGCAGTGCCGGATCCGGCAACACCAACCACGGCCGGGACCAGGAGAACCACCTCGTCCGGCTCTCCTGCCCCGTCCCGGCAGCGGCCCGTTCGGCCAAGGTGTCCTTCCGCCTCTTCAACGCGGGCAACAACTGGTACTGGGCGATCGACAACATCCGTCTGGGCGTTGCTCCGATCGCCGACGCCTGACGGCTCGGCACCGCCGGGAACGCGCGTCGGGCGGCAACGGGCGTCCCGGTGCGCCACGGCCCGGTCCCAGACGAAGGAGGTGAACAACCCTCTCACCGGCAGACGCGGCCGACGACCGCAGTGTCGCCGGCTGAACCGCAGAATCCCTCACCGCTGCCGGTGAAATCCCCGACAGTGCCGACAGCACCGGGGACCCGGCAGGGAGGGTTCCGGTGCAGCGGGTGCCCGCCCCTTGCCGATGGCCCGCGCAGGTCGCCCGACGGCTCCACCACGCTTCAGCCCGGTGGCGGCCGCGTCACCGTCCCGGCCGCCCCTGCCCGGCAGGGACGCCCCTTCGCGGTCGCGGGGGAGGTCCGCCGGCCAGTCCGGCCGCGGTCAGTGTGAGGTGCTGGGCCGGCAAGTCGCTCGCGGTGCCGGCGGCGTGGGCCGGTGCGGCCTCCTTCAGCCGGCGGTGGCGTCCCCGCCGGGGGCGTGCCGTGCCGGCCTGCGGCGCGCCGGCTCGCTCGCGGTCCTCATCCGATCGGAGGTCACCATCGGCACGGGGTTGCCACACCCTTCCAGCAGGGTGCGGTGGAAGGGCCCGGTGGGCTTCGGCCTCTGCCTAACCGTGGCTACGAGGTGCCGCGGAACCGAAGCCGGCGGACCCCACCGCCTCTCAGGCCGGTTGCCAGATCGGGGCAAGCACCAACGGGGCGAGCGAGGATCTGGCCGGGGTGGCCCTGTCCCGCCAGGCGTCCCTCGCGGAGCAGGATGCAGGCGTCGGCCGAGCGGGCGGCGTCCAGATCGTGTGGTGTGGACGACGGTCACGCCGTCGGTGAGCAGGTTCGTCAGCAGCCTCGCGCTGCGTTCCCTCGCTTCGGGGTCCAGCCCGGTGGTCGGCTCGTCCAGCAGGAGCAGGTCCCGTTCCTGGGCGAATCCTTGAGCGATCAGTGCGCGCTGTCTCTGTCCACCGGACAGCTCGCCCAGTTGCCGCGTGGCCGGGTCGGCGATGCCCAGGCGGTCCATGGCCGTATCGAACGAACTCTCGGGCACCGTGGGCGGCAACTGACCGCCGCCCGGCTCGGCAGAACCACCTCGCACCCGGCCCGTTCGCCCGTTCCGGCCGGGCGCTGCCGACCGTGCACCACTGCGCTGGACGCGTTCAGCGCGGCGTCACCCAGCCCGGCGTCCAGGTTCCGGCCGTGTCATGACCGGCCGCTGTGGCGGTGAGGTGGGCGCGGAGGGTGCCCAGCGCCGGGTGGGGGTTGTCACGGTGGTGGAGGAGCGAGTGCGGGTAGACGGGGGTCGGGTCGGTGACCGGGATACGGCGCAGGTCGTGACCGGCGGGCCAGATGAGACGGGTGTGCTCACCCATGAAGGTGGCCAGGGCCGGGGTGTCGGCGACGGTGTCGAGGAGCGCGTCGGAACCGAAGTTGGGGCCGGTGGCTTCGATGGTGAGGCCGAACTCGGCGACGAGGTCGTCGTAGTAGGCGGCCCACTCGGTTCCGGGGACGATGCCGGGCATCCAGATCCGGTGCCCGGCGAGCTGGGCGACGGTCACCGACCGGGCCCCGGCCAGCGCGTGGGCGGGGCCGGTGAGGAGCTGGAGCGGCTCGTCGAGCACCCGGACCGACTCGATGTCCTCGGGAAAGGGCCGACCGGGCGCGGCGACGGCGCGGAAGGTCGCGTCGATCACACCCGACCGGAGGGCGGCGACGGCCGTCTCGATCTCGAAGAGCATCACCACGTCGAGGTCGATCTCGGGGTACGCACGGTGGAAGCCGCGCATCAGACCCGACTGCGCGCCGCGCGATGCGATCACGTCGACGCGCAGCGGACGGCGGCCGGGGCGCACGGACGCTTCCGCGCGTTCGGCGACACGCAGCAGTTCGTGCGCGTGGGGCAGGAATGCCTGCCCGTCGATGGTGAGTTCGGCGCCGCGGGCGGTTCGGGTGAACAGTCTCACGCCGAGGCTGCGTTCCAGCGCGGCGATGCGCTTGGAGACAGCCTGCTGGGTGACCGCCAGCTCGGCGGCGGCCTCCTGGAACCGCCCCGCGCCGGCGGCGGCGACGAACGTCCGGACGGTGTCGAGATCCACGCCCATACCTTAGGGCCACAACCGATGGTTGTGGCATGGGGTCCTCCCGGTTGTTTGATCCCTGGTCAGGGCGTTCGCTTTGATTGCTCCGATCGCTGAACGGTTGTGCGGGTGGGTGACGAGGGGGCCGGACTTGAGAAGTGAGTACCGGCTGGGGCGGCAGTTCGGGTGGCTGTGGGCAGCGCACGGGGCCGGCGGGCTCGGCACATGGCTCGCCTTCGGGGCGTTCCCCTTGATCGCCATTCAGGTGCTGCACGCCGGACCGGCCGAGGTCGCCGCACTGTCCAGTGCGGGAGCCGCCGTGGGCGCGGCCGCGGCGGTGCCGCTCGGCCCGTGGGTGGAGTTCCGCCGCAAGCGGCAGGTGCTCGTCGCGACGGACCTGGTGAGGTTCGCGGCGCTGCTGACGATCCCCGTCGCGTTCGCGCTCGACGCCCTCACCTTCCTCCACCTCCTGCTGGTCTCGGCCGCCGTCGCCGCAGCCGACATCACCTTCCGCGCCGCCTCCGGCGCCTACCTGAAAACGCTGCTGCCGGCCGGGGAACTGCTCGTCGCCAACGCCCGGTTGGAGTCCACAGCCTGGACGATCACGATCGTCGGGCCACCGCTGGGCGGCGCGGCGATCGGACTCCTCGGTCCGGTCGCGACGGTGGTGGCCCATGCGGCCGGCTACCTGCTGTCGGCGGTGGGCATCCGCGCGACGGGCGGGGGAGAGCCGCGGCCCGAGCGCCGGAAGGCCGGCCGCATGCGGGCCGGGGACCTGCTCGACGGCTGGCGGTACATCCTCGCCGACGCGGTGCTGCGCCGGCTGTTCTTCAACACCACCCTGTTCAACAGCCTGGTGATGGCCACCTCGCCCCTGCTGGCCGTCCTGATGCTGGGCCGACTCGGCTTTCCGCCATGGCAGTACGGTCTCGCCTTCGCCGCGCCCGCGGTCGGCGGGCTGCTCGGATCGCGCCTGGCCCGGCCCCTCACCGCCCGGTTCGGACAGCACCGAGTCCTGGTCGCTGCCGGGTCGCTGCGCGCCCTGTGGCCCATCGGTCTGGCCTTCCCGGGGCCGGGCGCCGGGGGACTGCTGCTGGTGATCGGCGTCGAGTTCGGGCTCATCCTCTGCTGCGGTGTCTTCAACCCCGTCTGCGCCACCTACCGCCTCCAACGCACGGTGCCCGACCGGGTCTCCCGCACACTGACAGCCTGGACGGTGACGAGCAGAGCCACCACCGCGCTCCTGACAGCCGCCTGGGGCGTGTGGGGCAGCCTGCTCGGCCCCCGCGCGGCCATCGCACTGGCCGGCGTGCTCCTGCTGGCGACCCCACTGCTGCTCCGCCCCCGCGCGGCAGCCCTTCCCTCCGAGCCGAATCCGCCACGCAGCCGCGACTGACCCCCCGCTACGGCCGTCACCACGACCGGCTCACGGCTCCCACCGCCGGGCGTTGCGACAGGCTGTGCCACCGTGCCCCGGTCGGCCGTACGAGTATCCGGACGGGTGCGGTCTCCCCCCGTCCGGCGTAAGGAGACGGCGCCCGGCATGCCGTTGCCCCGACGCATGACGTAACAGTCTCCCTATGACATGCAGCAGAATCTTTCACGCGGCTCCCAAAGGCGGCGCGCCCAGGAGCCGGATCCGCACCGCCCTGGTGGTTCTGGTTGCCGCGGCCGCCCTCGGCACGGCCACCTCGGCGGTGGCCTCGCCGTCGATCTCCCCCGCAGCCGACTGGGACGCCATCGCCGCGTGCGAATCCGGCGGCAACTGGCAGACGAACACCGGCAACGGCCATTACGGCGGGCTGCAGTTCACGCAGTCGAGCTGGGCAACGGCCGGCGGGCTCAAGTACGCCCCCCGCGCGGACCTGGCCACCCGCGCGGAACAGATCGCCGTGGCCGAGCGCCTGGCCCGTATCCAGGGGATGTCGGCCTGGTCCTGCGCCTGAACTCTCCACCCCGCCGTACCGTACCGGGGTTCCGGCTCCGCCGGCGGAGTCATGGGTGAGTTTCGTTTCGGACGGTCGCTCCGGCGATCCGGCGCCGCTCTCCGCCCAGGATGCGGGACGTCGGGCGTGGACCGGCGACCTCCGTCCGAGCCTCGAGCACCCGGGGCCCGTACGGCAGAGCAGCCCGAGCGATGGTGAAACCACCGCCCGGTGAGCAGGGCAGCAACGCCCACAGGAACCACGAGCGGCGGCTGGAGGCGAAGAACGACGGGCAGGCGGTTCAGCTTCCCTGCAGGGCAGGTCCCGCAAGGGCCTTGCTGTGCTGAGCGGCCGTCAGCCGGCGCACGAACAGGATGGCCAGGACCGCGGCGACCATGTCGAAGCCGGCGCCGGCCATCACCAGCCCCGCGGCATCGTGGACCGCGTCCACGTCCTGGGCCCTCGAGTACGCCTTGGACGCGTACCGGTCGAAGACAGCCGCCCAGACCCACGTGCCCCACCAGGCGTTGAGCAGCCCGAGGTGCCGCACCGTACCGGCGTAGGGATTGCTCTGGCCGGCCCGCAGCACGTCGGCGGCGATGCCGCGTGGAATCCAGAGGTTGCCGATCGGGATGAACCAGGCACCGATCGCCCATCCCGCGGTCCTGCGCTGCGTGTCCGGCGCGAAGACCTCCGCGTTCTGGCGGACCCGGTGGAACCAGATGATGAAGACCGCGGCGGTCGCCAGCAAGGCGACGAGGTACAGCACACTGGAACCGGCCATCGCGTAGTCGGCCCGGCTCGCCTCACCCTCGTCGAAGTCGATCGTGCCGCCCGAGGCGACTTTACTCATCAGCGACCGCATGTTGAGCGAGGCCGCGACGATCAGCAGATCGACGACGATGACGACGCCGAGCAGCGCGGTCACGGCATAGGAGAGCCCTACCGGTGAGCGCAGCACACGACCGGGCGCGGGCATCGACGGTACGGGCACGGGCATCGGCGCATGCGTCATGAGGGAACCCCCCTGAAGACAGTGGAAGTGCGGCGCGCCCCCCAGGGCGCCGCGGTGAGCGACCGCAAGCGAACGATCGGCCTCCGGACCCTATCCCATCGGCTCCAGGACCGTGCCGCCTGCGACGACGGCCGCCCCGGTGCTGCGGGCTCGGGTCTCTCCCCCGGGGGAGGGCTCAGGGTGGTGGACATGAACAGCAGTGATCTCGACTGACGTACCGCCATGGTGGCGGGCGGCAGCAAGGGAGCCGGGCCGACGACGGCACGGCGGCTTCGGGAGGCCGGGGCGAGGGGCGTCAGCCTTGCCCGTACGTCATCGGGGGCGGCCGACGCCCACTGCGTGCAGGCTGACCCGAGCACCCCCGAGGGCGTGGCGACGTCGGCCGCGACCGCGGCCGAGCTCGTCGGCGTACCGGACGTCCTGGTGCACGCCGCGGGCGGCTCCCGGGCCCCGGCCGGAGGGTACGCGGTTCTCCACGACGAGTGGTGCACGCGGGAGCCGCCCCACCGGCGGAGCACGCCACCACGCGCATGCGCCCCCGCAACCACCCGCTGCAGCCCGGCAGTCCGTCGGGTGTCACCGCGCGGAAAGCCGCATCACCCGACAGCGGTCCCTTCGAGCTCGACCAACTGGCCGGGGATCGCCAGCCGTGTCACCCCGAGCATCGTGGTGGCCGGTGCCACCCCGGCCGCGCCCAGCCGCGAGGCCAGCACGCCGTAGTGCGGGAACAGCAGATCGACGTCGGTGGTGTAGACGTTGACCCGGACGAGGTTGGCGAGGGACATGCCGGCCTCGCCGAGCACCGCCTCCAGGTTGTCGATGCTCAATGCCAACTGCGCGGCCATGTCACCGTCATGCTGGGGCTCGCCGTCGCCGTTCATCGCGGTCTGTCCGGAGCAGTACAGCGTCCGGGTGTGACCGGAGACGATCTCACCCTGGTTGAATCCCCTCTCCACCGACCACGTCACCGGGTTGACTGCCGTTCGTTCCACTGTCACATCAGCTCCAATGCATTCATGACGAGCACGGACGTCCCTCGGCGCGGCAGCCGCGCTCGCCGCGCCTCGGTGCTGATGAGCCTTCCAACTATTCACGACATCCTTGGTCATGTATTCGCTAGCATTCTGGAATGCGTGCCGATCGGCTGGTTTCGCTGGTGCTGCTGCTGCGGCAGCGCGGTCGGCTGACCGCGGACACACTCGCCCGTGAGCTGGAGGTCTCGACCCGCACCGTGCTGCGCGACATCGAGGCGCTCTCCGCAGCCGGTGTCCCGGTCCATGCCGAACGCGGCCGGCACGGCGGGTTCGCGTTGCTGCCGGGTTTCCGGACCGAACTGACCGGACTGAACCATGACGAGGCCCTCGCCGTACTGACCGCCGGATCGGCGCGCGGCGAGCAGGTCTTCGGCCTCGGCGCGGCGCTCGCTTCGGCCATGCGCAAGGTGGTCGACGCCCTGCCCGAAAGTCATCGGACCATCGCGAGCGACGCCGCCCGGCGATTTCTCGTCGAGCCGGAAACCGACCTGCTGTCGCGCCGGCCGGTCATCGAAGAAGTGCCCGGCACGACCATGACCGAGATCCGGCGCGCGGTGCTCACCGGCCACAGACTGCGCCTCCACTACGCGGCCGCGGACCAGACACCACGGTGGCGCACGGTGGACCCGATCGGCCTGGTCACCGTACGCGACAGGGGCTACTTGCTGGCCACGCGATCCGGCGAGGACCGCACCTACCGGCTGTCGCGTGTGCTGGCGGCCGAGGAACTCCCCGAACCGGCACAACGGCTGAACCGGGTCGATCTGGACCGTGTCTGGCGGGAACGCTGCGCGCAGTTCCTGTCCAGCGGCCATATCGCCGTGCTGGTACGGGTGCGCCCGGATCGGCGAGGGGAT
Source organism: Streptomyces sp. NPDC031365 (assembly GCF_055569765.1). Classification (NCBI taxonomy): domain Bacteria; kingdom Bacillati; phylum Actinomycetota; class Actinomycetes; order Kitasatosporales; family Streptomycetaceae; genus Streptomyces; species Streptomyces sp. NPDC031365. The sequence goes on along the minus strand of NZ_JBVIIM010000052.1, from coordinate 2,487 downwards.
CTGCTGAGCACCGCGGTAGCCGTCCGCTCCGCAGAGTCCGACGCGAACGGATGGCTGCGGCTGGAGGCGACGTTCCAGGATCTACGGCATGCCGAGTGGGCGCTGTGGCAACTCGGCACGGACGCGGAAGCCTTGGCCCCGGAGTCGCTGCGCACCATCCTGCGAGACCGCGCCGCAGCGATCGCCGTCCAGTACGCGGACCCGTCCTGAGAGCCCGTCCCGGTCAGCGCCGCGGATGTCCGAGTTCCGTGAACGTATCGCCGCCCGGAGAGGTGCGGCCCTGACGGCGTGGCCGGGCGGCCTGCCGGAGAGAGGCGGACAATCGCAGAGTATGGGCATCTGGGGCAAGAGGGACGACATGGTGGTCCACGAACGGCAGCCGTTCAACGCCGAACCACCCCCCTCCGCGCTGGCCGGCGCTCTGACCACGCCCGTCGACGCGTTCTACAGCCGCAACCACGGACCGCTCCCCGACCTGGACCCCCGGGAATGGCGGCTCGAGGTGGGCGGCCTGGTGGCCAGGCCCCTGCGCTTGTCGCTGGAGGACCTGCGGAACCGCTTCGACGAGGTCGAGGTGACGGTGACCCTTCAGTGTGCGGGCAACCGCCGGGCCGGCCTGAACGCCGTGCGTGACATCCCCGGCGAGGCACCGTGGGGTCCGGGCGGCATCTCGACCGCCCGTTTCCGCGGAGTACGGCTGGCCGATGTCCTGGCCCACGCCGGCGTGGAACCGCAGGCAGCGCACATCGCCTTCCACGCCCCGGACATCTGCTCGTCGGCCGATCCGCCCCAGCCCTTCGAAGGCTCCATCCCACTCGGCAAAGCCCTCGCGCCGGAGGTCCTGCTGGCCCTGACCATGAACGACGTCCCGCTGCCCCGCGTCCACGGAGCTCCGCTGCGTGCTGTGGTACCCGGCTGGATCGGTGCCCGCAGCGTCAAATGGCTGACCGGGGTCACCGCGCGGACCGCACCGTCGGACGGCTACTTCCAGACCGCGGCATACCGTCTGCTGCCCGCCGACGCGGACCCCGACCAGGCCGGCACCGACAGGGGTATCGGACTCGGCCCGATCGCCCTGAACTGCGACATCCTGTCCCCGGACGACGGTGCCCGGCTGCCTCACGGCCCGGTGGAGATCACCGGATACGCACTGACGGGCGAGGGACGTACGGTCGCCCGGGTCGACGTCTCGGCGGACGGAGGCCGCACCTGGACCCGCGCGGACGTGGGCAGGGCTGACGGACCATGGGTGTGGCAGCACTGGAGCACCACCGTGGATCTGCCCGTCGGCGAGGTGGAGGTCGTCGCCCGGGCGTGGGACTCCGCCGGTGCGGCCATGCCCGAGTCACCCGCTCCCTTGTGGAACCCCAAGGGCTACGCCAACAACTCCTGGGCCCGCCTCCGTCTGCAAGGCCGCTGACGCGTCGACGGCAGGCAGACCGACCGGTGCGTCGCGGGTCGGGTCGGGTCGGGTCGATGAGGATCGCGGCACGGGGCCCGCCTGCCGGGCCCCGGCGACCGGAACCGGCGATCTTTCACCTCACGGTTTCCGGGTACCCGACGTCCGGCACACGCACAGGAGGCCGGCCCGCTCGGCGCGGTCGGCCCCGCCGAAGTACGGATCAGGAGGAATCGATGAGCACGGTCAAGGAAGCGGTCGACGTGGATGTCCCGCTCCGCAGGGCGTACGACCAGTGGACGCAGTTCGAGGACTTCCCGCGCTTCATGGAGGGCGTCGACGAGGTCAGGCAGCTCGACGAGCGCCACAACCACTGGATCACCAGTATCGGTGGGGTGCGGCGCGAGTTCGACACCGAGATCGTCGACCAGCTCGTGGACGACCGGATCACCTGGCGGTCGGTCGACGGTGAGACCCGGCAGCGCGGCTCGGTCAGGTTCGAGCCGCTGGACGACACGCGTACCCGCGTGGAACTCACGATGGAGGTCGAGCCGACCGGCGTCGCCGAGAAGGGGGCCGACGCCCTCGGCCTGATCGATCGGCGGGTCAAGGGCGACCTGGGCCGTTTCAAGGAGTACGTGGAGAGCAGCGGCAGCACCGGCGGCTGGCGGGGACGCATCCGGCCGGAGAACCCGGGCACCGGCCACTGACAACGCGGCGGACTCACAGAGCCGCAGCGCGCAGCAGCACGGCGACACCCCAGGGGGCACCGCCCGGTCGGTGCGGTGCCCCCTGACCGGGCTCCCCTGCCGGCACAACGTGCGGGAGCCCGGTTCCGTGCGGTGCGAAGTCGCCAGGTCAGGCCGGCAGTGCCGCACGGGGGCCTGGAGCGCACGCGGCGTCACCGCGACCGGCCCGGCGTCGAGCGGGTCCTGGACGCGGATGCCGCGCTCACGGATGATCAGGCAGCTTCATCAGATTCCTCCGTGGATACGCCGCCCTTCAGGGCGGTGAGGAAACGGACTCCTGCGGAGCAGGTTAGGGAGCGGGGTTTCGCCGCCAAGGCGAAAGGTCGTGCTCTGACCAGC